>NZ_JBVIHM010000016.1:56894-116915 GCF_055570295.1 Streptomyces sp. NPDC031265
CCGCCTTTCCCTCGGACACCCGGCCCGCCTCCCCCACCGCAAGGCGATGCCCCCGACCTGGTGCGCCCGGGAGGGATCCCCCCCGTTGTGCGGACGGGGGCGCCCCTTCACGTACGTACGCGCGCCTCAGGCGGCGGACGCGGACTTCTTCAGCTCGACCTCGCGCCGGCGCCGACGAGCCAGCACCACACGCCGCTCCGCCGCCGTCAGACCGCCCCACACCCCGTAGGGCTCGGGCATCAGCAGGGCGTGCTCGCGGCACTCGACCATGACGGGGCAGCGGGCGCAGACGCGCTTGGCGGCCTCCTCGCGCGACAGGCGCGCGGCCGTCGGCTCCTTGGAAGGGGCGAAGAACAGCCCCGCCTCGTCCCGGCGGCAGACCGCCTCCGTGTGCCACGGGCCCGCCTGGTCCTCCCGAGCTGGGCCGAACTGCGGCGGGACTGCGACGGCGACCTGCAGGGACTGATGCGGCGGATGCAGCACGGCCAACTCCTGACGACGGCTGACGACGGCTTCGCGAGCGAGCGACGATGCGACAGTCCCTACCCGCTGTGCGCGTGCCTATGCACTGAGTTCCGATGTCCGGAATTCCGATCGTGCGCCGATGACTGGAAGTGTGCGGACGCGACGCGTCAGGAGTCGAGGTGTTTGCGCAGGCGGCCGTGGAGGTCGGCGATCCGCTTGCCGCGCTTGGGCTTGGCCTCGATGTTGCCGAATACCGAGTATCCGTTGACGACGACCACGGGCGCCTCGGGGTGTTCGGCCTCCAGCGTGTCCACTTCGAAGTTGCCGAAGATGCCGGTGCCGCTGCCCCGCAGGGTGAGGTTCTCGGGGACCCGGACCTCCACGTTGCCGAAGATCGAGGTGGCGTTGATGACGGAAAGCCGCTGTTCGAAATAGGCCTCGGTGAGATCGATCTCGACGCTGCCGAAGAGCGCGAACGCGTTCGTACGGCGGCCGATGCGCCAGCGGCCCTTGCGGGTCGAGCTGGAGAAGACGGCGACCAGACTCTCGGCGGCGACCGGCCCCACGGCCTCGTCCGGAGCGTGTGCGGTGGCATACGCGGGCGTGGACGACGCGGACGCGGGCGCGCCGAACCGGTGCACGCCGTCGGCCGCCGCGGGCAGGTCCCGTACCAGCGGCTCCAGTTCGCCCATCGTCTTGGCGCGGTAGACGCCGTCGATGCGCTCGGCGTGCTCCTCCGCGTCGAGGCGCCCCTCCGCGAGGGCCTCGCGGAGGATGTCGGCGACCCGGTCGCGGTCGGCGTCGGAGGCGCGCAGGGGCGCGGGCTGGGCGGGCTCCACGGGCTGCGGCTTGGCGTCGTGCTTTTCGAGGTCCACGGAGTCAGCGTACCGAAACGCGATAGATCGCGACTAGGGGTACGCGAGGGTGGGCGCGCCGCCGGGTCCGGGCGCAACTGAGCCTTACCTCACAGAAGCGGGGGCGTGGCGGCGGCATACGCTTGAGGGCGCTGTGCCAATGGAGGTCAGCCGCTGTCTGCCGAGTGAGGAATGGCCGTACACATGCCCCCCGTCTCCCGCCCTGCCAGCCCTGCGTTCGCGTACTCCGATCTGCTCCCCCTGGGAGAGGACCACACGCCCTACCGACTGGTGACCGCCGAGGGTGTCTCCACCTTCGAGGCCGACGGCCGTACGTTCCTCAAGGTCGACCCGGAGGCGCTGCGCAAGTTGGCCGCCGAGGCGATCCACGACATCCAGCACTACCTCCGCCCGGCGCACCTCGCCCAGCTGCGGAAGATCATCGACGACCCCGAGGCGTCGTCCAACGACAAGTTCGTGGCCCTCGACCTTCTCAAGAACGCGAACATCGCGGCGGCGGGCGTGCTGCCGATGTGCCAGGACACCGGCACGGCGATCGTGATGGGCAAGCGCGGCCAGAACGTGCTGACGTCGGGCGGCGACGAGGAAGCCCTCTCGCGCGGCATCTACGACGCGTACACGCAGCTCAACCTGCGCTACTCGCAGATGGCTCCGCTCACCATGTGGGAGGAGAAGAACACCGGCTCGAACCTGCCCGCGCAGATCGAGCTGTACGCGACGGACGGCGGCGCGTACAAGTTCCTCTTCATGGCGAAGGGCGGCGGCTCGGCCAACAAGTCGTTCCTCTACCAGGAGACGAAGGCCGTCCTGAACGAGGCCTCCATGATGAAGTTCCTGGAGGAGAAGATCCGCTCGCTGGGGACGGCCGCCTGTCCGCCGTACCACCTGGCGATCGTGGTGGGCGGCACGTCGGCCGAGTTCGCGCTCAAGACCGCGAAGTACGCCTCGGCGCACTACCTCGACGAGCTGCCGACCGAGGGCTCGGCCACCGGGCACGGCTTCCGTGACCAGGAGCTGGAGCAGAAGGTCTTCGAGCTGACGCAGAAGATCGGGATCGGGGCGCAGTTCGGCGGCAAGTACTTCTGCCACGACGTGCGCGTGGTGCGCCTGCCGCGCCACGGCGCCTCCCTCCCGGTGGCCATCGCCGTGTCGTGCTCGGCGGACCGCCAGGCGGTCGCGAAGATCACGGCCGAGGGCGTGTTCCTGGAGGAGCTGGAGAAGGACCCGGCGCGGTTCCTGCCGGAGACGACGGACGAGCACCTCGACGAGTCCGGCGATGTGGTGAAGATCGACCTCAACCAGCCGATGGACGACATCCTCGCGGAGCTCACCAAGTACCCGGTGAAGACCCGTCTTTCGCTCACCGGGCCCCTCGTCGTGGCGCGCGACATCGCGCACGCCAAGATCAAGGAGCGGCTCGACGCGGGTGAGGAGATGCCGCAGTACCTGAAGGACCACCCGGTGTACTACGCCGGGCCGGCCAAGACCCCCGAGGGGTACGCGTCCGGGTCCTTCGGGCCGACGACGGCCGGGCGCATGGACTCCTACGTCGAGCAGTTCCAGGCGGCCGGGGGCTCCAAGGTGATGCTGGCGAAGGGGAACCGGTCGGGGCAGGTGACGCGGGCGTGCGAGGCGCACGGCGGGTTCTACCTGGGGTCCATCGGTGGGCCGGCCGCCCGGCTCGCCCAGGACTGCATCAAGAAGGTCGAGGTCGTCGAGTACGAGGAGCTGGGGATGGAGGCGGTGTGGAAGATCGAGGTCGAGGACTTCCCGGCGTTCGTCGTCGTCGACGACAAGGGCAACGACTTCTTCCAGGCGCCGGCTGAGCCGCCCACGTTCTTGAACATTCCGGTACGGGGTGCGGCGCAGCAGTAGCGGTTCTTGGCCCCACCCCGCCCCTTCACCTGGACCCTCCGGGGGTGGGTGGGGGTGGAGGTGGGGTTCCCGGGGGCTACGCCCCCGGACCCCCGAGCGGGGCTGCGCCCCTGCACCCCCTCGCGGGGCCTGCGGCCCCTGCACCCCGCTTCCGGGCTCCGCCCCGGACCTCTGGGACCCCGCTTCCGGCTCCGCCCCGGACCTCTGGGCGGGGCTTCGCCCCTGGCTCCGTTCGTCTGCGGGCCGTCTGTGGCTGGTCGCGCCCACGCGGCGGAGCCGCTCATGTCACAGCCCCGCGCCCCTGAAGGGGCGGGAGCTCCGCTCCCTGCCCCCCGCTCCTCGTACGCCGGAGGGGCTGAAGTGTGGCCGGGCCCCGTTCTGCCTTGAGGTGCGCGGGGAACTGCGCGACCAGCCCCCACCGGCCCGCGGGCAAACCAGGGGCCCGGGGCGCAGTCCCGCAATGGGGTCCGGGGGCGTAGCCCCCAGCAGCCCGGCCCGGCCCACCACCCGGCCGCCCGCCCAGGGCTTCAGGGAACGGGCGGGGTGGGGGGCCTCTCCAAGAACGCCAGGCGCGCCCGCTTCTCCGGCTTCTCCACCTCCTCCCCCAGCACGAACCCCGCCCGCACCATCCGCTCGATCGACTTCTCGTTCCGTACGTCCGGTTCCACCACGATCCGCTGGCGGGCGGGGTCGGAGAGGACGTAGTTGATCAGGGATCTCATCAGGGCGCCCGTGAAGCCGGGGCGTGCCGGGCCCAGCGCCGGGGCCACCAGGATGTGGACGCCCACGTCGCCCGGGCGCACCTCGTAGCACTCCCCCAGCGGATCCGCCGCCGGCTCGTACGTCTGGAACAGCCCCACCGGCTCGTCGTCCAGCAGGAGCAGGAACGCGTGGTGCGTGGGGAGGGAGTCCACGTACGCGTAGGTCTCCTCCACGTACGCGCGGTCCGCGTCCAGCATCCCCCAGAACCGGGCCCGCTCCTGGGTGACCCACGAGTGGATCAGGTCCGCGTCCCCCGACGGGTCCAGCGGGCGCAGCCGGACCGTTCCGAAGCCGGCGACCTTCTCCTCGTACGCGTAGGCACCGCGCTCGTACGACGTCTCTCTCCTCAGGTTGCTCCAGTCGGTCACCACCGGCGCCAGCTCCCCCGCCGCCCACAGCCGGAGCTGGTCGCGGTGGTGGGGGCTGTCCGGTGCGCCCGACGCGCCGAACGGGACCACCCAGAGGCTGTCCTCGCGGCGGGCCAGGTCCCAGACGAACCGCGCGGCCGGGCCCCGGGCGCTGCGGTGGGTGAGACCGGGGACGCTGCTCGTGGACAGGACGCAGTCGTGGTCGCCCGCCAGACCCGGCCACTCCTGCGGCGCCGGCGCCGCCTGCCACGGCGCGAGCCGGTGCGCCTCGCCCCACGGCCCGAACTCCACACCCTCCGCCGCCACTTCCTCCAGCGCCGCCCGTACCAGGGCCGCCCGGTCGAGTTCGGGCAGCATCGAGGTCGTCAGGATCGTCTCCAGCGCGAACGCGATCCTCGGCGTCAGCGCCAGCCAGGGCAGGAACAGGTCGGGCAGGGGCGGGAGTTCGGCCAGGTCGGCGAAGGACGGGTGCCTGGCCAAGTGGCGTACCACCCGCTCCCGCACCGTCGCGTACGCCATCGCGTCCTTCGAATCCGCCTCCATGCGGCGGTCCCAGCGCGTCGTCAGCCCGTCCCGGAGAGCGTCGGCCTGTGCGGTGAGGTCCTTCAGACGCGCCAGGAGCCCCAGCAGCGGGCGGGCCGACGCCAGGTCCGTGTCCGTGTGGATCGCCGACATCCGCTGCGGCGTCCACGCGTGCGAGCCGGACAGCAGGCTCGCTATGCGGTCCGCGCGGTACGGGGGCGCGAACTCCACGCCCAGCGGCGCCGCCAGGCCCCGCTGATTGGCCATCACGGCCGTCCCGGACACCTCCGCGCGCGGCATCGGGGCCCAGCCCTTCCACGCGTGGGCCGCCTCCCACGCAGGTACGACCCGTACGCGGTTGGTGCCGTGGCGCAGCGGTACGCGGCCCGCCACGCGGTGCAGATGGCCGCCCCGGGTGTCGGCGGCCTGGACCACGTTGACCGGCTCGACCCATTCGTCGAAGGCGCGGTCGACGTCGTCGGCGGTCCGTGCGCGCAGCAGCGCCGGGAGCGCGGCGAAGCCGAGGGCGGCGGTGACGCGGGGCGGGTGGCGCAGGCTGATGGCATCCGGCGCGTCGGGGCCGCCGATGATCACCGGGCCCCGGTCCGTCTCGATCACCTCGACCGTCACGGGCGCCGCGCCCGCCACTTCCACCTTCTCCGTGTGGACGGCTGCCGGGCCCCAGCCGTCGGGGCCGAGCGCGGCCACGCCCTGACCGTCGCGGCGCAGGCGTTCGCGGTAGAGGTCCTGGTAGTCGGCCATGGCGTTGGTGATGGCCCAGGCGACCGAGCCGGTGTGGCCGAAGTGGGCGATGCCGGGGACGCCGGGGACGGCGAGGCCCACGACGTCGAACTCCGGGCAGGAGAGGCGGATCTGCTGGTAGACGCCGGGGTCTTCGATGAAGCGGTGCGGGTCACCCGCGATGATCGCGGCGCCGGTGGCGGTGTGCTCGCCGGTGACCAGCCAGCCGTTGGAGCCGGAGGTGCCGGGGCCGTCGGTGGCGAAGAGTTCCACCGCGCCCGCGCCGAGCGCCGCGACCGCGCGCTCGCGCCAGAGCTTGGTGGGGAACCCGGCGAAGAGGATGTGGGTGGAGAGCCAGACGCCCAGCGGCGTCCAGGGCTCCCAGCGGCCGGGCGCCAGGCCCGTCTCCGCGAAGCCGGGCTGCCGGGCGGGCCCCGCCCCCTCCGCGAGTCCGTCGTTGACCCCCGCCACGTACGCCGTGACCCAGTCCGCCGTCTCCGCGTCCAGCGCCTCGAAGCACCGGCGGGCGGTGTCGGCCAGGCGGGCGCGGCGGGCGAAGACGTCCCAGCCGGCCGCGTCGGGGCCGAGGAAGGCGGCCGTGGTGCCCTGCACCCGGTGCCGTTCGACCTCCAGCTGCCAGGCCCGGTCCACGGCGGTGACCCGTCCCTGTGCGTACGCCAGCTCGCGGGCGTCGGCCGCCCGCAGGTGCGGGACGCCCCAGGTGTCTCGATAGACCTCGGCGCTCACGCCCGATCCCCTCCCTGTAAGTTAGGACAGCCTAACCTAAAGGGAGGGGACGGTTATGCGGTGGCCGTCGTTACGCGAAGCGCTGCGACGGGGAGCCGTCGCACGGGCGCAGCGTCAGCGGGTCCTTGGCCGCCGCCAGCGTGGCGCACAGGCCGCCGGCCGCCGCCGGGCGCAGGGTGGAGCCGTCCCTGACGAACTCCTGGTTGGCGCCGCCGTGGCAGTTCCAGATGATCAGCCTGGCCCCGGCCGAGTAGTTCGCTCCCGGCACGTCCAGGCAGCGGTCCTGGGTGAGCTGGGTGTGGACCGACTTGCGGGCGCCGTCGTACCACCAGTTCTGGTTGCGGCCGCCGTGGCAGTCCCAGCCGATGACGGCGGTGTTGTCGGCGCTGGACGCGCCGCTCACGTCCAGGCAGCTGCCGGTCGAGGCGTTCTTCAGCGGCTGGTACGCGTCGTCCCAGGCGAGCGGATAGAGCACCGGCGAACCGGTGGACGCCGGGTCGGCGCAACTTGCCTCGCGCTGCCCCGAGTTGTAGATCTGGGTGAGGCAGGACGCGAAGGCGCCGTGGCCCCGGTAGTTGGGGTGGAAGGACTGGCGGACCGAGTTGGAGTCCGGCAGGCCGGGCTTGGACAGATCGATGTAGAGGCCGCGCGCCCAGGTGTCCTCCATGCACACCTCGTGGCCGTTGAAGAGCCGCGAGTTGTCGAGGTAGACGGCGCCGGTGTCGGCGGCCGCCTTGCGCATCCCGCGCTCGAAGGCCGGGACGGCGGTGTTGCGGCCCCAGACGGTGTCGGAGTCGTAGCCGAGGCCGCCGCAGACGAGCTTGCCCGGAAAGCCGGGGTTGTCGTGGAAGTCGGGGCCGATCGGGCTCGGGTAGCCCATCACGACCAGCTTGTAGTCGCCCTCGGCGTACCCGGCGTCGCGCATCACGGCCTTCAGATCGGTGACCGTCTGCTCGACCTTGGGCACCAGGCCGTCGACCCGCGCCTGCCAGCCGGGCGCGTACTTCGACTCGCACGGGCCCTGGAGCAGCAGGTACCGCTCCACGCAGTCGGTCATCACCGGGCCGAACTGGAGGTCGTCGTTGGCCCCGGCGACCAGCAGCACCATCTTGATGCGGGTGTTGCGGGCCTTGATGGCCAGGCTGTCGCTCTGCACGAGCTCGTCCGCGTACTGCTTCGAGCCGCCTATCCGGATGTTGCCGGTGTACGCGCCCGAACAAGCCACGTTGTACGTCTCGTCGGCGGGGATCCCGGTGCGGTGGATCGCGGAGTCGGGCGCCCGGTGGCACCAGTTGTCGGGGCCGTTGGTGCCGGCCTCGTAGGTGCCGACGCCCTCGCCGGAGATCTCGCTGTCGCCGAGCGAGATGAGCCCGGTCCTGCGCTGGTCCATGGGCCGCTCGGCGGAATCCCCGTACAGCTTGAGCGCCTCGGCGGCGCGGATCTTCTCCAGCTCGGGCGGAAGGGGGGTGGACTGTACCGTCGCCGCGGGTGCGGCCGTGGCTGTTGCCGTCATGCCCCCGAACGCGGCCGCCGCGGCCACGGCGGCCGCGAACGTACAGCGAATTCTGTGCCTGGTGCGCCTCATTGCGCCTCCCCGGTGATGAGTTACCACCGGTATTTACTGGCCGGTAGGGCTCCATGGGAATAGGTAGAACCAGACAACTGCTCAACTTTTTCAGGAGGTTCAGAGATATGAACGACAGCGAGTACCGGATCGAGCACGACTCCATGGGCGAGGTGCGGGTCCCCGCGCACGCCAAGTGGCGGGCCCAGACGCAGCGGGCGGTGGAGAACTTCCCCGTCTCCGGGCAGCGTCTGGAGCGCGCCCACATCGAGGCGCTGGCCATGATCAAGGCGGCCGCGGCCAAGGTCAACGCCGAACTGGGCGTGCTCGACAAGGACATCGCGGGGGCGGTCCAGGAGGCGGCCGCGGAGGTCGCCGAGGGGCGCTGGGACGAGCACTTCCCGGTCGACGTCTTCCAGACCGGCTCGGGCACCTCGTCCAACATGAACATGAACGAGGTCGTGGCGACCCTGGCGAGCGAGCGGCTCGGCCGGGACGTCCACCCCAACGACCACGTCAACGCCTCGCAGTCGTCCAACGACGTCTTCCCCTCCTCCATCCACGTCGCCGCCACGGCCGCCGTCACCGGCGATCTCGTCCCGGCCCTGGAGCACCTCGCCGAGGCGCTGGAGCGCAAGGCCGCCGAGTTCGCGGACGTGGTGAAGTCCGGGCGTACGCATCTGATGGACGCCACCCCGGTCACCCTCGGCCAGGAGTTCGGCGGCTACGCGGCGGCGATGCGGTACGGCGTGGAGCGGCTGCGGGCCTCGCTGCCCCGGCTCGCCGAACTCCCCCTGGGCGGCACCGCCGTCGGCACCGGCATCAACACCCCGCCCGGGTTCTCGGCGGCCGTGATCGCGGAGGTGGCGCGGGCGACCGGGCTACCGCTCACCGAGGCCCGCGACCACTTCGAGGCGCAGGGGGCGCGGGACGGTCTGGTGGAGACGTCCGGCCAGCTCCGCACGGTCGGCGTCTCGCTCACCAAGATCTCCAACGATCTGCGCTGGATGGCGTCGGGTCCGCGCACCGGACTGGCCGAGATCAGCCTGCCCGACCTCCAGCCGGGCTCCTCGATCATGCCCGGCAAGGTCAACCCGGTCATCCCGGAGGCCGTACTGATGGTCGCGGCGCAGGTGACCGGCAACGACGCGACGGTGGCGGCGGCGGGCGCGGCCGGCAACTTCGAGCTGAACGTGATGCTCCCCGTCATGGCCAAGAACCTGCTGGAGTCGATCCGGCTGCTCGCGGGCGTCTCCCGGCTGCTCGCCGACCGTACCGTCGACGGGATCACCGCGAACCGCGAGCGGGCGCGGGAGTACGCGGAGTCCTCGCCGTCGGTCGTCACCCCGCTCAACAAGTACATCGGGTACGAGGAGGCGGCGAAGGTCGCCAAGAAGTCGCTGGCCGAGCGCAGGACGATCCGCGAAGTGGTCCTGGAGGGCGGGTACGTGGAGCGCGGCGACCTCACCGAGGCGCAACTGGACGAGGCGCTGGACGTGCTGCGGATGACCCGGCCCTGAGGCGCGGGCGCGGGCGGTGCCGGTGCCCGCGCGACGACCGGGCGGTGACCGCGGCCGTGACGCGGGTCGCAGCGCGGTCTTGACCGTGCTCCTAGGATCTGCGCATGACAGGTACCGGAGGCATGAACCACTGGGCGCCGGGGGACCAGATCCTCTGGCGCTACCGCGGCAATGCCCCCGGCCCGAAGAGCCGCGTCCACATCTGCCGCCCGGTGACCGTCGTCCAGGACACAGACGAGCTGCTCGCCGTGTGGATGGCGCCGGGCACCGAGTGCGTCAAGCCGGTGCTCGTGGACGGCACCCCCGTCCACGAGGAGCCGCTGGCCACCCGCTACACCGCCCCGCGCACCACGGAGCGCGCGCGCTGGTTCGGCACCGGCGTGCTCAAGCTCGCGCGCCCCGGCGACCCCTGGTCGGTCTGGCTGTTCTGGGAGCGGGGCTGGCGCTTCAGGAGCTGGTACGTGAACCTGGAGGAGCCGCGCACGCGGTGGTCGGGTGGGATCGACTCCGAGGACCACTTTCTCGACATCTCCGTCTACCCGGACCGCACCTGGCAGTGGCGGGACGAGGACGAGTTCGCGCAGGCCCAGCGGGTGGGGCTGATGGACGCGGCCCAGGCCCGGCGGGTCCGGGCGGCCGGGACGGCGGCGGTCGAGGTGATCCGGGCGTGGGGCAGGCCGTTCTCGGACGGGTGGGAGGAGTGGCGGCCCGATCCGCGGTGGCCGGTTCCCGCGCTCCCGGCGGACTGGGATCGCACCCCGGCGCATATGCCGTCGTGAGACCCTTGATGCGCCCCCGGGGTTCAAACGTAGGATCGTCCTCCGCAAGGCTGCGCATCGACAACGAGGGAACCCAGGGCGCAAATTGACCGTATGTCACCTCAAGGGGGGTCGGGACGTGAGGGGTGTCGCGGCCGCCCGTGGAGCGGGTATACCGCACGAAGCGACTGCCTCGCGCATCCTCGCCCTGCTTTCAGCACGGTGGATGTCTCACTCCGGACGGACGGAACCCGACGCGTGACGGAGCATCAGCCCACTTCGCACGAGAGCCGGCACCAGGAGCAGCTGGCCCGGCCTCCTGAGGCGGCCCGGCCGCGCCCGGACGAGCCGGGCGCGGGCTCCGCCGCGCACTCCCCCGCGCCCGCCCCCCAGGCCACGGCTCCGGCCGCCCGGCGGGGCCAGGCCCGCGCGGCCACCGCGTCCGTGCCCGGCCAGCCCGAGCCGGGCTCGCGCGACCTCGCCCGGGATCTGGGCGCGGCGGCGACCGCGAGCGCGATGGGGGTGCCGCCCGGACGGGGCCCCTCGGAGTCCCCGGGCGCCGGCGTGCCCGGCGGGCCGGCCTCCGGCGCTCCCGGGGCCGGCAGCGGCGGCGAGGTCCCCGGCGGCGGGGACAGTGCGGCCGTGGCCCGCCGCGAGGGCGACCGGCTGCGGTTCGTGGGCGCCGCGACCCGCAGGATCGCGCGCGGCATAGACCTCGACGAGATCGTGCTCGGGCTGTGCCGGGCCACCGTCCCCACCTTCTCGGACGCGATACTCGTGCATCTGCGCGACCCGCTTCCGGTCGGGGACGAGCGGCCCGCCAGCCCCTTCGTGCTGCGGCTGCGCCGAACCGACCGGCTGCGTTTAGTCGATGAGTCCCTGCAGGAGCCGGAGGCGATCGACGCCCTGTCCCTGCTGAACGCCCAGACCGATCTGACGCCGGCCGCCGAGCTCTGCGAGGTCCGCACCGGCGGCGCCCTCGCCGAGGTGCTGCGCGGGGTGCGGCCGGTCTTCGGCGACTCCGTGCCCGCCCGCCTCGCCCTGGCCGAGCTGCTCGGCCCCGACCGCCCGGTCCCGGGCGGCCACCGGACGATACTCGCCCCGCTCCGGGGCCGGCGCCGAGTGATCGGCGCCGCCGTGTTCGTACGCGGCCTGGAGCGGCCCGCCTTCGAGGCGAACGACCTGCTGGTGGCGGCCCAGCTGGCCACCCACACCGCGCTCGGCATCGACAAGGCCGTGCTGTACGGACGCGAGGCGTACATCGCGGACGAGCTCCAGCGGACCATGCTGCCGGACTCGCTGCCCCAGCCGACCGGCGTGCGGCTGGCCTCGCGCTATCTGCCGGCCGCCGAGACCGCCCGGGTCGGCGGCGACTGGTACGACGCGATCCCGCTGCCCGGCAGCCGGGTCGCCCTCGTCGTCGGCGACGTCATGGGCCACTCGATGACCTCGGCCGCGATCATGGGCCAGCTGCGCACCACCGCGCAGACCCTGGCCGGGCTCGACCTGCCGCCCCAGGAGGTGCTGCACCACCTCGACGAGCAGGCCCAGCGGCTCGGCACCGACCGGATGGCGACCTGCCTGTACGCGGTGTACGACCCGGTCGCCCACCGGATCACCATCGCCAACGCCGGACATCCGCCGCCGGTCCTGCTGCACCTGGGCGGGCGCGCCGAGGTGCTGCGGGTGCCGCCGGGCGCGCCGATCGGCGTGGGCGGGGTCGACTTCGAGGCGGTCGAGCTGGACGCCCCGGCGGGCGCCACCCTGCTCCTGTACACGGACGGCCTGGTGGAGTCCCGGCTGCGGGACGTGTGGACCGGCATCGAGCAGCTGCGCGAGCGCCTCGCCGCCACCGCCCAACTGACCGGCCCGGACCACCCGCCGCCCCTTGAGGCGCTCTGCGACGACGTCCTGGACATGCTGGGCCCCGGCGACCGGGACGACGACATCGCGCTGCTCGCGGCCCGCTTCGACGGGATCGCGCCGAGCGACGTGGCGTACTGGTTCCTGGACCCGGAGGACTCGGCGCCCGGCCGGGCCCGCCGCCTGGCCCGGCGCGCCCTGCACCGCTGGGGCCTTGAGGAGCTCACGGACTCGGTGGAGCTGCTGGTCAGCGAGGTGGTCACCAACGCCGTGCGGTACGCGGAGCGCCCGGTGACCCTGCGGCTGCTCAAGACGGACGTCCTGCGCTGCGAGGTCGGCGACGACTCGCCGCAGCTGCCCCGGCAGCGGCGGGCGCGGGACACCGACGAGGGCGGGCGCGGTCTGTTCCTGGTGAACCGGCTGGCCAGACGGTGGGGCGCGACCCGGCTCTCCGGCGGCAAGGTGGTCTGGTTCGAGCTGGCGACCCGCCCCTGAGGCGGGGCGGCCGGCCCGATACCCGGCCCAGGACTGGACGGGATCCAGATGTTGCCGACACCCCGTCGGCGGAGTTGACTGGCTCATGGACGAAGCGACCCCACCCATTCCCGATGGGGGTCATCCCCCGCTGAGGGAGGACGCTCGTGAGCACTCAGCCCTACACGACGAACAACGCCGGAGTCCCGGTGGAGAGCGACGAGCACTCGCTCACCGTCGGCTCCGACGGCCCGATCCTGCTCCAGGACCACTACCTCATCGAGAAGATGGCCCAGTTCAACCGGGAGCGGGTCCCCGAGCGCGTGGTCCACGCCAAGGGCTCGGGCGCGTACGGCACGTTCGAAGTGACCAATGACGTCAGCCAGTTCACCAAGGCCGACCTCTTCCAGCCGGGGCGGCGCACCGAGATGCTGGCCCGTTTCTCGACGGTCGCCGGGGAGCTGGGCTCGCCCGACACCTGGCGCGACCCGCGCGGCTTCGCGCTCAAGTTCTACACCGAACACGGCAATTATGACCTGGTCGGCAACAACACCCCCATCTTCTTCGTACGCGACCCGATGAAGTTCCAGGACTTCATCCGCTCGCAGAAGCGCCGCCCGGACAACGGGCTGCGCGACCACGACATGCAGTGGGACTTCTGGACGCTGTCCCCCGAGTCGGCGCACATGGTGACCTGGCTGATGGGCGACCGGGGCATCCCGAAGACCTACCGCCACATGAACGGCTACTCCTCGCACACCTATCTGTGGATCAACGGCGGCGGCGACAAGTTCTGGATCAAGTACCACCTGAAGACCGACCAGGGCATCGAGTACCTCACCCAGGCCGAGGCCGACGACCTCGCGGGCCGGGACACCGACGTCCACCGCCGCGACCTGTTCGACGCGGTCAGGTCCGGGAACGCGCCGAGCTGGACGATGAAGATCCAGGTCATGCCGTTCGAGGACGCCCCCGACTACCGGTTCAACCCGTTCGACCTCACCAAGGTGTGGCCGCACGGCGACTACCCGCTGATCGAGGTCGGGCGGATGACGCTCAACCGGAACCCGGACGACTACTTCATCCACATCGAGCAGGCCGCGTTCGAGCCGTCCAACATGGTGCCGGGCATCGGCCCCTCCCCCGACAAGATGCTGCTCGGCCGGCTCTTCTCGTACCCCGACACCCACCGCTACCGGATCGGCCCCAACTACGCGCAGCTGCCGCCCAACCGGGCCCGCTCGCAGGTCAACTCGTACGCGAAGGACGGGCCGATGCGCTACGAGCCGTCCCGCGCCGGGGCGCCGTACGCACCCAACTCCCACGGAGGCCCGGCGGCGGCCGTGGAGAGCTTCGGGGACCCCGCCGGATGGCAGACGGCCGGTGAGATGGTCCGCGAGGCCTACAGGCTGCACCGCGAGGACGACGACTGGGGCCAGGCGGGCACCCAGGTGCGCCAGGTACTCGACGACGCCGCGCGCGAGCGGCTCGTCTCCAACATCGCGGGCCATCTGAAGGACGGCGTGAGCAGGCCCGTCCTGGAGCGCGCGCTCCAGTACTGGCGCAATGTCGACAAGGGCATCGGCGACCGGGTCGCCAAGGCGGTAGAGGGCGGCTGAGCCGCCCCGCCAACGCGTCGGCCCCCCGCCCTGACGGGTGGGGGGCCGACGTGCGTGTCACAGGCGTGGGCTACGGCGTGTTGCCGCCGCCCTGGACGGTGCCCTGGGTCGTACCGCCGTCGGCCGTGCCGGTGGTCGTACCGCCGTTGGCCGTGCCGGTCGTCGTACCGCCGTTGGCCGTGCCGGTCGTCGTACCGCCGTTGGCCGTGCCGGTCGTCGTACCGCCGTTGGCCGTGCCGGTGGTGGTGCCCCCGTTGGTGGGGGTGCCGTTGGTGCCGCCGGTCGTCGGCGTGCGCGTCGGGGTGTGGGTCGGGGGGTGCGACGGCGTCCGGGTCGGGGGGTGCGACGGGGTGTGCGAGGGCGTGTTGGACGGAGTGTTGGACGGCGTGGTCACCGGGGGCTCGTCCGGCTGCTTGGCCGCGCCCTGGTCGGTGTCCAGGTCGAACTCGGCGTCACCGCTGCCGACCGCGTCGAAGGTGTACGCGGCCCAGATCCGGGCCGGGATGGAGCCACCGGCGACCCGGCCGTCGATGTCGGCGACGTCCTTGAGGGAGACCTGGCCGCCCTTGCCGACCGTGGTCTCCTTGCCGTCGATCTTCACCGTACGCGGCCCGGCGGCCTCGCCCCACAGGCCGACGGAGGTCACCAGCGAGGGCGTGTAGCCGGTGAACCAGGCCGACTTGTTGTCGTCGGAGGTGCCGGTCTTGCCCGCGACCGCCTGACCGTCGCGGTTGGACGCGTCCCGCACCGACTTCTTGGCCGTACCGTCGTCGACCACGCCGGTGAGCACCGAGGTGACGGCGTCGGCCGCGTCACGGCTGACCACCTGGTCGCCGATCGGGTCCGGCCTGTTGTACTTGGCCGTCTTGTGCTGGGCCGACTTGACGATGGACGGCGTGACCTTCTTGCCGTGGTTGTCGAGCGTGGCGTACGCGCCGGCCATCTCCATCGGGCTCGCGCCGTACGAGCCCAGGGTCATGGCGGGATGGGCACCGACGCCCTTCATGTGGTTGAGGCCGAGCGCGACGGCCGTGTCCCGCAGCTTCGTCAGCCCCACGTCCACGCCCATCTGCGCGAAGACGCTGTTGACGGACTTGTTCATCGCCGTCTGGACGGTGATGGGGCCGTAGCTCTGGTCGTCCTCGTTGGGCGGCGCGTAGCTGTCGCCGCCTTCGCCCTTCACCGGACGCTTGTTGTCGCCGTTGTAGATGGTGTCGGCCCGGATCTCCTTGCCGTCCTGCGTCTCGGCCTTGTCGTTGAGCGCGGCGGCGAGGATCAGCGGCTTGAAGGTTGAGGCGGGCTGGTAGGTGGCCGTCTTCGCGTTGCTGATCTGGTGCTTCATATAGTCCTCGCCGCCGTACAGCGCGACGACCGAACCGGTCTTCGGGTCCACCGAGACGGCGCCCGCCTGGACGTCCTGGTCGACCTTCTTCTTCTTCTTGTCCAGCTTGCTGGTCAGCTCCTGCTTCACCGCACCCTCAAGAAGCTGCTGCTTCTTGGGGTCGATGTTGAGCGTGATGGTCCAGCCGCCCTTGGCCAGATCCGCTTCGCTGATGCCGTTGTGGACGAGCTCGTCCTTGGCGGCCCGGACCATGTAGCCGGTCTGGCCCTCCATGCCGGGGTCGGGCTTGGGCTCGATCGGCACCGGGAACTTCATCGCCGCCCGCTGGGCCGCGTCCAGTTCCTTCATCTTGACCATGTTGTCGAGGACGTAGTTCCAGCGGTTGGTCACCAGCTTCTTGCCGGTCTCCGTGGCCACCGCCCAGTCGTACTGGCTGGGCGCCTGGAGCAGCGCCGCCAGATAGGCGCCCTGCTCGATGGTCAGCTTGGTGGAGTCCACCCCGTAGTACGCCTGCGCCGCGGCCTGGATGCCGTAGGAGTTGCGGCCGTAGAAGCTGGTGTTGATGTACCCGGCCAGGATCTCCTTCTTGTCGTACTTCTGGTCGACCTTGAGGGAGATCACCAGCTCCTTGAGCTTGCGGGTGACCGTCTGGTCCTGGCTCAGGTAGAAGTTCTTGACGTACTGCTGGGTGATGGTCGAGCCACCCTGCTTGCCCTTGCCGGAGAGGGTGTTCAGCAGGCCTCGGGCGGTGCCCTTGAAGTCGACGCCGGAGTCCTTGTAGAAGGACATGTTCTCGGCGGCGACGAAGTCCAGCTGGACCTTCTCGGGGATCTTGTCGAGCCCGACGACCTCACGGTTGAGCTGTCCGGTACGGGCGATGATCTTGCCGTTGGAGAGCTTGTAGACGTTGCTCTGCAGCTGCGCCTGGGCGTTCGCCTCCGGGATCGGCGTCATCAGATAGATGATGTAGAAGCCGCCCATCGCGAGCAGGACGAGACCGAAGAAGGTGCCGAGCATCTTCTTCCAGGTGAAGAGCCTGCGTATCCGCCCGCCCTTCTTCTGCGTGGTCCGGCGCGCACCGCGCTGCCGGGCCCGCCGCTCTTCCGCTCGGCCCATAACCTCAGTCGCTCGCCTTCTTGACTCGCCAGATCAGCTCAGAAAACTAACACCGCACGTGTGGACAAAGAGGAGCCCATCACGTCTTTTCCGTACGTGAGAATCAGCACCCGGCCCATGGGAACCGACTGACAAATGGCCCTGAGGGTTGCCAGAACCCAGGATCCTGCCCTTTTTTGCATGGGAATGTCATGTTCCCCTCGGTGCTATGCACCAGGGGTATACACATCGCGTATACCTAGTGCGTATAGTCCTCCTCATGTCACTCGGCTCGTCATCCGGCCCGTCGTCCGGCCCCCTGCTCAGCGCGAGCGGGCTGCGCAAGGCCTTCGGCTCCACGCCCGCCCTCGACGGCGCGGACTTCTCTCTCTCCCCCGGTGAGATCGTCGCCGTCATGGGGCCCTCGGGGTCCGGGAAGTCCACACTGCTGCACTGTCTCGCCGGGATCGTCCGGCCCGACGCGGGGACCATCACGTACGACGGGCGCGATGTGACCGCGATGAACGACACCCGGCGCTCGGCCCTGCGCCGCCGCGACTTCGGGTTCGTGTTCCAGTTCGGCCAGCTCGTGCCCGAGCTCACCTGCGCCGAGAACGTGGCGCTGCCGCTGCGGCTCGACGGGGTGCGCCGCAAGGACGCCGACCGCGCGGCGATGCACTGGCTGGAGCGCCTGGAGGTCGACTCGGTCGCCCGGCGGCGGCCCGACCGGATATCCGGCGGCCAGGGCCAGCGCGCCGCCGTCGCCCGCGCCCTGGTCACCGCGCCCCGCGTGGTCTTCGCGGACGAGCCGACCGGCGCCCTGGACTCGCTCAGCGGCGAGCTGGTGATGCGGCTGTTCACCGAGGCCGCCCGGGACACCGGCGCGGCCGTGGTCCTGGTCACCCACGACACCCGGGTCGCCGCCTACTCGGACCGTGAGATCACCGTCCGCGACGGCCGCTCCCGCGCCCTCACGCCCGCCCCGGCCGGTACGCGGTGAGCCGCCGCGTCCGCGAGCTGGCGCTCGGCGCCAAGTTCGCCTTCACCGGCGGCCGCGAGGGCTGGGTCCGTACGCTGCTGACCGCGCTCGGCGTCGGGCTCGGGGTCGCGCTGCTCTTCGCGGCGGCGTCGATCCCGCACGTCAACCAGGCGAGCAGCGCGCGCGGCGACGCCCGGACGCCCGCCGCCTCCGGCAGCAAGAAGCCGTTCGAGCTCTCCGACAGCTCGGTGCTCTTCGACATGGTGGGCACCCAGTACCGCGGCGAGTCCCTCGGCGGACTCCTGCTGCGCCCCGAGGGCAGGCACCCCGCCGTGCCGCCCGGTCTGGGCGCCCTGCCCGGCCCCGGCGAGATGGCCGCCTCGCCCGCCCTGCGCGAGCTGCTCGACTCGCCGAAGGGCGAGCTGCTGCGCCGGCGGCTCCCGTACAAGGTCACCGCGAGCATCGGCGACGCCGGGCTCCTCGACCCCACCGAGCTCTTCTTCTACGCGGGCAGCTCCACCCTCAGCCAGGCGGGCGGCGCCCTTCGCACCAACGCGTTCGGCGGCGAGGTCGTGAAGCTGCCGCTCAACCCGGTCCTGATGGCGCTCACCGCGGTGGCCTGCGTGGTGCTGCTGCTGCCGGTGATCATCTTCATCGCCACCGCCGTACGGTTCGGCGGCGAGCGCCGCGACAAGCGGCTCGCGGCGCTGCGCCTGGTCGGCGCCGACACCGGGATGACCCGCTGGATCGCGGCCGGTGAGGCGCTCGCGGGCTCGGCACTCGGCCTGCTGCTCGGAGCGGTCCTCTTCCTCTTCGGCCGCGAACTCATCGGCGGCTTCCGCTTCTGGAACTTCGCCGCCTTCCCCGCCGACTTCACCCCGGACCCCGCGCTCGCCGTGCTCGTGCTGCTCGCCGTGCCGCTCGCGGCCGTCGTGGTCACCCTCTTCACGATGCGCTCGGTGGCCGTCGAGCCGCTGGGCGTCGTCCGGGCCGCCAAGCCCCGCGGGCGCAGGCTGTGGTGGCGGCTGCTGCTGCCCGTGGCCGGGGTCACCGTCCTCGCCCTCTCCCCCAAGGCGGGCGTGGACGGGGGCGTCAGCGTCACCGCCCCGAACCTGGTCGCCCTGGGCGCGATCCTCACCCTGACCGGTCTCGCGACGCTGCTGCCGTGGCTGGTGGAGGCGGCGGTCGCCCGGCTGCGCGGCGGCCCGGTCGCCTGGCAGCTGGCCGTACGCAGGCTCCAGCTCGGCGGCGGCACCGCGAGCCGGGCCGTCGCCGGGATCACCGTGGCGGTGGCGGGCGCCATCTCGCTCCAGATGATGACCACCGGCATCCACGCCGACTTCGTCCGCACCACCGACCAGGACCCCAGCCGCGCCCAGGTCGACGT
The DNA here is from genome assembly GCF_055570295.1 of Streptomyces sp. NPDC031265. NCBI lineage: Bacteria > Bacillati > Actinomycetota > Actinomycetes > Kitasatosporales > Streptomycetaceae > Streptomyces > Streptomyces sp. NPDC031265. Next base: position 75,851 of record NZ_JBVIHM010000016.1, read on the forward strand.
CACGGCGAACTTCCCGAGCGGCGAGCGCGCCCAGCGGATGATCCACGACTTCCGCGCCACCACGGGCGTCGAGGCGGTGATCGGCACGGTCGAGACCTATGCGACGCGGCCGGGCCACTACACCGGGAGCCAGATCCGGCCCACCACCACCCTGGCCGTGGGCGACTGCGCCACGCTCGCGGAGCTCGCCCGCATCGGCTCCTGCCGGGACGGCGACACCTTCGTCGTCCACCCCGCGGACGACAAGCGGCTCAGCGCATGGGTGGACGAGACCGCGCGGCCCGGCGAGGCGGTCAACCTCGACACCACCTCCGACTACGACTCCTCGGTGAAGCCGTACCTGTGGACGCTGCCCAAGTCGGCCCGCCCGGTCGTCTCCCGGCCCGACCCGATGGGCGAGCACCGGTACGGCATCTTCGCCACCCCCGGCGCCGTCGACGTCACCAAGCTCCCGTCGGCCGAGACCAGAGCCATGATCAGGGTGGACCGTGCGGTGCCGGACGCCGCCGAGTACGTACGCAACACGGCCGCCGCCATCGACCCGGCCATGACCGTGCGCACCATCGACAACATCGAGCGCGACAAGCAGTACGCCAGTGTCCAGCGCGGGCTGCGGACCGGGGCGATCGCCACCATGCTGCTGATCGCGCTGAGCCTGCTCGTCTCGCAGATCGAGCAGCTGCGCGAGCGCCGCAGGCTGCTCTCGGTCCTGGTCGCGTTCGGCACCCGGCGCTCCTCGCTCGCCCTGTCCGTGCTGTGGCAGACCGCCGTGCCGGTCGTCCTCGGGGTCGTGCTCGCGGTCGCGGGCGGCACCGCGCTGGGCGTGGCCCTGCTCGACATGGTCGGCAAGGAGGTCACCGACTGGTGGCTTTTCCTGCCGCTGGCGGGCACCGGTACCGTCGCCGTCCTGGTGGTGACGCTGCTCAGCCTGCCCCCGCTGTGGCGCCTGATGCGCCCCGACGGCCTCCGTACCGAGTGACCCGACCACCCTCCGCAGACGTACAGCAGAAAGGCATCTGAGCATGTCCATCGGCCACACCCTCCTCGGACTCCTTGAGTCGGGCCCGCGCCATGGGTACGACCTCAAGCGCGCCTTCGACGAGAAGTTCGGGCACGACCGCCCGCTGCACTACGGGCAGGTCTACTCGACCATGTCGCGCCTACTGAAGAACGGCCTCGTGGAGGTCGACGGCGTGGAGGCCGGCGGCGGCCCCGAGCGCAAGCGGTACGCGATCACCGAGGCCGGCATCACCGACGTCGAGGCCTGGCTCAAGCAGCCGGAGAAGCCCGAGCCGTACCTCCAGTCGACGCTCTACACCAAGGTCGTCCTCGCCCTGCTCACCGGCCGCAGCGCCGGGGACCTGCTCGACACCCAGCGCGCCGAGCACCTGCGGCTGATGCGCATCCTCACCGACCGCAAGCGCCGCGGCGACCTCTCCGACCAGCTGATCTGCGACCACGCCCTGTTCCACCTGGAGGCGGACCTGCGCTGGCTGGAGCTGACCGCCGCCCGCCTCGACCAGCTCGCCACGGAGGTACGCGCATGACGCCCGCCGGCTCCCTGCTCCTCGCCAAGGACCTGCGCAAGTCGTACGGGTCCACGCCCGCCCTCGACGGCGCGGAGTTCTCCATCCACCCCGGCGAGGTCGTCGCCGTCATGGGCCCGTCCGGCTCGGGCAAGTCGACGCTGCTGCACTGCCTGGCCGGGATCGTCACGCCCGACTCGGGGACGATCCTCTACAACGGCCGTGAGCTGTCGTCGATGAAGGACGCGGAGCGCAGCGCGCTGCGCCGCAGCGAGTTCGGCTTCGTCTTCCAGTTCGGCCAGCTCGTCCCCGAGCTGACCTGTACGGAGAACGTGGCCCTGCCGCTGCGGCTGACCGGGGTACGCCGCAAGGAGGCCGAGCGCACGGCGCTGTCGTGGATGGAACGCCTGGAGGTCGACGACCTCGGGAACAAGCGGCCCGGCGAGGTCTCCGGCGGCCAGGGCCAGCGCGTCGCGGTGGCCCGCTCGCTGGTCACCTCACCCCGGGTGATCTTCGCGGACGAGCCGACCGGCGCCCTCGACTCGCTCAACGGCGAGCGCGTGATGCAGCTGCTCACCGAGGCGGCCCGGTCCGCCAACGCGGCGGTCGTCCTGGTCACCCACGAGGCCCGGGTCGCCGCCTACTCCGATCGGGAGATCGTCGTACGCGACGGAAAGTCCCGCGACATGATGCTGGAGCACTCCGTATGAACAGGCACGCCATATGAACAGGCTCCGCGATCTCTCCCTGGGTGCCAAGTTCGCGCTCACCGGCGGCCGCGAGGGGTGGACGCGCACGCTGATGACGGCGATCGGCGTCGGCCTCGGCGTGGCGCTCCTGCTCGCCACCACCGCCCTGCCGGGCGCGCTCTCGGCGCGGGACGCCCGCGACAACGCGCGCAACGACTACGGCGCCGGGCAGCAGACGCCCGCGGCCGCCGACACCATGCTGATCGCCCGTACCGACACGGTCTTCGGCGGTGACGACATCCGCGGCCGGCTGCTGCAGCCCGAGGGCGACCGGGCGCCGGTGCCGCCGGGTCTGTCCGCGCTGCCCGCGCCCGGCACGATGGTGGTCTCGCCCGAGCTGCGCGACCTGCTGGCGTCGCCCGGCGGCACACTGCTGCGCGAGCGCGTCCCGTACAAGATCACCGGCACGATCGGGAACGCGGGCCTGCTGGGCCCGCACGAACTCGCCTACTACGCGGGCAGCGACGCCCTCAAGGGCCACAAGGCGCTGTCCTCCGACCAGGCCGACGTCGAGCGGATCAAGACCTTCCCGGACAAGAAGGCGGGCGAGCCGATCGACCCGATCCTGGCCCTGCTCATCGTGATCATCTTCGTGGTGCTGCTGCTGCCGGTCGCGGTCTTCATCGCGGCGGCCGTCCGCTTCGGCGGCGACCGGCGCGACAAGCGCCTCGCGGCGCTGCGCCTGGTCGGCGCGGACAGCCGGATGACCCGCTGGATCGCGGCGGGCGAGGCACTGGCGGGCTCGCTCCTGGGACTCGCCCTCGGCACGGTGTTCTTCCTGATCGCCCGCCAGTACGTGGGCGAGGTCACGATCGCCCGGCTCAACGTCTTCCCCTCCGACCTGAACCCCAGCGCGGGCCTGGCGCTCCTGGTGGGAGTGGCGGTGCCGGCGGCGGCGGTCGGAGTGACGCTGTTCGCGCTGCGCGGTGTGGTCATCGAACCGCTCGGTGTCGTACGGACGTCGGTGCCGCGCCCGCGGCGCCTGTGGTGGCGTCTGCTGCTGCCGGTGGTCGGACTCGGCCTCCTCGTGCCGATGTTCGACAAGGGCCGCGACACCGGCTTCTACAACCAGACCCAGGTGATCAGCGGTACGGTCCTGCTGCTCATCGGCGTGTCGGCGCTGCTGCCGTGGCTGATCGAGACGGTGGTGCGGCGGCTCGGCGGCGGCGGGGTCGGCTGGCAACTGGCCGTCCGCCGACTCCAGTTGAACTCGGGCACCGCGGCCCGCCTGGTGAACGGCATCGCGGTGGCGGTGGCCGGGGCGATCGCGCTGCAGATGCTCTTCAGCGGCATCGAGGGCGACTACGTGACGTCCAGCGGCGAGGACACGGCCCGGGCCCAGATGGTCGTCCCGGTGTCCTCGAACCTGTCCAAGGCCGAACAGGCGCGCCGAGAGGAGAACTTGAGGGCGGTACCGGGCGTGACGGGCACGACGACGCTGGGGAACATCGGCCTGCACACGAGGACGCCGGACCCGGACAGTCAGCAGTACGTCGAGATGGCGGTGGGCGACTGCCGGGCCCTGCGCGAGGTGGGCGAGCTGACCTCGTGCAAGGACGGCGACGTGTTCGTGGCGACCGGCGGCACGTTCGGCCAGGGTGCGGCGGCGGGCGCGAAGCTGTACTTCTCCCCGGCGGACGGCGCAGACCGCAAGGAGACGGAGATCGCGTACACGGTGCCGCGCGACGCGCGCACGGTCCCGGCCCGGACGGACCCGATGGGCTTCAAGCGCGGCGGCCTGCTGGCCACGCCGGGAGCGATACGCAAGCTCACGAAGGCACGGGTGTACTACACGACGTACGTGACGACGCGGCCGGGCGACGCGCTGGTGGCCGACCGGGTCCTGAACGCGGCCTGGGCGGCGGACCCGTTCACGCAGGCGCGGCAGCTCAACGACCTCAAGACGGCGGCGAGGTTCGCGGGGGCGCGGCGCGGTCTGTACATCGGCGCCGCCGCGGTCCTGCTGCTGATCGGCACCAGCCTGCTGGTCTCCATGCTGGAGCAACTGCGCGAACGCAAGCGCCTGCTCTCGTCCCTGGTCGCCTTCGGCACCCGCCGCACGACCCTGAGCTGGTCGGTCCTGTGGCAGACAGCCGTCCCGGTGGCCCTGGGCCTCACCCTGGCGGCGGGCGTGGGCCTGGGCCTGGGAGCGGTCCTGCTCCGCATGGTCGGCCACCCGATCCACATCGACTGGCCGTCGGTGGCGGGGATGGTGGGGATCGGCGGGGCCGTGGTGCTCCTGGTGACGGCTCTGTCGTTGCCACCGCTGTGGAGGTTGATGCGGCCGGACGGGTTGCGAACGGAGTAAGGCACTGCGGGGCGCGGTTTCGCGTGCGGGCCGGTGGGGGCCCCTCCGGGGGGGCGGTGCGTTTCGCGTGCCCCCGGAGGGGGCCCCTCCGGGGGGGGGCGGTGCGTTTCGCCTGCGGGCTGGCTGTGGCTGGGCGCGCAGTTCCCCGCGGCCCCTTTTGGCCCGGGGTTTGTCTGCGGACCGTGGCTGGCTGGGCGCGCAGTTCCCCGCGCCCCTTGAGGGGACGGGGGCGCGGCTCCACGAGGCCCCGGGGGGCGTTGTTCGGGGGCGTTGTTCGCCTGCGGACCATGGCTGGCCGGTGGCGCAGTTCCCCGCGCCCCTGAGGGGACGGGGTATCGGCACCGGATACCCCCAACCCCCCAGGGGCGCGGGGAACTGCGCGATCAGCCCCCACCGGCTTGCAGACGAACGGGATACGGGGCGGAGCCTCGAAGCGGGGTGCAGCCCGCCAGGGGGCCGGGGGCGTGGACCCCGGGAAACCCACCCCCACCCACCCCCGCCCCCGGAGGGTTTAGGGAACGGGCGGGGAGGGGCACAACCGCACCGGCAACACCCCCAGCGCCCCCCTCAACGCCCCCGCGAACTCCTCGAACTCCCCCTGCCGCGCCGCACCCGAGCGGATCGCCAGAGCCACCCGCCGCGAGGGAGCCGGATCCGCGAAGTACCCGGTGACCAGGCGGTCGTTACGGGACGTCTCCACCCGCAGAGCCGTACGCGGCAGCAACGTCACCCCCAGCCCGCCCGCCACCAGCTGCACCAGCGTGGACAGGCCCGCGGCGGTCGTGGTCACGGCCGCCCCCTCCTCCCGCCCCGCCTCCCGGCAGATGTCGAGCGCCTGGTCGCGCAGGCAGTGGCCCTCGTCCAGCAGCAGGAGGTCCAGCTCGCGCAGGGCCTCGCGCGGCACGTCCGTACGCCCGCCCAGCCAGTGCTCCTGCGGCATGACCAGCACGAAGTCCTCGTCGAAGAGCGGGAGTTCGGTCACCCCGGGCACGCCCAGCGGGACCGCCAGGAGCAGGACGTCCAGGCGCCCCGCCGCCAGCCCGTCGAGCAGCGACGACGTCTGCTCCTCGTGGACCTGGAGGTCCAGCTCCGGGTACCGGTCGTGGACCAGCCGCAGCACCGTCGGCAGCAGATACGGCGCCACCGTCGGGATCACCCCGAGCCGCAGCACCCCGGTGAACGGTGCCCGTACCGCCTCGGCCTCCTCCAGGAGCGACCCCACCGCGTCCAGGACCGCCTTCGCCCGCACCGCGAGGCGTTCCCCGGCGGGCGACAGGAGCACCCGGCGCGTGGTGCGCTCCAGGAGCTGCACCCCCAGCGCCTCCTCCAGCGCGGAGACCGCCCCGGACAGCGCGGGCTGGCTCATTCCGATCGCCGCCGCCGCGTCCCGGAAGTGCAGATGCTCGGCCACCGCCGCGAACGCCCGCAGCTGCGCCAGGCTCGGCTGTTTGACGGACTTCACAGCCGTCCGGCCCCGCTGATTCCCGGGCGCCGCGCCCGCCCCGCCCGCACCATTACTTATAGCCACTGATAAGCACCTCCGATCACGATGACCGAGTCTAGCTATTTCCCTGATCAATGACTCCTGTGGCACCATCCGTAATCCGTCCAACCCCCAGGGAAGCCCCCAAAAAGGACCCTTCCCGATCGCAAGGAGAGCGCGTGCTCACTGTCGGTGACAAGTTCCCCGAGTTCGACCTGACCGCCTGCGTGTCGCTGGAAAGCGGCAAGGAGTTCGAGCAGATCAACCACAAGACCTACGAGGGCAAGTGGAAGATCGTCTTCGCGTGGCCCAAGGACTTCACCTTCGTGTGCCCGACCGAGATCGCCGCTTTCGGCAAGCTGAACGACGAGTTCGCCGACCGTGACGCCCAGGTCCTCGGCTTCTCCGGCGACTCCGAGTTCGTGCACCACGCCTGGCGCAAGGACCACCCGGACCTGACCGACCTGCCCTTCCCGATGCTGGCCGACTCGAAGCACGAGCTCATGCGTGACCTCGGCATCGAGGGCGAAGACGGCTTCGCGCAGCGCGCCGTCTTCATCGTCGACCAGAACAACGAGATCCAGTTCACGATGGTGACCGCCGGTTCCGTGGGCCGTAACCCCAAGGAGGTCCTGCGGGTCCTCGACGCCCTGCAGACCGACGAGCTGTGCCCGTGCAACTGGACCAAGGGCGAGAACACCCTGGACCCGGTCGCGCTGCTCTCCGGCGAGTGAACGGACTGATCTGACATGGCTCTCGACGAACTGAAGTCCGCTCTCCCGGACTACGCCAAGGACCTGAAGCTGAACCTCGGCTCGGTCATCGGCAACAGCGAGCTCCCGGCCCAGCAGCTGTGGGGCACCGTCCTCGCCTGCGCCATCGCCTCGCGCTCGCCGAAGGTCCTGCGCGAGCTGGAGCCCGAGGCGAAGGCCAACCTCTCCCCCGAGGCGTACACCGCCGCCAAGGCCGCTGCCGCGGTCATGGCGATGAACAACGTCTTCTACCGCACCCGCCACCTGCTCTCCGACCCGGAGTACGGCACGCTGCGGGCCGGTCTGCGGATGAACGTCATCGGCAACCCGGGTGTGGAGAAGGTCGACTTCGAGCTGTGGTCGCTGGCCGTCTCCGCGGTCAACGGCTGCGGCCAGTGCCTGGACTCGCACGAGCAGGTCCTGCGCAAGGCCGGTGTCGACCGCGAGACGGTCCAGGAGGCCTTCAAGATCGCTTCGGTGATCCAGGCCGTGGGCGTCACGCTGGACGCCGAGGCCGTGCTGGCCGAGTAGTACCCCGTACAGCCGTACGCGAGAGGGGCCCCGCCGACACACCGTCGGCGGGGCCCCTCTCGCGTGCGCTACTTCTCCACGGCCGCGGACGCGGCCGCGGGCTCGGGCGGCCCCGGCGGGGCGACCGGCTCCGGCGCGGCCCCGGCGGTCTTCTCCGGCTCGACCGCCGCCCGCAGGGCGTTCTCCTTGGCGGTCGCGCGCAGATAGCCGACCACCGTGTTGGTCACCGCCACCAGCGGTACGGCCACCACCGAGCCGCCGATGCCGCCGATCAGGCCGCCCGCGGCGACCGAGAGGACCACGGCGAGCGGGTGGACTCGGACCGCGCGGCCCAGGATGAACGGCTGGAGCACATGCCCCTCGATCTGCTGCACCAGGAGCACCACGGCCAGCACCATCACCGCCGTGAACACGCCCTCGGTGACCAGCGCGACCACCACCGCGAGCGCTCCCGAGATCACCGCGCCCACCAGCGGGATGAAGGCGAACAGGAAGATGAAGACGGCGAGCGGTACGGCCATGGGGACGTGCAAGAAGTAGATCCCCAGGCCGATGAAGATCGCGTCGATCAGGGCCACTATCACCGTGCCCCGCACATACGCGGTGAGCGTGCGCCAGGCGCGCGGCCCGGCTCCCTCCATCGCCGGCCGGGCCTGCTCCGGGACCAGCCGCAGCACCCACCGCCAGATGTTCTTCCCGTCGTAGAGGAGGAAGAGCGTCGAGAACATCGCGAGCAGGATGCCGGTGAGGATTTCGACGAGGACGGTCACGCCCTGGAGGCCCGCCGAGGTGATCTCGTTGGTGTTGTGGCCGATGGTGTCGCTGAGGTTCTTGGCGACCTGGTTGATCTGGTCCTCGGTGACGTGGAACGGGCTGTTGAGGAGCCAGCGTTTGAGCTCCTCGATGCCCGCCCTGACCTTTTCGGAGAGCGTGTCCAGGTTGTCCATGACCTGCCAGACCACGAACCAGCCGATCAGGCCCATCACGATGAAGCCCGAGATCGCGGTCACGGCGGTCGCCAGGGCCCTGGGCAGCCCCATCCGCCTGAGGCGGGAGACGGTCGGCTGGAGCAGCGCGGTGATGAACAGCGCGGCGACGAACGCGAGGACCACGAGCCGTACGGCACTGATGACCCGCATCAGCACCCAGAGCGTGCCCGCGAGCACCAGGAGGCGCCACCCGATCTCGGCGGCGACCCGCATCCCCCACGGCACGGCGGCCACGGGGTCGGGCCGCGCGGCGACGGCGGGGGCGTAGGCAGGCGGCGCGGGGACGTGGTCGGGGACCTGGGGGGCGGACGCGGCGCCGTTGGCGGAGGCGGTGTCCTCAGCGGCGGGCGCCTGCGGAGGAACTGCTGCCGAATCGTCACTGCTCGCGGGGTTGCCAGGTTCGTCCAGGCCCACGTCCGCGTCGGCGCGCGCCTCGGTCTCGACGCGGCGTTCGTCCAGCCGCTCTCCCATACGGGTCAGACCGGCGCCCAGCGCCCCGAGCAGCCCCGGCACTTTCGACATGATGCTGCCGTTTCCCTTTCCCCCGCTGCGCGTCCCCACCACTCCCCCCACCCGGAGTCGTCACCCGACCGTACACGGGCAAAGCCCCTCACCGAAGGACGGTGAGGGGCCTCGAAAGGTTCAGCCGGGACCGGTAAAGATCCCACGGGCCTAGTACCAGGTGTTCGCCTGCCAGAACGTCCACGCGCCACAGGGGCTGTGGTAGCTGGAGTTCATGTAGTTCAGGCCCCACTTGATCTGGGTCGCCGGGTTGGTCCGCCAGTCGGCGCCCACCGAGGACATCTTGGAGCCGGGCAGCGCCTGGACCAGGCCGTACGCGCCGGAACCCGAGTTGACCGCGAGGTAGTTCCAGGTCGACTCGTGGTTCACGATGTTGCTGAAGCACTGGAACTGGTCCGCCGGCACGATCTGCCGGGCGATGGCCTTGACCTGCTCCACCGTGTACGAACTCTGCTGCGGGAACGAAGACGGGTCGCGGGTCGCGGAGCGGCTGGCGACCTGCTCCTTCTCCTGCTCACGCTCCTTCGCCTTCTCGTCCGCCGACTCCTTCTTGGACTTGGCGTCCTTGGCGGCCTGAAGGCGTGCGCTCTCTTCGGCGGACTTCTTCGCGGCGGCGCTCGCCTGGGCCGACTGGGCGTCCGCCTGCTGCGTCAGGGACGCGGTCTGCACCTGGGCCTGCTGGCCCGCGGGGATGTCCGCAAGAAGCGTCGTGTCGGCAGCGGTCGCCTCGACGTCGTTCGAGGTGGTCTGCGGCGCGCCAGAGGCAACGCCCACGACAGCACCGACGGTGGTGACCGCAGTGGCTGACGCCACCGCGAACCCCCGGACCGAGATCCGGCTCACACGGTTTCCTTCCAGCAGCGCCCGCACTGGTGACCTGAACGGACGCAATCGTGCCCCTGGCTCTCCCCTCCCAACTGCTCAGGTCACGGGAGGAACTGACCCGGTGGGCAACTCCCTTGCGGGAGCGCCGCGTGGTGCTCGGGCGGCATACGGCGACGTTATTGAGTTACGAGGTACAGGTGTGCCGTATGCGGGGCCTGACGGATGCAAGACTCTGCCGGAGAGCGGCACCGCAAGGCAATTCTTCCCTGGGTGTGAAACCTCACATCCCCTCCGCCCCAGGGGTTTTGCCGGATCGGGCATACAAAGAGGCGCCGCCCGGCTAAGCTCAACGGCTTCCCGGGCGGCACCAATTCGGACGTACAGGATCAGATCTGGCCGTCCTCCAGCATTTCGGTCACCAGTGCGGCGATCTGCGACCGCTCGGAGCGGGTGAGGGTGACGTGTGCGAAGAGCGGATGGCCCTTCAGCTTCTCCACGACGGCGACCACTCCGTCGTAACGGCCGACCCGCAGATTGTCCCGCTGTGCCACGTCATGGGTGAGCACCACCCGTGAGTTCGCCCCGATCCGGGACAACACGGTCAGCAGGACGTTCCGTTCGAGCGACTGGGCCTCGTCCACGATCACGAACGCGTCGTGCAGGGAGCGGCCGCGGATGTGGGTGAGCGGCAGGACCTCCAGCATGCCGCGCGACGTCACCTCCTCGATCACCTCGCGCGTGGTGACCGCCGACAGCGTGTCGAAGACCGCCTGTGCCCAGGGGCCCATCTTCTCGGCCTCGGAGCCGGGCAGATAGCCGAGCTCCTGCCCGCCCACCGCGTACAGCGGGCGGAAGACCATCACCTTCTTGTGCTGGCGGCGCTCCAGGACCGCCTCCAGGCCCGCGCAGAGGGCCAGCGCGGACTTGCCGGTGCCGGCCCGGCCGCCCATCGACACGATGCCGACGTCCGGGTCGAGCAGCAGGTCGAGTGCGATGCGCTGCTCGGCGCTGCGGCCGCGCAGGCCGAACGCCTCCCGGTCGCCCCGTACGAGCTTGACGTTGCCGTCGGCCGTGACGCGGCCCAGGGCCTTGCCGCGCTCGGACTGGAGCACAAGCCCGTTGTGCACCGGCAGGCCCGCGGCCTCCGGCACGTACAGCGTCTCCTCCTCGTAGAGAAGGTCCACCTGTTCGCCCGAGAGCGACAGTTCGGACATCCCGGTGAAGCCCGAGTCGGTGATGGCCAGTTCCGCCCGGTACTCCTCGGCGAGCAGGCCTACCGACGACGCCTTGATCCGCAGCGGCAGGTCCTTGGAGACGACGGTGACGTCGTACCCCTCGGCCTGGAGATTGCGGGCGACGGCGAGGATCCTTGAGTCGTTGTCCCCCAACCTGTAGCCGGCGGGCAGCACGCCGGGATCGGAATGGTTGAGCTCGACGCGGAGCGTGCCGCCGAGGTCGCCCAGCGGGATGGGAGCGTCGAGGCGTCCGTACCGGACCCGGAAGTCGTCGAGCAGGCGCAGGGCCTGACGGGCGAAATAGCCGAGTTCCGGATGGTGCCTCTTGGCCTCCAGTTCCGTGACCACGACGATCGGGAGCACCACTTCGTGCTCGTCGAACCGGGCCATGGCTTTGGGGTCGGCCAGCAGGACGCTGGTGTCGAGGACGTAGGTGCGCCGGTCGGGCATGCGGCGCTTTGTGCTGGTCACCACGGAAGGACGTACCCCCTCGGAAGAGGTCGGGGTGCGACGGCGTCGCGGGGGTGGGGGCCGGGCTGTGGCCACGATGCGCGGGCCGAGCGCCGGCCCTCCGCTCCGTCCGTGCACTGTGCACGTGCGTCCTGGTGCAAAGGGCCTCCCGGGTGAGCGACCACTTCTGGCCGTTCAACTGGAGGGGGTATTCCCTCGAACAAGCGCGGCCATGCACAGGCATATGCGCTTGGTGGGGACCAACGGGATTGACTCCCGGTCAGGACCCGTGGGGACGGATCGTGACGTGGTGGGGCATGACGGGACGGATCAGCTCCCGTAGCGCCGGTGGCGTGCCGCGTAGTCGCGCAGGGCGCGCAGGAAGTCCACCTTGCGGAAGGCGGGCCAGAACACTTCGCAGAAGTAGTACTCGGAGTGGGCCGACTGCCACAGCATGAATCCGGACAGCCGCTGCTCGCCGCTGGTGCGGATCACCAGGTCCGGGTCGGGCTGGCCGCGCGTGTAGAGGTGCTCCGAGATGCTGTCGATGTCCACGGTCTCGGCCAGCTCCTCGAAGCTGGTCCCCTTGGACGCCGCGTCGAGCAGCAGCGAGCGGACCGCGTCCGCGATCTCCTGGCGGCCGCCGTAGCCCACGGCGACGTTGACGAGTATGCCGCCGACGTCGTGGGTGGCCTGCTCGGCCTCCTTGAGCACCGACTGCGTCCGTGCGGGCAGCAGGTCCATCGTGCCGGCGTGGTGGACGCGCCAGCGCCCGTCCGCCGCCAGGTCGCGCACCACGCCCTCGATGATGCCCAGGAGCGGGATCAGCTCGTTGTCGGGCCGGTCCAGGTTGTCCGTGGACAGCATCCAGAGCGTCACGACCTCGACGTCCGTCTCGGCACACCAGCCGAGCAGCTCGTGGATCTTGCTCGCGCCGGCCTGGTGCCCCTGTTCGGGGCTGCCGCCGGAGGCCTTGGCCCAGCGTCTGTTCCCGTCCAGGATGACGCCGATGTGCTTGGGCACCTGGTCGTGGTCGAGGCGACCCTCCACCCGGCGTGCGTAGAGCCCGTACACCAGGTCGCGCAAGTTCACCGATTCCACCCTCTCGTTGCTTCCGGGGGCCGCCGCGGCATCGCACGGCCCTCGCCCAGTGCCTGACGGGCCTGGGGGCATCCCCGAGGAAGGCACAGTACTGCGGACGGGTCACAGCGGCCCAACTCGGCCTGTCACAAGTCCGTGATAAGCAGGGAAACGTGACTGAATCACTCCCCCTCCACTACCTGGCCGCCGACGGCCGCTACGACTCCATGGAGTACCGGCGGACCGGCCACAGCGGCCTCAAGCTGCCCGCGCTCTCCCTGGGCCTGTGGCACAACTTCGGCGACGACCGCTCCCTCGGCTCGCAGCGCGCGATCCTGCGCCGCGCCTTCGACCTGGGCGTCACCCACTTCGACCTCGCCAACAACTACGGCCCGCCGCCCGGCTCGGCCGAGCTCAACTTCGGGAAGATCTTCGGCCAGGACTTCCGGGCGTACCGGGACGAGCTGATCATCTCCACCAAGGCCGGCTATCTGATGCACCCGGGGCCCTACGGCGAGTGGGGCTCCCGCAAGTACCTGCTGTCCTCGCTGGACGCCTCGCTGGGCCGGATGGGCCTCGACCACGTCGACATCTTCTACTCGCACCGCTTCGACCCGGAGACCCCGCTGGAGGAGACGATGGGCGCGCTGGCGTCCGCCGTCCAGCAGGGCAAGGCGCTGTACGTGGGTGTGTCCTCGTACAACAGCGAGCAGACCGCCGAGGCGGCGCAGATCCTCAAGGAGATGGGCGTCCCGGCGCTCATCCACCAGCCGTCGTACTCGATGATCAACCGCTGGACCGAGGACGACGGGCTGCTCGACACGCTCGAAGAGGCGGGGATGGGCTGCATCTCCTTCGTGCCGCTGGCGCAGGGGCTGCTCACCAACAAGTACCTCAAGGGCATCCCGGAGGGCTCACGGGCCACCCAGGGCAAGTCGCTCGACCCGGAGCTGCTCAGCGACGAGGTGCTGCGCCGTCTGGGCGGGCTGAACGACATCGCCTCCCGGCGCGGCCAGTCGCTGGCCCAGCTGGCGATCTGCTGGGTGCTGCGCGACCCGCGGATGACGTCGGCGCTGATCGGCGCGTCCAGCGTGAAGCAGCTGGAGGAGAACGTGGCGGCGCTCGCCGGACCGCCGCTGACGGCCGAGGAGCTGAAGGAGATCGACGCCTTCGCCGTGGACACCGCGGGCACCAACATCTGGGCCGTCCGCGGCTGATCACCGAGGTGATCGCCGACTGACAGCGGATTCACAGGAACCGGCGCCGGATCGGTCCCAAGAAAAAACGGGCCGGTCCGTGGGGGGGATACGGACCGGCCCGAGGGGGGGTTTCCACCATAACCCTTCGTAAGTGGTCCTGGGTGCAACGGCGTGCCGAAACTACGCTCCGAAACCACCCGGGCACGGTGGAGACACCGCCGCCGGGTACCCCCAAGGGGGACCCGGCGGCGAAACGCTTCTTTGACCGTGCAGGTCAGAGCGGTGCAAACCGGCTCAGGCCACACTGCGCGAGCGCGACTTCACATCCAGGATCCACTCCATGTGTGCGGCACCCCACTCACCCGAGGGGGTGAGCGCCGTGTTGAGCGCCCGGCCGCGCGGGGCCAGTGAGTACTCCACCCGGGGCGGCACCTCCCCGTAGACCTCGCGGTGGACGATCCCGTCCGTCTCCGGCTCGCGCAGCTGCTGGACGAGGACCTTCTCGGGGACGCCGTCGCCCCGGCGCCCGAGCTCGCCGAAGCGGTACGTCCCGTCGTGCAGCACCCACAGGAGCAGCGGATTCCACTTTCCGCCCACCACGTCGACCGCCGCGTCGAGTCCGCAGTTGTGGCTGACATCGCGCTTGCTGTGCCTGGCCATGGCCCTCCCTCGCCCCGTACGTCCGTCGCCGTCCTCAACGTCTGAGCAGGGTGATTCCGTCCCGCTGGGCGACGATCCGGTACCCGTAGGCCTGTTCCGCCTTGACCAGCTCGGCTTCCTGACGGTCCTTCGGGTACGGCCAGTAGCCCGGCGGGTACGGCCAGGACTCGGCGGGCACCCGGTCGTAGACGATCCACTGGGCGGCCGGCGGGGGCACCGGCGCGCCGGTGTCGTACAGCCGCCAGTGGACCGGGTAGGTCGGGAAGAGCACCACGTCCGTACGCGAAGTGAGCTGGGGCGCCAGCCGGTTGGAGGCGGCGACGGTGGCGCCGTCGGGGATGCGGCGCAGCAGGTCGCGGGCGGCGGCGATGTGCGCGGTGGAGCGCCAGGTGGAGCGGTGGACGAGCTGGGCGAGCGGGAAGGACGGGATCAGCGCCAGGGTGACGGCCGCGGTGGTGGCGAGCGAGGCGCGCACATGGCGGCGGCCGAGGGCGTCGCCGGAGCGCCGGTAGGGGGCGAGGGCATCGGTCATGGCGGCCAGGACGACGGGCATCAGCACCGCCGTGTAGTGGAACGAGGTGCCCCAGTGGAAGGCGTTCTGGGAGAGCATCCGCCAGCCGAGCGTCGGCGCGGCGAGCCAGGCCAGCGGCGAGCGCAGGGCGATCAGGGCCGCGGGGGCGAAGACGAGGACCAGGGTGGTGGCCTTCACCTCCGGGCGTACGGCGTCGAGCGGGGCGAAGGCGAGGGTGGCGAGCAGGGAGCCGTGGGCGGGTTCGAGGTTGGCGGCGTGGGCGTAGGTGCCGGCCGGGCTGAAGAACGGCATCAGCACCTTGAACTCCAGGGCGCTGCCGAGCAGCCCGGCGGCGGCGGTCGCCAGGCCGAGCCCGCGCCGCCCCTTCCAGGCGATGTACCCGCCGATCGCGGCCAGCGTGAGCCCCAGGTCCTCCTTGACCAGGAGCAGCGGCGCGGCCCAGGCCACCGCGGCCCGCCAGCGCCGCAGGGCCAGCGCCTCCAGGGCGTACGAGACGAGCGGGACGGCGAAGCACACCTCGTGGAAGTCGAACGCCACGGCCGAGGCGATGCCCCAGCTCAGCCCGTACGCGAAAGCGACCACATGGGCGGCGCGGCGCCCCAGCGCCTGCCGGGCGCGGCGGGCGAGCGGCACGACGGCGAGGGCGAGCAGGGCGGCCTGGGTGAAGAGCAGGGTGTACGGGGAGGGGGCGATCCGGTACAGCGGCGCGAGGACGACGAGCACGGGGTGGAAATGATCCCCCAGCAGGTTGAACCCGTCGCCGCGCAACGGGGCCACGGGGGCGCGCAGTTGGGCGTACGCCTTCACGGCCTGCTCGAAGATGCCGAGGTCGTAGCCGGTGGTGCGGATCAGCGCCTGGCGGCGGGCGCCGACGGCGGCGTAGAGCAGGAAGAGCGCGGCGGCCCACCCCCACCAGAGGAGGGCGGGCCGTGCCGTACGCGTGCCCTGGCGGCGGGGAATCGCGGCGACACCGTCCCGCAGCGAGGACATTTTATTACCAATTGCCCACATCCGTTCCATATGCTCGGATGCTAGGTGGCTCAGGGTTGGCGCAGGGGCTTCCGGGCCTCGATCAGGAACCGTGTCGTGTGCGCGACGAAGGGCCCGTCGGTACGGATCTGCTCGTCCAGCGCCTTCAGCTTCTCCTCGTACTCCTCGACCGTGAATCCCGGCACCATCCAGATCACCTTGCGCAGGAAGTAGACGACGGCGCCGATGTCGTGGAACTCGGTGCGCAGCTTCTCCTGGCGCAGATCGGCCACCTGGAGCCCGGCGGACTCGGCCTCGGCGCGCGCCTTGCCCGGATCGCGCCTGCCCCGGACGTCGGCGGACTGGGGCCCCAGGAAGTACTCGACGAGCTCGAACACACTGGCGGGTCCGACCTGTTGGGAGAAGTAGGTGCCGCCCGGGGTGAGGACCCGGGCGATCTCCGGCCACCAGGTCTGGACGGGGTGACGGCTGGTCACCAGGTCGAAGGCGCCGTCGCCGAACGGCAGCGGCGGCTCGTCGGCGTCGGCCACCACCGCGACGCCGCGCGGATGCAGCAGGGCGGTGGCCCGGGCGACGTTCGGCGGCCTCCCCTCGGTGGCCACCGCGAGCGGCGGCAGCTGCGGGGCGGCCGCCAGGACCTCGCCGCCGCCGGTCTGCACGTCGAGCGCGGCCGTGGCCCGGGCCCAGCGCGCGGCCATGGCATGGGCGTACCCCCAGGACGGCCGCTCCTCGGTGGCCCGTCCGTCCAGCCAGGAGAAGTCCCAGCCGTCCACGGGGGCGGCCGCCGCCTCGGCGATCAGATCTTCGAAGGTGCGGGTGTTGTGGTTACGGATGGTTTGCGCCATGTTGCGGACCCTACGCGCCTACGCGCCGTGTGTGGCGCAGGGGCAGCCCTACGCGGCGAGGCCGCCGAGGAGCAGACCGACGTACGCGCCGCCGATCATGAAGGGGCCGAACGGGATGGCCGCGCGGCGGCCGGCGCGGCGCGCGAGGATCAGCCCGAGGCCGTACGTACCGCCCGCCGCGAACCCCGCGAAGGCGCCGGCGACGAGGATGCCCCAGCCGTACCAGCCGAGCACCACGCCGAGGCCGACGGCGAGTTTGACGTCACCGAAGCCGAGGCCGGCGGGGTTGGCGAGGAAGAGCACGAAGTACGCGCCGCCCAGGGCCAGTCCGCCGAGCAGGGCGTGCCACCAGGACCCCTCGTGGTGCGGGGCGAGAGCCGCGGCACCGAGGAGGGCGGCGGCGGTGGCGGCGAGGGGGACCGTGAGAACGTCCGGCAGCCGGTGCACGCGGGCGTCGACGGCCGCGAGGAGTCCGGCGAGGGGCAGGAGGAGCAGCCAGACGGCGAGTTCGGGGCGGGGGCCGGTGGTGGTGGCCAGGGCGGCGCAGGCGGCGGCCGTGGCCGCGCCCCAGGCTGCGCCGCTTTGTTGGCAGACGGGGCGGCCGAGCCAGCGGGTGAGGGGGTGCCCCTGCGGGCAGACGTCCCGCCACGGCTCGCCCGGCTGGACGGAGAGCCGGTAGGCGGCGCGCGGCACCAGCCACCCGAGGGTGGCGCCCCAGGTGGCGGCGAGCAGGGCTAGGTACACGGGGTGCACCCTAGGTGCGGCGGGAGGTTTTCCCCACCCCGCCCGCTCCCCTGAACCCTCCGGGGGTGGGTGGGGGCGGAGCTGGTTTCCGTGGGCTGCGCCCCCGGACCCCGGGGCGGGGCTGCGCCCCTGCACCCCTCGCGGGGCCTGCACCCCTGCACCCCGCTTCGGGGCTCCGCCCCGGACCAATGGGCGGGGCTTCGCCCCGGGGTCCGTTCGTCTGCGGGCTGAGTGTGGCTGGTCGCGCAGTTCCCCGCGCCCCTTCTTGGCCCGGTGCTTGTCTGCGGGTGTCGGTGGCTGGTCGCGCAGTTCCCCGCGCCCCTGAAGGCACCCCCAGCCCCTCCGGCGTACAAGGAGCGGGGCCCGGGCAAATTCAGCCCCTGGGGGTCCCCCCTGGACGAAGTCCTTGGGGGAGTTTGAGGAGCGGGGTCCGGGGCGGAGCCCCGAAGCAGGGTGCAGGGGCCGCAGAGGCCCGCCAGCGGGTGCAGGGGCGCAGCCCCGCTCGGGGGTGCTGGGGCGCAGCCCCCGGGAAGCGAGCCTTCACCCCCACCCACCCACCCCCGGAGGGTTCAGGGAACGGGTGGGGTGGGGGCTCTGTAACGTGGGCCCATGGCGCGATGGCGGGACGGGCAAGGCCAGTTGGCGGTCGAAGGAGGGCACCTCGTCCCCCTCGAAATCGCCGCGTCCTATCGGGCCCGTACCCGCGGACTCCTCGGCCGGGACGGGGTCCAGGGCGCCGTCCTCCTCAGCCCAGCCACCTCCGTACACACCTTCCGCATGCGCTTCCCCCTGGACGTCGCCTACCTCGACCGCCACCTCCGCGTCGTCGCCCTCCACACCGTCCCCCCGAACCGCCTCACCGTCCCCCGCCTCCGCGCCCGCCACGTCCTGGAGGCGGAGGCGGGCGCGATGGCGGGGTGGGGCATCCGGCCGGGCGTGCGGGTGCGCGTACACCCGCATGGGGCGCACCCGTAAGCCGGAAGTCGCCTTGCCCGCCCCGCGCGCCCCTGCTTACGATCACGACCACGGCATCGCGCGTTGGTCACCGGCCGGGTGAGCGTGGAGGTGCCCGTGAGATGCCTGTTGGAGGCATTCCACCGTGTCAGTCGAGTTGAATCACACCATCGTCCACTCCCGCGACAAGCGGGCTTCCGCCGAGTTCCTGGCGGACATCCTGGGGCTGCGGGTCGGTGACGAGTGGGGACCGTTCATCCCCGTCGAGACCGGCAACGGCGTCACCCTGGACTTCGCCACCGGCGACCCGGACAAGATCGTGCCGCAGCACTACGCCTTCCTCGTCTCCGAGGACGAGTTCGACGCCGGCTTCGAGAAGATCAAGCAGTGGGGCGTACGGTACTTCGCCGATCCGTACATGAAGCGCCCCGACGAGATCAACCACAACGACGGCGGCCGGGGCGTCTACTTCCTCGACCCGTCCGGCCACGCCATGGAGATGATCACCAGGCCGTACGGAAGCGGCAACACCGGCTCATAGGGCGGGTCACTCTTCCGGCCGGGCCAGCGCCGCGAGCAGCGCCACCGCCTCGCCCACCGGCACCGGCCGGAAGAACTCCGCGTCCACCGCCTCGACCGCCGCGATCGCCCGCGGCGCGAGCTCCGCCCCGGCTTCCGTCACCCGCAGCCGCTTGGCCCGGGTGTCCGCCGGGTCGGTCTCGCGTACGAGCAGGCCCTTGCCCTCCAGCGTACGGACGACCTGGGACGTCATCTTGACGTCGGTACCGGCCTGGCGGGCGACCGCCAGCTGGTTGGGGTGCTCCCCCTGCCCGTTGAGCCACCAGGTGCACGCGAGCAGCACGAACTGCACATGTGTGAGGCCCAGCGGCGTGAGGGCCGCGGTCACCCCGCGCTGCCAGCGCAGCGTGGCGTGCCAGAGCAGGAACCCGGGGCTCTCGCCGGGGGTGAGCGCCATCAGTGCCGCGCCTCCGCGAGCCGGACGAGCGCGGCCATGGTCTCCGGCCAGTCGGCGGTGACGGCCGGGCCGATCTCCGGGCCCACCTCGTCGGCCGCCGCGCCGGTGATCTCCATCCGGTAGACCACCCGGGTACGGTCCGGGCCCAGCCGGTCGAGCCGGTGCGCGGTGCGCAGGACCAGGCCGTCGAAGCGGGCCTCGTCCACGAACAGCTCATTCTCGGCCACTTCGGCGATCCGCAGCTCGATCGGGTCCTGACCGTCCGCCCCCATGGTGATCTCGGATCCGGCCGCGAACGGCCCCCGGATCTCGATCTTCTGGACGTCCGCGTTCCAGACGCCCCAGTTCTCCACGTCGGCCCACAGCCGCCAGACGGCCTCAGGAGCGGCGCCGGTCTCGACTCCGTGCTCGTACACCCACATGTCGGCTCCCCTGTTCATCCTGTGCGCGAATTAAGCTTCCCGTAGATTATCTGCGCACAGACTATCTGTCCACACTCCTTGCCCTCACCGTCGATTCCCAGCCGTCTCACGCCGACGTGCGCTTTTTTCCAAGTCCCGGGTACGCCCCGGCTGGCAGCCTCTGTGGTGCGCGGGAGCGTCACTTCCAACGGACGTTGACGGGGGCCCGCGCGCATACGGGGCCCGGCCGACCGCACCTCCACCCGGCCGGCCGGGCCCGCCCTCGCACCGGCCCGCCTTTACCCGGTCGCCCCGCGCGGGAAGGACACCTCGACCCGGCGGTTCTTGCGGCGGCCGTCCTCCGAGGAGTTGTCCGCGATGGGGTAGTCCTCCGCGTACCCCCGGATGTCGAAGGTGACCGCGCCGCCCACCGCCTGCGAGAGCGCGCCCTGGACGGCGTCCGCGCGCTGCCTGGACAGGACGACGCCGTGCTCGTGCGTACCGAGGTTGTCGGTGAAGCCGAACACCCGGACGTTCGTGGCCTTCTGCTTCTTGACCTCGTCGGCGATCGCCTGGATGCGGCCGCTCGCCTCGGCGGAGAGTGCGGCGCTGTCCTTGCCGAAGAGGACTTCGGCCTGCAGGGCGAAGGAGATGTCGGCGTTGGTGTCGGCGCGGCGCTCCTCGCCGCCCATGTCCTCGACGACCGACTTGATGTCGATGACCCTCGGCGCGGCGAGCGTCGCCCCGTCTGAGAGCTTGAGCCCGGGCGCGTTGGCGTCGACCTTCACGGGCGGGGCGGCGGCGGGCACGGCGGTGGGATTCGGATCGTCGGCGACGGCCGCGCCCGCCCCCGCCCCGACGAACAGCAGCACCGCGGCGGCGAGGGCCGCGGAGCGGGCATGACGGCGGCGGGGGTGGCCGGGTGCCGGGGTCGCGGGTGGTGCCTGGGTGGCCTGCATGGGGTGCCTCAGCCGGAGATCTTGATGGTGGCGGTGGGCATGGTGGGGAGCTGGAAGTCGACTTCCGTTACGGGGGCGGGGGGGGCGGGGAACTGGGTGTAGAAGGGGGCTTTCTCCCCCGCCTGGATGCCCGTCGTGAACTGCGAGCACAGGCAGCGGCCGTCCGTGTCGCGCAGGATCAGGTACCGCTTCTTGCCCGCCTTGTCGACCAGCGCGGCGCCCGCCATGGACGCGCCGTTGCTCCTCAGCTCCTGCTCGCTGCCCTGCCATCCGGGCGCGGAGAACAGGTTCTTGGACCCGTTCTTCACGACGCCCTGCACCGTCACGAACCCTCCGGCGTCCCGCTTCGCCGAGTTGATCACCACCTCGACGCCGTCGGTGCCGCTGATGGTCGCAAGGACCTCGGTGCTCTGGGTGGACGGGCCGCCGGACGGGGTGTTCTTTCCGCCGGACGCCGACGGAGCGGTGGAGGCCTTGTCGCCGCCCTTCGGCTTGCCCCCGCCGTCTCCCCCGCAGGCGGTCAGGGTGAGCGCCAGGGCGGCGGCAGCCGCCGCGACCACCGCGCCTCTCGTCCGCGCCCTGATCTTGGCCTTGTCCATGAGTGAAGCCCCCTCGGTCCTTCGTGCTGCGCACTTCATACGCTTACTTGTCGGCCAGATGGACGGAGAACAGGTCGGACGCCTTCGGCAGGAGGTCGAGGTGGCCGGGGTCGATCTCGAAGTCCCGCTTCTTGTCGCAGACGAGCCGGTACGCCTTCTGCCCGCCGCCCCCCGGCCCGCCGGGCCCCGGGGACTCGCCGGGGGCCGGGCCGGGCGCCGGCTCCGAAGGCTCTGTGGTGGGCCCGCTCCCGGGCGCCTCCTGAAGGTGGCAGCGCGGTACGACCACGGCGGCGGCCTTCGCCTTGCCCTTGTGGTCCTGTGTGGCGGCGATGACCGAATGGCCCGCCGTCTTGTTGGTCTGCACGGCCACTTGGTAGGTGGGCTCGGGCTGGAAGGACAGCTCGCAGGTGTCGGCCGCGGCGTCGTTGCGCGAGGCGAGATCACGTGCCGCCGGGCAGGAGTCATGCGGGATCAGCCCGCCCCGGTCGCCGTCGAGCAGCTTCTGCCAGCGCGCGAGGTCGAAGGTGTCGAGCAGGCCGTTCCTCAGCTGGTCCCGGAAGTCCTGGGCCGCCGCGAGAGCCGCCGCGTCCGCCGCCGTCTGGGCCTCGTTGCGCTTCATCGCCGCCTGACCCACCGCGAAGTACGCGAACGCGAGGAAGAGCAGGCCGGCCACCGCGGTGATGTAGACGGGGAAGGCCTGCCCCCGGTCTCCGGTGAGGCGGCGGGACGCGGGTGAGGTCAGGGGTTGATCTTGTTGATCGCCGCCGTGATCTTCCCGGCGATCGTCGTGCCGAAATTCGTCTGCGTAAGCACCAGAATGATCGCCACCACCACGATGATGATCCCCATGTACTCGACCGCGCCCTGCCCCCGGTCCCCCCGCCGCCGCAGCGCCGTCGCCGTGGTGTTCAGCCAGCCGTGGACCCGGATCCTGGCCGCGGTCGCGGGCTTGAGGAGCTTGTCGTTCATGGTGGTCCCCTCCGGGGTCTACGGCGGTGCCGCGCTCGACAGCCGCACCGTACCCGGGCCCTCCGGTTCCGGCACAGGGCCCCTGGGCCCAATTCCCGGCCCGGGAGGGAAGTTGACGCCGATGCCCCCTCATCCCGCCGCTCCCCGCGTCCCCAGCCACGTCGCGACCGCCTGGGTGCGGCTGTTGCTGTGTAGCTTCGCGAAGATCCGGTTGATGTGGTTCTTCACCGTCTTCTCGCTGATGAAGCAGGCGGCGGCGATCTGCTGATTGCTCATGCCCGCCGTGATCAGCTCCATCACCTCCACCTCCCTCCTGCTGAGCCGGTGTACTCCAAGTCCCTTGCGCAGGAGCGGAGTTCCCCTCCGGCGCCCCGGTGACGACTGTCCCACATCCGGTTGCATCCGCGAAGCCTCTTCGTTCGGATTTAATGAAATCGACCGGGGCGCGACACTCGGAGGGGGGGTGGGGCAAGCAACGCCCTCCGCCCCCTCCCTGACACCCAGTGCCCTCGCCGCCGTCGCCGAGAAGTGCGCGCGGCCGAGCCCGATGTCCCGTACCGCGCCGACCAGTTGTTCCACAGTGAACTCGCCGTGCACCAGATAGCCCCGCGCGCCCAGCCGCAGCGCCTCGCGTACGGTCTCGTCCTCGCCGCTGTACGTCAGCATCATCACCGGCGCCACCCGCACCAGGCGGGGCAGTGCCGCGAGGCCGTCCACGCCGGGCATCCGCACATCGAGCAGGACCACGTCCGGCCGGTGCAGTAGAGCCGCCTCGTACGCCTCGCGGCCGTCCGCCGCCTCGGCCACGACCTCCGTGCCGGCGTGGCCGTCGAGCAGCGCGGTGAGCCCGGCCCGTACGACCGGGTTGTCGTCCGCCACCAGCACCCGGGTCACACCCCGCTCCTCTCCACGGCCCGTACGGCTCCCAGCGCCGTCAGCGGCAGGTCCAGGCGGACCTCCGTGCCCCTCGCCGCCTCGCCCCGGCCGATGCGGATGCGCGCGCCGAGGTCCGCCGCGCGCTCGACCATGCCGACCAGGCCGAAGTGGCCCGCCCTGCGCAGCCCGTCGAGGGTGGTGCCGGGGGGCAGGCCGCGCCCGTCGTCGTACACGCTGATGCGGAGCAGGTCCCCGACCACGCCCGCCGACACGTCCACGCGCGCCGGGCCCGCGTGGCGGTGGGCGTTCTCCAGGGCCTCCGAGGCGATGGTGAGGAGCTGGCGGGCGATCGGGTGCGGGACCCGCATCGCGGACCCGTCCCGGGAGAGGGTGCGGTAGCTCACGCCCATGTCTTCACCTCGGCCCGCGAAGTCCCTTACCCGCGCCGCCAGTTCCGCCAGTACGTCCACTCCCCCGTCCGGGCCCGGCTCACGGCGCAGGTCGGCGAGGAGTTCGCGGGACTCGGCGGCGGCGCGGCGGGCCGAGCGGGCCACCAGGGTCGCCCCTCGGCGGACCGTGACCGGGTCGGTGCGGTCGGCCGAGGCCGCCAGGCCCTCGGCGGCGAGCGCCACGCCGTACAGGGTCTTGGCGACCGAGTCGTGCAACTCCCTTGCCAGCCTCGCCCGTTCCTCTTCCACCGCCAGCCTCGCCCGTGCTTCGGTGAGCGCCCGCGAGGCCACCCCGAACCGCAGCAGCAGACCCCGCAGCGCGACCCCGGCCGCGCCCGCGAGGACGCAGAAGCCCGGCAGCAGCAGGGCCGGGGCGACCGGCTGGTGGTGCTGGCGCTGGGCCATGTACGCGAGCGCCAGGATCACGCACTGGAGCCCGGCGAAGACGCCCGCGCCCCGCCACCCGTACACCAGTCCGGCGAGCAGCGGGGTGCAGACGACGACGTAGCCGAGCGGGGAGTCGGGGGTCGCGGTGAACAGCAGCAGCGCGCCGAACGCGGTGTCCACGCCCAGCAGCCACGGGTGGCGCAGAAGCAGCGGGCCGAAGCGCTCCCAGTCGCGGTAGAGCGCGTACGAGCCCATGAAGGTGATCAGCACGGCTCCGGAGACCAGCCAAAGAGCGATGCCCCGGGCCGAGTTGGCCAGGGCGAAGGGGGTGCCGAGCCCTATCATCGCGAGCCGGAACAGGAAGACCTGGCGGCAGAGCGCCTGGAGGGCGTTGAGCTGGAGGGAGACCTCGGGCTCGGGGGGCAGGCCGTGCTGCTGTGTCGACCTCGGCATGGCGGTCCCCTCACTTCCCCGTGAGCGAGCCGATGTCGGCCTCGGACCCGAGCAGCATCGCGGACGCCATCAGGATCATGGTGGCGGGCACCATGAACGTGGTGACCATCAGCGTCGCCTTGGGCACCGCCTTGGCCGCCTTGCGGCGGGCGTTCTGGGCGTCGGTGCGGCGCATGTCGGTGGCGATCGCTATCAGCGTGTCCACGATCGGCGCGCCCAGCTCCTCGCCCTGCTGGAGCGCCGTGACGAACATGGCGACCTGCTCGGAGTCGTTGCGCCGGCGCAGGTCGTCGAAGGCCTGGCGGCGGCTGACGCCCATGTCCATCTGGCGCAGCGCGATCCGCACCTCGTCGGCCCAGGGGCCCTCGTACTTCTCCGCGACCCGCTCCAGGGCCTGGCGGAAGCCGAGCCCGGCGGAGACCACCACCGCGAGGACGTCGAGGAAGTCCGGCAGGGTCCGCTCGATGTCGTCGCGGCGGCGGCGGACGGCCGCCCAGATGCCGACCTCGACCCAGTAGTACGCGAACGCGACCATCAGCAGGGCCAGCAGGTAGTTGCCGCCGGAGAGCATCACCACCGCGCCGACCGCGCCGAGCGCCCCGTACACCGCGCGCCGCGCCGCGTACCGGTCGATGGTCAGGCCGCCGGGGTTGCCCGCCATGTCGATCCTGCGGCGTTTCTCGCCGACGCGCTTGGGGCCCATCAGCCGCAGTACGAGCGGGGCGTAGCGGATGCCGAGGCGGTCGATGGCGCCGCCGGTCCGGGTGGTGCGGGTGGCGCCGACCTCCAGGGCGAGGGCCAGGTCGCCGGGGAGCTTGGCCTCGGCGCGGTACATCCGTACGCCCTGGAAGGCGCCCAGGACGCTGAGCCCGCCGATGAGTCCCAGAATCAGTTCCATGCCCGCCCCCTCAGACGTCGATCTTCGAGATGCGGCGGATCGCGACGAAGCCCAGCGCGTACAGCCCGAGCGCCACGACGACCGCGGCCTGGCCCAGGAACGAGCCGGTCATCTTGGCGAGCGAGCCCGGCGCGATCTGGTTGACCAGCAGCATGGCACCGACCCCGATCGCCGGGACCGCGTACGCCGTGGTGTTCACCTGGGACAGCTGGGTGCGCACCTCGCGCCGGGTCTCCTTGCGCTCCTCCAGGGTGGTGGTGAGGTTGCGCAGCGAGTTGACGACCGCGCCGCCCGCCCGGTTGGAGAGGATCAGCGTCGAGACGAGGACGACCAGTTCGCGCGAGGGCAGCCGGTGGGCCAGCTCGTCGAGCGCGTCGTCGAGGGTGCGGCCGACGGCGAGCTGGTCGGCGACCGCCTTGAGCTCGTCGCCCGCCGGGGCCTCCAGCTCGTCCGCCGCCATGGCGATCGCGGTGCGCAGGGCGAGCCCGGCCTGGGTGGCGTTGGCGATCACGCGGGAGATCTCGGGGAGCTGGTTGATGAACGCCTCGGTGCGCCGGGTGCGCTGCCAGTTCAGGAAGGTGTTGGCGGCCCACAGCCCGGCGAGGGCCGCGAGCGGGCCGAAGAACGAGGCGAGCACCGAGGCGGCGACCACCCACAGCCCGACGACCGCGGCGAGTACGTAGACGAAGAACTCGCCCGGGGTGAGGTCCAGGCCGGTCACCGCGAGCTTGCGCTCGATGCGCTTGCCGACCGTGGTGCGGCGCAGCCTGCGGTCCACCCCGGCGAAGGGCCGCCGTCCTCCGGCGGGCGGCAGCTCCCCGGCGGTGGAGAGCCGTTCGACCAGGGCCCGGCGCTGGGCGCGCCCCGTGGCGTACGCGTGCACACCGACGACCGCCGCCGCGCAGGCGAGCAGCGTGACCCCGATCGTCAGCTGGGTGAGTGCGGACATGGGCGGTGCTACCTGGCCTCTCGGGTGGCGAGCTGTTCGTCGAAGGAGGCGATGCCGAACGCCTGCGGGACGGGCTGGCCCGCGAGGTAGAGGCGCTCGGCGACGCGGCGCGGGACCGGGAAGTGGCGGAACTCGCCGTGGACGCGCCCGTCGGCGGCCATCGGGCGGGGGTCGAACCGGGCGACGGTGGCGAGCCGGTAGGGGTCGCGGCCGTGCGAGTCGAGCAGGGCGATCTCGGTGATCCGGCGGGAGCCGTCGGCGTGCCGGGTGAGCTGGACCAGGACGTCGACGGCCGAGTTGATCTGGTCGTGCAGAGCCTCGAACGGGATCTTGATCTCGGACATGGAGGCCAGGGTCTGGAGCCGCATCAGGGCATCCTCGGCGCTGTTGGCGTGGACCGTGGCGAGTGAGCCGTCGTGGCCGGTGGACATCGCCTGGAGCATGTCGAGGGACTCGCCGCCGCGCACCTCGCCGACCACGATCCGGTCGGGGCGCATGCGCAGCGAGTTGCGGACCAGGTCGCGGATGGAGACGTGGCCCTTGCCCTCGACGTTGGCCGGGCGGGCCTCAAGGCGGATCACATGGCTCTGCTGGAGCTGGAGTTCGGCGGAGTCCTCGATGGTGATGATGCGCTCATGCTCGGGGATGAGCCCGGAGAGGGCGTTGAGCAGGGTCGTCTTGCCGGTGCCGGTGGCGCCGGAGACGATCACGTTGAACTTCGCCTGGATCAGCCCGGCGAGCAGCATCAGCATGGACTGGTCGAGCGAGCCGAAGGCGATCAGCTCGGGGAGCGTGAAGGAGCGCGGGAAGCGGCGGATGGTGAGGGTCGCGCCGGTCAGCGAGAGCGGCGGGATGATCACGTTGACGCGCTCGCCGGACGGCAGCCGGGCGTCGACCATCGGGTTGGACTCGTCTACCCGGCGGTTGACGGTCGACACGATCCGCTCGATGGTCTGCATCAGCTGCTCGTGCGAGGCGAACCGCATCGGCAGCCGCTCGACCCGTCCGCCGCGCTCGACGTAGATCTGGTCGGGGCCGTTGACCATGATCTCGGTGACGGAGGCGTCCTCCAGGAGCGGTTCCAGTACGCCCAGGCCCAGCGCCTCGTCGACGACCCGGCGGATCAGCTGGGCCCGCTCACCGGTGGACAGGACCGGGCCCTCGCGGCTGAGGATGTGGCCGAGGACGCGTTCGAGCCGCGCCCGGCGCTCGGCGGCGGCGAGCGAGGACATCTCGGCGAGGTCGATCTCCTCCAGGAGCTTGCCCCGGTAGGCGGCGACGAGATGCGCGTCGCCCTCGCCGCCCCGGGTCTCCTCGGGGGCGGTGATACGGGCCCGCAGGCTCATGTGGCGTGCCTCCTCGGCTGGTTGCTCTCGTCGCAGGGCATGGTGGCGCTCTTGTGGACCGGGCCGAAGTGGTCGATGCCGGGGAAGACGGACGGGATGGAGACGGTGACCGTGGCGGTCACCGTGGCCCCGGGGCAGCCCGCCACGCCGATGTCGGCGCGCCGGCCGACCCAGTCGCTGACCGCGGCCTTCCCTGCCTGGACGGCTCCGCCCGCCCGTTCCGTCTGCGCGCCGGTACGGGCGGCGGCCCGGGCTGCCGTGCCCGCCTGCTGGGCGGCGTACGCGGCGAGCCCCAGCTGGACGCCGGCGAGCGCGACCAGGAGCAGCAGCGGCAGGAAGCCGAGGTATTCGACGGCGGCGGAACCACGGTCGCTTCTGTGGACGCGGCGCCTCACGGCGTCTCCTCCCGCGCCGCCCCGGCCTGCCCGTGCACCGTGAACGGGAAGGACAGCGCCCCCGGGAAGAGCACCGGGACCTTGATCGCGACGGTGGCGGTGAAGACGTCGGGGTCGCCGCCTCCGCCGCAGCCGGGCCCCACCTCCCACCCGTCCGGGGCGGCCGCCCGCATCGCCGCGTCGCAGGCGGCGGACCCACCGCCCTTCGCCGCCCCGGCCCGCGCCCCCTCGTCCGCCACATGTCCGGCGACGGTGTACGTGTAGCCGGTCAGGACCAGTTGCCAGATCGCGGCGAGGGTCACCAGGATGATCGGCACCATCCCGGTGAACTCGACGATGATCTGGCCCCGGTCCCGGTCGGCCCGCGACCGTATGCCCCTCATCCGTGCCCCCGGCGCCGCAGTACGAGGGTGCCCCGGCCGCTCTTCTCCGGTGCCGGACCGACCCCCTTCACCAGACCCAGCTCGCCCGCCAGCGTCCACAGCGCCTGCTTGACCGTGGACTTGGCGTCCAGGTCGTGGAGGCGCCCGGCGTCGACGACGGCCTGCAGCTCCTTGAAGTTGGCGGGGACGGAGGTGCGGGTGATCCGGGTGCCGGTGACCTTCTGGACGATCGCGGGCTGGATCTCGGTGGCGCGGGTGTGCCGGTTGACCACGGTGGTGGTCTCCTCGGCCTTGCGGATCTGGAGGCGGTCCCACATCCGTACGATCCGCTTGGCGGCCCGTACCGACACCACGTCCGGGGTGGTCACCAGCAGCGCGGTGTCGGCCAGTTCGACGGCGGCGGCGTTGGCGCCGTTCATCTGGGTGCCGCAGTCCACGATCACCACTTCGTAGCGGTGGCGCAGGGCGGAGAGGATCTGGCGGGCCGCGCGGTCGGTGACCTCCTCGGCCCGCTCGCCGTCGCCGGGGGCGAGCAGCAGGCCGACGCCGGTGGAGTGGGTGAACAGGGCGTCCTGGAGGACCCGGGGCGAGATGTCGGTGATCGTGGCGAGGTCCGCGATGGAGCGGCGGAACTGGACGTCGAGGAAGGAGGCCACGTCCCCGGCCTGGAGGTCCATGTCGACCAGGGCCGTGGTGCGGCCCGACGCCCGGGCGGCGAGGGCGAGGTGGACGGCGGTGACGGTGGCGCCGACGCCGCCCTTGGCGCCGGTGACGGTGACGACCGTGCCGCCGGGGCCGCTGGAGGCCTCGCCCCCGCCGCCCAGGTGGCGGCGGACCCCGACCGACCACTGGGCGGCCACCTGCACCCGGCTGACCAGCTCCTCGTAGTGCAGTGGCAGGGTGACCAGCCCGCGCGCGCCCGAGTCCATGGCGGCGGCGAAGAGCCCGGGGCCCGCGTCGGAGGTGATCAGGACGACGCCGACGGCGGGGAAGCGCAGGGCGACTTCGCGGACCAGGTCGAGGGCGGGGACCGGCCCGATGCGCTCGTGGACGAGGACGACCTCGGGCAGCTCGTCCAGGGACTCCCCGGCGAGCCGGGCCAGGGTGTCCATGAGCTGGGTCGAGTCCGCGACCGGCGCGGCGGGTTCGGCGTCGGGGAGCTGGCTGAGCAGGGTGGTGACGGACCGGGCGGCGTCGGCGTCCCCGACGGCCGGGAGGATCCTGGTGGTCATCCGAACCTCACTGGTCCTTTTCGAGGCGGTACGTACGGTCGCCGGGCGGGACCGAGGGGTCGCTGCCGGGCGCGACGAGCGCGAGGCGCACGTGCTGGGCGAAGGACTCCGCGTACGCGACGCGCTGGGCGTCGACGGTGCCCAGGGCGAAGGTGATCGGGACCGCCTCGGTGCTCTTGCCGCGGTCGTCGCGGCCGGGGTCGAGGGCCTTCAGGCTGCCCACGTCGATGACCCTGGCGCCGGAGACGATGATCTTCGACTGGGGGGTGTCGCCCTGCTTGGCGGCGGCGAAGGTGGCGAAGATGTTCACCGAGGAGCCCGGCGTGATCTTGCCCGCCACACCGGTGGACGCGTCGATCATGATGGCGATCTCCTGCTCCCCGGGCCGGAGTTCGGGCCGCTTCACGATCATGTCGGACTGGAGCAGCGAACCGGCCCTGAGCTTGGTGACGGCGATCATTCCGCGGATGCGGGAGAGGTCGGTGACCGCGTTGCCGGGGAGCCACCGCTCGGGCATCGACGTCTTCTCGAACTGGCTCTCCTTCAGCTCCTTGTAGGGCTCGATCTCGCCCTTCACCCGGTACGCCGTCACCTCGGGGCCGACCTTCGAGTTGGCGTCGTGGATCACCGAGAGGACCCCGGCGAAGGCGCCGGCGGCGCACAGGACCGAGACCAGGAGAAGGATGACGCCACGGCGCTGACGGGAGTTCATTGACCGTACGACCTCGTTCGATGACGTGGGACTGAGCGGACAAGGGCCACCGGGCGGGCTGCGCGGCGGCTAGGTGTACGTGCCTCCCGCGGGCAGCCGGAGCTCGGGGGCGGTGACGGGGGAGGCGCAGAACCCGCAGCGGTCGCCGATGAGTTCCATACCGCACCACCGGCACGACTCCCGTCGCACGGACGCCACGAGCTGGTAGAGCACGGACAGGTCGGACAGATGGGCGGCGAACTCGGTGAGCTTGGACGTCCCCCACCAGGAGGGCGAGTACCCCGGCAGCGGAGCTTCCAGCACCGCGCCGACCTGCCAGCCGGAGGCGAGCGTGGCGGTGACCCACTCGGAGGGCGCCGCCGCGCTCGCCACCAGCAGATGGCAGGCGTAGTCGGGCCCCTCCAGGTCGCCGGTGCCGATCCTGACGAGCTGCGGGACCGGGTGGGCGAGCACCGCGAACTGGCTGCCGGGCAGCCAGGACTTGGCGTGCGTCTTGAGTCCGACCGGGACGCGGTCGAGCCGGGTGACCGAGTTCAGTACGGCGCCCGCGTGGATGTAGTGCGCGAGGAGGCGGGCGGCCGAGGCGAGCACCCCGGGACTGAAGTCGCACACCGACAGCTGGCACAGCTGGCGCGCGAGCACGGCCAGGCCGAGCGGCGGCAGCGGCGATCCGATCAGCGCGATCCGGTCGCTCTCCAGGATCGAGCGGACGGTGTGCAGCCGCTGCTCGTGGGCGGCCGAAAGCGACTCCGGGTACAGGACGACGACATGGCCGTGCAGGTCGAGCAGGCGGTGCGCGTGGGCGAGTGTGGCGTCGAGCGGCTGGACGTCCGGGGACGAGAAGACCGCCGGTGACGGCGTGTGTGGATCGGCCGCCGGTAACACCAGGTCCGGGCTGGTGACGGCTATCGCAGTTGGCACATCAAGTCCCCGTTCCCTCGGCCCGCGGCGGGCCCCCTCAGCCGTAAGTGATCACCGCACTTCCCTCCTGAACCTGCACTGTATCCAGGAGATAGCTGCGGGTGAACAGTCTTCTCGTTTCTGTGATGCCACGAAGGGCGCCAGAGGTCTTGACAAGCGGATTGGTCTGGACCAGTTTGTACGCAGGTCTGGACCAGCTTGTACGCACAGCGCGCGCCCCACCTCCCCACCGACCTCCCAACTCCCCCACCGGAGGCAGCAAGTGAAACGAGCAAGCGGCAGAATCGGCTTGGCCGTGGCCGCGGCCGGCGCCCTGTCCATAGCCGGACTCACCGGCACCGCACACGCGGCGGACGTCAACAACGCCAAGAACGCGGGCTTCGAGTCGGGGCTCGCCGACTGGAGCTGTACGGCCGGGAGCGGCGCCGCCGTCTCCTCTCCGGTGCACGGCGGGTCCGCCGCCCTCAAGGCGACCCCGTCGGGCTCCGACACCGGCCAGTGCGTCCAGACCGTCGCCGTGAAGCCCGACTCGACGTACACACTGAGCTCCTGGGTCCAGGGCTCGTACGTCTACCTCGGCGCCACCGGGACCGGCACCGGCGACGTCTCCACCTGGACACCGGGCACCGGCGGCGGCTGGAACCAGCTGTCGACCACCTTCAAGACCGGCGCCTCCACCACGTCCGTACAGATCTTCACGCACGGCTGGTACGGCCAGCCCGCGTACTACGCCGACGACATCTCGGTCTTCGGCCCGGACGGCGGCGGGGGCGGCGACCCGGCCCCGACGGTCCCGGCGGCCCCGGGCGGCCTCGCCGTCGGCTCGGTGACGTCCTCGTCCGTGGACCTCTCCTGGGGCGCGGTCTCCCACGCGAGCGGGTACAACGTCTACCGCGACGGCGCCAAGGTGCAGTCGGTGAGCGGCGGTTCGGCGACCGTGACCGGGCTGAGCGCGTCGACCTCGTACCAGTTCCAGGTGACCGCGACCAACGCGGCCGGTGAGTCCGCGAAGTCGCCGGCGGTGACCGGCAGGACGTCGGCGACCGGCAATCCGGGCGGCGGCGGCAACGTGCCCAAGCACGCGGTGACCGGCTACTGGCAGAACTTCAACAACGGCGCGACCGTCCAGAGGATCAGCGACGTGCCTGCGAACTACGACATCATCGCGGTCTCCTTCGCGGACGCCACCGGCACACCGGGCGGGGTGACCTTCAACCTCGACACCAACGGGCTCGGCGGCTACACCGTCGACCAGTTCAAGGCGGACATCGCCGCCAAGCACGCGGCGGGCAAGTCGGTGATCATCTCCATCGGCGGCCAGAACGGCACGGTGTCGATCAACGACTCGACGTCCGCGACGAACTTCGCCGACTCGGTCTACTCGATGATGCAGACGTACGGCTTCGACGGCGTCGACATCGACCTGGAGAACGGCCTCAACTCCACCTACATGACGCAGGCGCTGCGCTCGCTGGCGTCGAAGGCGGGCAGCAAGCTCGTCATCACGATGGCGCCGCAGACGATCGACATGCAGTCGACGTCGAACGAGTACTTCAGGACGGCGCTGAACATCAAGGACATCCTGACCATCGTCAACATGCAGTACTACAACAGCGGTTCGATGAACGGCTGCGACGGCAAGGTCTACTCGCAGGGCACGGTCGACTTCCTGACCGCGCTCGCCTGCATCCAGCTCCAGGGCGGCCTGGACCCGTCCCAGGTGGGCCTCGGCCTGCCGGCCTCGACGAGCGGCGCGGGCAGCGGCTACGTCTCGCCGTCGGTGGTGAACGCGGCGCTGGACTGCCTGACGTCGGGCACCAACTGCGGCTCCTTCAAGCCGTCGACGACGTGGCCGGCCCTGCGGGGCGCGATGGCCTGGTCCACGAACTGGGACGCCAGGTCGGGCAACGCCTGGTCGAACGCGGTGGGCCCGCACGTCCACGCGCTTCCGTAACAGGGGGAGGTCGAGGTTCCCCGCGCCCCTTTTCCGGGACGCGGGGATCTCCGCTGTTACGGCTGCTGGGGCTGTTACGGCTTGGGCAGCGCGCAACCAGGCCGACTGAGGTCGAACTTGTTCCCGGTACCTATGCAGGGAACGATGATGTACGTCTCCTGGGCATAGTTGATCTTGTAGCGGACGGTGACCTTGCCGTTCTGGTCCACCTCGCACGGGTTGTTCTCGGTGCAGCGCTGACCGTCCTCGTTGCCGGTGTTGTTCACCGCGACCACCTTGCCGGTGGCCGTGTCGATGACCGGGGAGCCCGAGGTGCCGCCGATGGTCTGGCAGGCGGAGGTGTACCGGACCGAGTCCTTCCAGGTCCAGTCGCCCTCCTTGAGGCGGTAGGCGAACCCGTCGATGTTGCAGCTGTAGGTGCGCTTCCAGTAGCCGGAGACCACCTTGATGGCGGTGCCCGCGACCGGGTGCTGGTCGTTGAGCGTGAGCGCGCCGATCCCGTACTGGCTCTGGATCTGCGCGTACGTCTTGCCCAGCTCGTAGACCGTGATGTCGGTGTCGGTCATCGTCGCGTACGAGACCTTGGTGGCCCGCAGTGTGCCGACCTTGCTGCCCGAGCCGTTGAGCAGCGAGAAACTGCGCGTGGAGGGCTGGTCGGTGATGACCTCACCGGCGGCCGGGAATCCGGTCTCCAGGCAGTGGCCGTTCGAGAGGATGAGAGCGGGGTCGTTCGGCTGGGAGTTGGGCGTGCGGATCAGCGACCCGGAACAGTTGCTGAGCGCGACCGTTCCGGCGAAGTCGACCGCCTTGACCGTCGCCTTGGCGCCGCTGTGGGTGTGCGGCGCCGCGACGACCGGTGCCGCACCCGCTCCGACGAGCAGAAGCGCGAGCACCGTGCCGACGAGAGGCTTCTTCATGTGGGGGTTCCCCTCTGAAGGGATTCAGGTGTGGGTTCCTGAAGTTGTCATGAGCATTGTTGGGTGCGCCAACCCCCGGGGGCAACCGTCGAGTTCGGGCCAGTTGGATCAGCCGCCCCCTCACGGATGCGGCGGCGCCCGGACGGAGCTCCGCGGGGGGCGTCTCGTACGACCGCATGGCCCATCGGGGCCGGACGGACGATCGGATCCGCGGCCTCGCCGGGCACCATTCGCCCCATGAGGCGTACGGAGCACTCGACGGAGGGGGGACGGTGGCGCGACGAGCCGCACCGCGCGGGAACGACCTTGACGGGATATCGCCCACCCGAACCGGCCGCACGGCGGCATGTCTTGACGCTGACATGCCATAAGTCGAAGCTCAGGGTGCGATGCACCACAGCAACGTCGACATGAACACCCCCACCTCCGAATCCCCAGGAGAATTCATGCGACTCCGTACGCGTACGCGCGGCACCGCCAGACGCTCGGCGGGCCTCGCGGCCCTCCTCGCGATGGCCCTGGCCGCACCCCTGACCGCCCACGCCACCGCGTCCCCGGCGCCGTCACCCCGCGAACGCGCGGACGTGGCCGCCGACGAGGCCACCACCCAGTACGAGATCCACGGCCCGGCCACCCCCGCCGCGCGCACCGCCATCGCCGCCACCGGGGTCGCCATCGACGAGGTGCACGAGCACACCGTCGTGGTCAGCGCGGACGCGGCGCAGGCGAAGAACCTGCGCACGCTCGGGTACGTGCTCAAGGCGCTGCCCGGACCGCCCAACCGCTTGAACGGCGCGAAGGCACAGCCCTTCGACTTCCCGCCGGCGGACTCGAAGTACCACAACTACGCCGAGGCGACGACGGAGATCGACCAGCGCCTCGCCCAGTACCCCTCGATCATGAGCAAGCGCGTGATCGGCAAGTCGTACCAGGGCCGGGACATCGTCGCGATCAAGGTCAGCGACAACGTGGCGACGGACGAGAACGAGCCGGAGGTGCTGTTCACCTTCCACCAGCACGCCCGTGAGCACCTGACGGTGGAGATGGCGCTGTACCTGCTGCGCGAGTTCGGGGCCGGGTACGGCACGGACTCGCGGATCACCAACATGGTGAACAACCGCGAGATCTGGATCGTGCCGGACCTCAACCCGGACGGCGGCGAGTACGACATCGCGACGGGCTCCTACCGCTCGTGGCGCAAGAACCGCCAGCCCAACTCCGGTTCCTCGTACGTCGGTACGGACCTGAACCGCAACTGGAACTACAAGTGGGGCTGCTGCGGCGGCTCCTCCTCCAGCAAGGGCTCCGAGACGTACCGCGGCTCGGCCGCCGAGTCCGCGCCCGAGGTGAAGGTCGTCTCCGACTTCGCCCGCAGCCGGGTGGTGGGCGGCAAGCAGCAGATCAAGGCGGGGATCGACTTCCACACGTACAGCGAGCTGGTGCTGTGGCCGTTCGGCTACACGTACAACGACACGGCGCCGGGCCTGACGAAGGACGACCACGACGCGTACGCCGCGGTCGGCGGGAAGATGGCGGCGTCCAACGGGTATACGCCGGAGCAGTCCAGCGACCTGTACATCACGGACGGCACGATCGACGACTTCCTCTGGGGCACGCAGAAGATCTTCGACTTCACGTTCGAGATGTATCCGGGTGAGTCCGGGGCGGGCGGCGGGTTCTACCCGCCGGACGAGGTGATCGAGCGGGAGACGTCGCGGAACAAGGACGCGGTGTTGCAGCTGCTCGAAAACGCCGACTGCATGTACCGGTCGATCGGCAAGGAGCAGCAGTACTGCACGGGGTGACACGCGGAGTGCTCCGCCTGGCGGGGTGGTCTCCCCCACCCCGCCCCTCCCGGCTGTACCGCAGCCCCGGTCGGTGGTCCGTCCGGGGCTGCTTCGGTGTTGCCGGGACTAGTGGGTGGCGAGGTTCCCTGTGGTCACGCCTGTGATGAACGCGGACCATGAGGCGACCGGGAAGACCAGCGCGGGACCTGTGGGGCGCTTGCTGTCACGCACAGGGACGACGTCGGGGATACCGGGGGCCACCTCGACGCAGTCGCCGCCATTGTCTCCGCTGTAGCTGCTCTTGACCCATGTCGCCGCGCTGAGACCGTGCCTGTCCATGGTGTCCGTACCCTTCCATCGCTTCGCTGAGCAGAGCGGCAGACTCACGGACGGACGGGGCGTCCGCCCTGAGCACATCATAGGTCTGGGCATGCTTGGCGAAGACTGCCGGATCGTCGTTGAAATGCCCACGGTCCAGCGACTCCGAGTAGACCCAGTCGTGTCCGTCCGGCAGCGTGATCAGTGACATGGACGTGTTGGGTCGTACGAGCCCGGAACGGTGTGCCGGGGCGATCTGGATACGGACGTTCGGGCGCTGCCCCACCTCCAACAGGTGCGCGCACTGGCTGTACATGACCGCGTCGCCTCCCACGACGTTTCGGACCACGCTTTCGTCCAGTACCGCGATGAGAAGCGGCCCGCCCTGGCTCAGGAACCGCTGTTGCCGACTCAACCGGGCCCGTACCCGCTCTTCCACGCTGCCTTCGTCGTTGGCCGCTGCGACACGTGAGAACAGAGCCCGTGCGTACTCTTCGGTCTGCAACAGGCCGGGGATCACCTGGGTACCGAAGACGTGCAGCGATACGGCTTTGGCGTCCATGTCGGCGCGGCGCTGAAACCAGTCCGGATGCTGCACTTCGGGGTACCAGTCGATCCGTGCCCACAGATGCAGGAGTGTGCCGCCCGTCTTCAGCACGATGTCGCAGGTGTCCGCGAACGTGTCTTGCGGGACCCGGGTACCGGCTTCGATCCGGGCCACCAGGGACCGGTCACAGGGAATCCGCTTGGCCAGGCCCTCCTGGGTGAGCCCGGCCGACTCCCGTAGGTGTTTCAGCAGCTCACCGAATACGGCCCCCGTGGTGGTGGCCTTCCCTCCGGCTGCGTTTCGGCGACTCATCGGCCGTTCCTCCGCGTGACAGAACTCCACTGGAACGCGTAACGCGTTGTGATCGTACGCCACTGAGCGCAACTCTTGTGGAACAGACGGTAATTGGGTCCGTGTGACGTACGCGAAGGGCGCAGCGCGATGAATGACCGGACTACCCCGCAGGTCCCGGCGGCTGGTCGGACGGCGGAACTGGAGTCGCTGATAGCGGCGGGGGAGTTCTGGCGTCTGGCGCCGGAGTGGTGGCCGCCGGTCTTCGAGGCCCGGCCGTCCCTGGAGTCGCTGCGGGCGATGGAGACGGGGTTGCTGCGGAGGCTGGAGTCAGCTCCCGCAGGCGCCGTATTCCTGCTGGAGGAGGGTTCATGAGACCGGTGATGCTGGAACAGACCGTGCTGGGCAACGGCGTCCTGCTCGGTGATCTCATCGCGGTGGGCGGCATCCGCCACCAGGTGACGAATATCCGACAGGTGCGTGGGCTGCGCCGGTGCCTGGAGTTCAGCGATGGCAACGTGTACGTGGTGGGCAACACCACCGCCATCGCAGTCAGCCGCGCCGCCGTGCCGCCCGGACGCCGTATCCCCCGCTCACCACTGTTTCGCTGAGTGTTCTTGCCTCCATGGCGACCGATTCGGGGGCGGGGAAGAAGGGTCGCACCGCATCACCGCACTGTCCGAGCACGACCGCGGCGGGGAAGGGTGGGCGGGGCTAAATCACCAAGCTCAGCAGCCCCGCCACCCCGAACCCCACAACAGACAGCACCGTCTCCAGCACCGTCCACGACTTCAACGTGTCCCGTTCCGTGATCCCGAAGTACTTCGACACCATCCAGAAGCCCCCGTCGTTGACGTGGGACGCGAAGATCGAGCCCGCCGAGATCGCCATGATGATGAGGGCGAGGTGGGCCTGGGAGTAGGCCGCGCCCTCGACCAGGGGGACCACGATGCCCGCCGTCGTGACGATCGCGACCGTCGCCGAGCCCTGGGCGACCCGCAGGGCCACCGCGATCAGCCAGGCCAGCACGATGACCGGGAGGCCGACGTCGTGGAAGGTCTTCGCCAGCGCGTCCGCGATCCCGGACGCCTTCAGGACCGCGCCGAAGACTCCGCCCGCGCCCACCACGAGCAGGATGTTGCCGACCGGCTTGAGGGAGGCCGTCGACACCGTCTCCAGGGACTTGCGGGACCAGCCGCGCCGGATGCCGAGCAGGTAGTAGGCGAGGACGAGCGCGATCGTCAGGGCCACGAACGGGTTGCCGAAGAACTCGATCACCGAGCGGCCACGGGACGGATCAAGGGCGATGGACGAGAACGTCGCCGACAGGATCAGGAGCAGCGGCGTGCCGATGATCGCCAGGACCGTCGCCGGCGACACCGGCCTCTCCTGCGGAGCGACCCCCGCGGCCGACTGCTCCGCCGCCACCGCCGCCCGCGCCTCCTCTGCCGCCTCCACCATGTCCTGCGGCACCTCGACGAAGATCCGCTTGCCGATCCACGCGGCGTACGCCCAGGCCGCCAGCACCGACGGGAGGCCGACGACCGCGCCCATCAGGATCACCCAGCCGAGCGAGACGTGGAACAGCCCGGCGGCGGCCACCGGGCCGGGGTGCGGCGGCAGGAAGGCGTGGGTCATGGACAAACCCGCGAGCAGCGGCATGGCGTAGAGCAGGATCGACTTGCCGATGGGGGTCCCCCCTGCACCAAGCTTGTCGGATGCTCGGGGGAGCTTGGCGGCCGCGTACACGATCGGCGCCAGGACGAAGATGCCGACGTCGAAGAAGACCGGGATGCCGAAGACCAGGCCGGTCAGGCCCATGGCGAGAGGGGCGCGCTCCTCCCCGAACAGGGCGAGCAGCCGGGCGCTCAACACCTCGGCTCCGCCGCTGACTTCGAGGATCGCGCCCAGCATCGTACCGAGCCCGATGATGATCGCGACGTGCCCGAGGATGCCGCCCATGCCGGACTCGACCGTCGAGACGGCGGCGGACTTCTGGACCGTGCCGAAGAGCTCGGTGACGGAGAGGCCGGCGCCCAGGCCGACGGCTATGGAGACGGCGAGGAGTGCGACGAACGGCTGGAGCCGGACCTTGATGATCAAGTACAGGAGGAGGGCTATGCCCAGGACGGCGACGGTCAGCAGACCGGTCGTGCCGCCGACGAGGGGGAGGATCCCGCCGGTGTGCGGCGGAGGCGGCGGGGGCGCGGTGGCGAGCGGGAACGACATACGGGGGCTCCGGTGGCTGGCAGGGCTGTTCCAGGGCGTGGGGGACCGCGGGGCGGCGCCCCGGCGGTCCGGGGCGCCGCTCCGTGCGGCCTGTGGAGCGGTCGTACTAAGGGCATACGGAGGTCAGTCGCGAAGGGCCGTTACGGAGGTCAGTTGTCCAGTACTGCCAGCGCGTCGATCTCGATCAGCAGGCCCTTGGGCAGGCCCACGTACACGGTCGTACGCGCCGAGGCGGGGGCCTTCAGGCCCTGCTCCTCGAAGTAGGCGTTGTAGATCTCGTTCATCTCGGCGAAGTGGGCGACGTCGGTGAGGTAGACGCGCATCATCATCACGTCGTCCCAGGTGGCGCCGCCCTCCTCCAGGATCGCCTTGACGTTGGCGAAGGTCTGGAGGGTCTGCTCGCGCAGGGTGGGGCCTGCGGTCGTGGGCGGCTTGCCCTCCTCGGCGGGCAGGAACCCGACCTGCCCGGCGACCTGGAGGATGTTGCCCTTGCGCACGCCGTGGGAGAACTTGGCGGGCGGGGTGGTGTGGGTGGCGGGGGTGAGAGCGACCTTCTCGGTCATGAACTGCCTTCTTTGTCAGGGATATCAGGGGTGTCGGCGATGTTGCCGGAGTACTCCCGGCTGATGGCGTCCGCCGTGCGGCGCACCAGCGGGAGGAGGCCGAGGAGTTCCTCGGCGGTGACGACGACGTTGGGGGCGGAGACGGACATCGCGGCGACGACGCGGCCGTCGGTGCCGCGTACGGGCGCGCCCACGCAGTTGATGGACTCCTCGTGGCCGCCGAGGTCGGTGGCCCAGCCCTGTTCGCGTACGGCCGCGAGCTCCTTGAGGAAGGCTGGGGCGTTCGGCGTCGAACGGGGCGTGTACATGGGGTAGTCGAGCTTGTCGGCGACCGCGCGGCGCTCGGTGTCGGGCAGGTCGGCGAGGAGCAGCTTGGCGACGGCGGCGACGGTGATGGCGACGGGCTTGCCGACCCGGGAGTACATCCGCACCGGATAGCGGCTCTCGACTTTGTCGATGTACAGCACCTCACCGTCCTCGTACACGGCGAGGTGGACGGTGTGCCCGATCCGCTCGTTGAGCGCGACGAGATGGGGGTGCGCGATCTCCCGTACGTCGAGGTTCTCGACGGCCTCCTGGGCGAGCGCGAAGAGGCGGGCGCCGAGGCGGTAGCGCTGGTCCTCCTGGCGGTAGACGAGGCCGTGCTCGTGCAGGGTGCGCAGCAGCCGCAGGGCGGTCGACTTGTGCACCCCGAGCCGCTCGGCCACCTGCCCGAGGTCGGCGGGGCCCTGCGCGAGCAGCGGCAGGATGCTCAGCGCGCGGTCGACGGTCTGGCTCATGGCGTACGTACCTCCTGCTCCTCCCCCGTCCACCCGGGGCCGAGACGAAGTCTCTCCCAGGCGTCGTCGTCCAGTGCGGCAAGCCGGTCGGCGTGCGCGCGGGTCGGCGGGGCCGTGTGGTCACCGGGCACGGTGAGCACGGCGGCGGCGAACAGGTGCCCGCAGCGTGCCCGCTCCCGTATCCCCGCGCCACGCAGCGTGGCGGAGAGGAACCCGGCGGCGAAGGCGTCCCCGGCCCCGGCCGTCGCGACAACGTCCACGCGGGGTGCCGGAACGGTGGTGGCTTCTCCCCACCCCGCCCCTTCCCGAAAGCCTCCGGCGGCCTTCGGGCGCCTGCGGGACGTCTTGGGCCGGTCGCGCGGTTCCCCGCACCCCTTGGGCGGAAGGAGCGCGGGGAACCG
>NZ_JBVIHM010000016.1:116924-166523 GCF_055570295.1 Streptomyces sp. NPDC031265
CCTCCTCCCCCCCCCCCCCCCCCCCCCCCCCCCCCCCCCCCCCCCCCCCCCCCCCCCCCCCCCCCCCCCCCCCCCCGCCCCAGCACGGTCCGCAGCCGAAGAGACCCCTCGGAGAGTTTCGGGAAGGGGCGGGGTGGGGGATTCGAACACGGTCACCCCCCGCGCTCCCCGCTTGACCACCACCACCCCCACCTCCGGCAGAGCCGCCCGCACCGCGTCCGCGCCCCGCAACCCCCACGCCCCCTCCGCCTCGTCCTCCCCCACGAACACCACGTCCGCCCCCCGAGCCAGCTCCAGCGACACGCGGGGATCGGACCCCGAACGCCACAGCCCTGACCGATGGTTGACGTCGAACGACACCAGCGGGCGCCCGGGACGACGCTCCAGCAGAGACCGCATCAGCGCCAGACAGTCCGCGGAGAGCGCGGCCGTGATGCCGGACAGGTGCAGCACCCGCCCCGCCCACACCTCACCCCACGGCACATTCGCCACCGACATGGCGGAAGCGGCCGACCCGGCCCGGTAGTACACGACCTCGTGCGTCCCGGCCGCCCGGTCGTCGGCCGTGCGGAAGTACACGCCGGTGGGGCGGCCGGGGTCGCGGCGCACCCCCGAGGTGTCCACGCCGTACGCGCCCACCGCCTCGACCAGGTGGTCCCCGAAGCCGTCCGCCCCCACCCGGCTGACCCACTTCACCGCGTGCCCGGCGGCCGCCAGCGCGCACGCCACGTTGGACTCGGCGCCGCCGGTCCCCCGGGCGAAGGACGGCACGTCGGCGAGGCGCCCGGGCCGGGACGGCAGGAAGGTGACCATGGACTCTCCGAGACAGACGACATCCACATCCACCACGCGCCCTCGCTCCTCGCACCGTCGAACCGGCGAACCGGTGCACCATTGACCCGGCGTTGGGCCGGATGTTAGACAGCAGTACGCGATACACGCAACGGGCGTTGCACATGCTGCAACGCATCACGGAGGCTTCCATGGGGTTCCTGGCAGGACTGGCCGAAGAGCGCGTCGACCACCGCTTCAAGGGGCTGCCCCCGGACGCCGACGGCCTGACCGTCGGCGAGCTGGCGGCCCAGCGCCGGAACCTGTTCACGGACGGCTTCACCACCCCCGTGCTCGCCCTCTCCGCCGAGCGCCTGGAGCACAACCTCGCGCTGATGGAGACGTACGCGACCCGGCACGGCCTCGCCTTCGCCCCGCACGGCAAGACCACGATGGCCCCCGAGCTCTTCGCCCGCCAGCTCGACCACGGCGCCTGGGGCATCACCCTGGCCGTGCCCCACCAGGTCCGCGTGGCCCGCGCGTTCGGCACCCGGCGGAT
The DNA here is from genome assembly GCF_055570295.1 of Streptomyces sp. NPDC031265. Lineage (NCBI taxonomy): Bacteria > Bacillati > Actinomycetota > Actinomycetes > Kitasatosporales > Streptomycetaceae > Streptomyces > Streptomyces sp. NPDC031265. The sequence goes on from NZ_JBVIHM010000016.1 coordinate 118,255, forward strand.
CTTCCTCGCCAACGAGCTGGTGGACGCGGCGTCCCTGAAGTGGATCGCCGGGGAGCTGGCGCGGGACGCCGACTTCCGGTTCATCTGTTACGTGGACTCGGTGCGCGGGGTAGAGCTGATGGACGCGGCGCTCACCGGTGCGGTCCGCCCGGTGGACGTCGTCGTCGAGCTGGGCGCGGGCGACGGCGCCCGCACCGGCGCCCGTACCGAGGCCGACTGCACGGCGGTCGCCGACGCGGTGGCCGCGACCCGCACCCTGCGCCTGGTGGGCGTGGCGGGTTACGAGGCCGAGGTCCCCGGAGCCGCCCCGGAGCGGGTCGCGGCCTGGCTGCGCAGGCTGACCGCGCTGGCCTCGGAGTTCGACAAGGCGGGTCGCTTCTCGGGGACGGGACTCGACGAGATCGTGGTCAGCGCGGGCGGCAGCGCCTGGTTCGACGCGGTGGCCGACGTGTTCGCCGAGATCCCCGAACTCTCCCTTCCCGTACTGAAGTTGCTGCGCTCGGGCGCGTACGTCTCGCACGACGACGGCCAGTACCGACGGGTCACGCCTTTCAACCGCATCCCGGAAGAGGGCGCCCTGCACCCCGCCTTCCGCCTGTGGGCGCAGGTCGTCTCCCGGCCCAGCCCCGACCAGGCGTTCGTGAACGCGGGCAAGCGGGACGCGGCGCACGACCTCGACCTGCCCGAGGCGCAGGTGGTGCGCGGGGCGCGGGACGGGGTCCAGCGCCCCGCGACCGGCATCGAGGTCACCGCCCTCTCCGACCAGCACGCCTGGCTGCGCACCGCCCCGGACGTGGAGTTGGAGGTCGGCGACTGGGTGGGCCTCGGCCTCTCCCACCCGTGCACCAGCTTCGACAAGTGGCAGCTGATCCCCCTGGTGGAGGCGGACGGCACGGTGACGGACTACATCCGTACGTACTTCTAGGGGCGCGGGGCACAGCGGGGGTGCAGGGGGCGGAGCCCCCGCCCAGGGGCCCGGGGACGGAGTCCCCGGGAAACCCCCTTCCCCCACCCCCGGAGGGTTCAGGGAAGGGGCGGGGTGGGGGATTCGCCTGTGACATCAGCGACCGCACACGGAAACCGGACCATGGACCTCGTCATCCGCGACACCCTCGTCATCGACGGCACCGGCGCCCCGCGCCACCGCGCCGACGTGGGCATCCGGGACGGCCGCATCGCGGCGCTGCGCCCCGAGGGCTCGCCGCGCCTCACCGGCGCCCGCACCCTCGACGCCCACGGCCTCGCCCTCGCCCCCGGCTTCATCGACATGCACGCCCACTCCGACCTGGCCCTGCTTCGCGACCCGGACCACAGCGCCAAGGCGGCCCAGGGCGTCACCCTGGAGGTCCTGGGCCAGGACGGCCTCTCGTACGCGCCCGTCGACGACCGCACCCTCACGGAGGTCCGCAGAGCGATCACCGGCTGGAACGGCGGTGCGCCCGGGGACACGGGCATCGACTTCGACTGGCGTACGGTCGGCGGCTACCTCGACCGCCTCGACCACGGCTTCGACGGCCGGGGCATCGCGGTCAACGCCGCCTGTCTCGTCCCGCAGGGCACGGTGCGGATGTACGCGATGGGCTGGGAGGACCGCGAGGCGACGCCCCAGGAGCTGGACCGGATGCGGCGGTTGGTGGCCGAGGGCCTTGAGCAGGGCGCGGTCGGGATGTCCTCCGGGCTCACGTACACGCCCGGCATGTACGCCCCGGACTCGGAACTGACCGAGCTCTGCAAGGTCGTGGCCCGGTACGGCGGCTACTACTGCCCCCACCACCGCTCGTACGGCGCGGGCGCCCTGCGCGCGTACGAGGAGATGGTGGAGCTCACCCGCGCGGCCGGCTGCGCGCTGCACCTGGCCCACGCCACCATGAACTTCGGCGTGAACGAGGGAAAGGCGCCGGAACTCCTCGCTCTCCTGGACCGGGCGCTGGCCGGCGGCTCCGACATCACGCTCGACACCTATCCGTACACCCCGGGCTGTACGACGCTCGCCGCGATGCTGCCGAGCTGGGCGGGCGAGGGCGGGCCCGGGACGGTCCTGGCGCGGCTGCGGGACGACGCGACGGCCGAGCGGATCCGCCACGACATGGAGGTGGTGGGGGCGGACGGCTGCCACGGCGTCCCCATCGACTGGGAGACGATCGAGATCTCCGGGGTGAGCGATGCGGCCCTGGCGTCCTGGGTGGGCCGGACGGTCGCCGAGTCGGCCCGCGCGCGCGGCGAGACGCCCTGGACGGCCGCCCGCCGCCTCCTGATCGACGACGGCCTCGGCTCGACGATCCTCCAGCACGTGGGCCACGAGGAGAACGTGCGGGAGATCATGCGCCACCGCGTCCACACCGGCGGCAGCGACGGCATCCTCCAGGGCGACAAGCCCCACCCCCGCGCCTACGGCACGTTCCCGCACTATCTGGGCCACTACGCCCGCGACCTGGGCGTCCTCCCCCTGGAGGAGATGGTCGCCCATCTGACCTCGCGCCCGGCGGCCCGCCTGCGGCTCCCGGACCGGGGCCTGATCAAGGAGGGCTACCGCGCGGACGTCGTCCTGTTCGACCCGGAGACGGTCGCGGCGGGTTCCACCTTCGAGCGGCCCCGGACCCTGCCCACCGGCATCCCGTACGTCCTGATCGACGGGCAGTTCGTCATCGAGGACGGGCGGCGTACGGACGTGCTCGCGGGGCGGGCGGTCCGCAGAACGCCCACCCCGACAGGTATCTGATCAACCGTCAGAAGACGCGTACGTTACGGGCGTTGTCCCAGCCCATGTCCGCCCACGGTCCGCTGATCCCGCCGCGCCCGTCGCCGTGGTAGGCGAACACCTGGAAGTCGATGGGCCGCATGAGGTCGGAGATCCCGTCCCCGTTGACGTCACCGGTGGCCAGCAGCGGGGCGTCCGCCGGCCAGGCGTACGGGAGCTTGGAGCGGCCGCCGAAGGTGCCCCTGCCGTTGCCCGGGTACAACCACAGATTGCGGGACCCGTCGCGGGCCACCAGGTCCGCCTTGCCGTCGCCGTTGAGGTCGCCGGGCGAGGCGAGCTGGTTCATGGCGTTCCAGCCGCCGCCGACCTTCACGCGGTCGCCGAAGGTGCCCCGGCCGTTGCCCGGGTACGTCCACAGCACCCCGGAGGTGTCGCGGGCCAGCAGATCGCGGCGGCCGTCGCCGTTGAGGTCGCCCGCCGCGCTGATCTCGCGCATCGAGTTCCAGCCGCCGCCGACCTTGACGCGGTCGCCGAAGGCGCCGTCGCCGCGGCCCGGGTAGAACCAGAGGACGCCGGAGCGGTCGCGGGCGTAGATGTCCTCCTTGCCGTCCCCGTTGTGGTCGCCGTGCCGGACCAACTGGGTCATGGCGTTCCAGCCGCCGCCGACGAGCTTGCCCTTGGTGACCCAGTTGGCGTCGGCGACGCCCGACAGGAACCACAGCCGCCCGTCGTCGGCGCGCTCCAGGAGGTCGGGGCGGCCGTCGTTGTTCAGGTCGCCGAACTGCGCCACCGCGGGCAGCCCGGCGGGCCGCTTCTCCTCGTCCTGTACGAACCAGTCCATCCACGGCACGCCCTGGGTGACCTCGTAGGCGGTGGTCGCCACGCGGATCGAGCTGACGCTGTTGTCCCAGACCTTGCCGAACGAGCCGCCGTAGAAGTCGTTGGGGCCGCTGTGCGGGTCGCTGAACAGGTGCTCGCCGGTGTAGTTGTCCCCGGTGGCCATCAGCACGTACTGCCCGCTGTTGTTGACCATCGAAGAGATGGAGTTGTTCCAGATGCCGAGGGTCGGGCGGCTGGCGGAGACGATCTCCATCTTGCCCTGGAAGTCCTTGTACTGGAACACGCAGAGCTTGCCCGCCGGGCAGCGGTCGTAGTTGGCCGCTGCCGCCTGCGGGGCGGCGGTGACGAGGGTGGCCAGCGACGCGGCGACGGCGGTGGCCGTTCCGAGCAAGCGCCGGGCCGAGGTGATGCCGAGCATGGACCGAACTCCGATCGAGGCGGATGAAGATTCAGGGGTACGAGCCGTACGAGTCGTACGGGGACGGGTCAGAAGACGAGCTGTGTGGAGCGGGCCTGGGCGTACTGCCTCGGCGCCCGCAGGCCCCCGTCCGCCGCGCCCGTGCCCGGGTACACGCGGAGCGCCTTCTGCCCCGGCGCGTGGGCGAGCAGGTCCGGGCGGCCGTCGCCGGTGACGTCACCGACACCCGCCAGCTCGGTGAGCCCGTTCCAGCCGCCGGTGCCGATGAGCTTGCGGTCACCGAAGGTGCCGCGCCCGGTGCCGGGGTAGAACCACAGCTTCCCTGCGGTGTCCCGGGCCACCAGGTCGGCGCGCTTGTCGGAGTTCATGTCACCGGCCCCGACCAGCTCGTTCATGGCCTTCCAGCCGCCGCCGACCTTCCGGCGGTCGCCGAAGGTGCCGTGCCCGTCGCCGGGGTACGTCCACAGGGTGCCCGTGCTGTCGGCGGCGAGCAGATCGGCGCGGCCGTCGCCCGTCAGATCACCGGCGGCGGCCAGGTCGCGCATGACGTTCCAGCCCCCGCCGACCTTGACGCGGTCGCCGAAGGTGCCGTCACCGCGGCCCGGGTAGAACCAGAGGACGCCGGAGCGGTCGCGGGCGTACAGGTCCTCCTTGGCATCCCCGTTGTAGTCGCCGTGCCGGGTGAGCTGGTTCATCGCGTTCCAGCCGCCGCCCACGACACGGGTGCGGCCCTTGCCCGCGTACGTGTGGTCCGTCCACAGCTGCCCGAACTGGTCACGGGAGAACAGGTCGCCGTAGCCATCGCCGTCGGCGTCACCGAACGCGGCCTCGGCGGGCTGCCCCGCCGGGCGCTGCTTGGCCTCGAACTCCCACCAGTAGGTGGGGTACCGGCCCTCGGAGCCGCAGAAGTAGTCCGCCTCGCGGTCCAGGTCGAGCGAGCTGACGCTGTTGTCGAGGTCCGGCCGGGAGCTCTCGTCGAAGGACACCATGCCCGAGTAGTAGTGCGAGGACCTGGCCCGGTCCGGGTGCCCTTCGAGGTCCGGCTCGCTGTTGAAGCAGACCGGCACGTCGGTGAAGTTCGCGAACGAGCTGATCCGGTTGTCCCAGGAGCCCAGCCGCAGCATGGACCCGGAGACGACCAGCATGTCGCCCTTGCCCAGCGGCTCGCTGAAGACGCACAGCTTGCCCCAGGCGCAGCGGTCGTAGCCGCTGGCTGCCTGGGCGGGCGCGGTGGTGACGGTGGCGATCAGCCCCGCCGTGGCACCGGCCGCGAGCCCGCCGCGTATGAGGCGCGAAGAAATGGAACGCACGTGGTCCCCCCCGGGTATGTGCGGATGCTGTGAATACGTGGAAAGTCAGCGGATCATAGCCGTCTGCCGACGATCAGTTCGAACCAGACCGTCTTGCCGATTCCGTACGGGCGCGGGGTGGCGCCCCAGGCGTCGGAGAGCGCCTCGACCAGCGCGAGCCCGCGCGACGACCTCGCGGCCGACCGGTACGTGTGCGTGCGTGTGCCGTACGGCGTTGGTCTTGGGTTCACCATGTACGAGGCCGCGCTACGCACCATGGCCGGCGGGCCGGAATGCATGCGGCGCCAGCTGCCCCCACACCGTCACCGTCCACGTCCGGGACTCCAAGCGCGGCGGGGACAGCCCTACCTTTGCCGTCCCCGCCGCCGCCTGGGCTCAGTTCACGGCCGGGATCGCCGGAAGCAGGTAGCCGAACACCGTGTCCGCCGCGGCCCGGTCGTCGATCTGGACGCGGCCCGCGCGTACCGCCGCGTCGAAGTTCGCGGCGAAGTCCGGCCCCGGGCCGAGGAGTTGGTCCAGCGCGTCACGCGTCAGCGTGATCGTGGCCTGTGGCTTGTCCACTCCGGGGGGCATCGTGTCGCCCCGGGTGTCGGTGTAGACGAGGACGCCGTCGCGCAGCACCGTGACGCCCGACTGGCCGGTGTTGGTGAAGGTCCACAACAGGACGATCGGGTCGCGCAGTTCGGCGGCGCGAGGGCCGTCGAGGCGGGCGGCCATGGCCGCGAAGTACTGGGCGGGGTTGGCGTAGCGGACCAGGTCGGCGACGACGGGGCGGGAGCCGGGCGGCTGCGGGCCGGGGCGCAGATCGCGGGCCGCCGTGAGATAGGCGTTGCGCAGCGGGCCGTACTCGGCGAGGTAGCCGAGCTGGGTCAGGGCCAGCGCCTGGAGCGAGGTGGCGGCCTCCAGGACCGCGGGCGGCACCGTCGCCGGGTCGCAGGCGGCGGCCACCACGTGGTCGAGGAGCTCGACGACCCGCTCGTACCGGGGCGTCTGGGCGTCGTACTCCTCGCGCGCGACGGCGAGCACCGCCTCGGCGCCGCCCAGGGCCACCACGTACCGCTTGGCGGTCGTGGCGGAGGCGGGGGTCGCGGCGACCGCGTCGGTGGCGGCGACGAACTCGTGGCCGAGCAGGCGCAGCCAGGTCTGGCGGGCGGCCTGGGTGGCGGTGCCGACGTACCCGGCGGCGTAGAAGGGCCGGTTCGAGGGCTGGGTCTGGCGCCTGACCCAGGCGTCCCGCCGCGCGGCGAGGCGGGCGGAGACGGCCTTGTCGCCCCAGCCGGGCCACTCGTACGCCCCGGCCACGATCTCCGCGACCCCGCCGAAGGCCTTCAGCGTCTCGTCGAGGTGGCGGGCGCGTACGTCCCCGAGGCCGCCGAGCAGGCCGGGGGCGGTCAGATAGAGCACCTTGCGGTCGGGGAGGTAGACGTTCATCTCCGCGGGTGACTGGAGGCCCGCGGCGGGCTGGAGGACCAGGCGGACGCCGTCGGCCTCGACCTCGCCGGAGAGCTGGTGGGTCGGCGGGACGAGGGTGGCCTCGCCAGCCGAGACGGTGAGCCCCGGGCCGCTGTCGATCAGCCCGTACGGCCCCGCTTCCAGGCGCGTGCCGTACGTGTGGTCCACCAGGCACGCCGTGGCCAGGCCCTCCACCACATGGCGGCGGACCGCGTCGTCGAGGAAGCCGTCGGGCGCGTACACCGCGAGGTCCTCGGGGACGGCGTCGCCGCGCTCCGCGAACAGGCCGCGCGAGCCGCCGAAGTGGTCGACGCAGCTCGCGGTGTAGACGATCGCCTTGACCGGCCGGCGGTCGTCGGTGGTCGCGCGGTAGAGCCGCAGGGCGTACTGCGCGGTCTCGTACGAGCCGAGGGGGTCGATCACGATCAGTCCGGTGCGGCCTTCGACGATCGTCATGTTGGCCAGGTCGTAGCCGCGGACCTGGTAGACGCCGCCGTCCTCGGCGCGGGTGACCAGGTAGAGCCCCGCCATCGCGTTCATCCGGCCCTGCCGCCATACCCGCGCGTTGACGGACGGCGGGATCTCGTCCTCGTCGCGCAGGAAGCCGAACCGGCCGAAGTCCCAGGCCGCCGTCCCGCCGTCGCGCGCCGGGATCACGGACACGTCCGGCCGCGAGAGCAGCCCCTGCGAGGAGTTACGGAAGTCCGAGGCGTCGGAGGGGACGCCCTGCGCGGCGGGGCGGTTGCTGCGGACGACGAACGGGGTCGGTTCGGTCGGTTCGACGGGCTCGGGGTGGGGGGCGGCGTTGCGGCCGTTGGTCATGGTTCTGCCTCCTCAGGGCTGCGCGGGCATGCGGAGCCGCACGGGTGCGGTGCGGGGCGGGAACGTAACTCCGCACGGCCCGAGCGGGAAGGGCGTGGGCGACGGTCTTGGCCGAGAATGTCCCGTTCTGAACCGGCCATATCCTCTGCGGGGCGTGCGCCCTCTCGGACCGGCGTTCATCTGCGGTCCGGTGGGGCTGGTGCGGTCCGGTGGGGGCTGGTCGCGCAGTTCCCCGCGCCCCTTTTCGGCCCGGTGTTCGTCTGCGGGTTGTCGCTGGCTGAGCGCGCCCACGCGGCGGAGCCGCACTTTGTCACAGCCCCGCGCCCCTTACAGGGGCGCCCCGAAGGGGCGCATTTTCAGGGGCGCGGGGAACTGCGCGCTCAGCCCCAACCGGCCCGCAGACAAACACCGGGCCAGGAAAGGGCGCGGGGAACTGCGCGACCGGCCCCCACCGGCCCGCGGGCGACAACGCGCCGTGGTGCATCTCACCCGTACCGGGGCCCGGGGGTGCATTCCAAGCCCCCGCCCCACCCCGGCCCGCCAATCCACGGCCTGGCACCCCGTGCCGCATTCCGATGGAAGCCGGGGCTCCGCCCAGAACGCCCCGCCCGGGCGACCCGCGCCGCAAACACCGCGCGTCCCCCGAAACGCGCCCGTAAGGTGACCGTCATGCAGGTGATCCAGTCGACCAAGCTCGCCAATGTCTGTTACGAGATCCGGGGCCCGGTTCTCGAAGAAGCCATGCGGCTGGAGGCGGCAGGTCACCGCATCCTCAAGCTCAACACCGGCAACCCCGCCGCGTTCGGCTTCGAGTGCCCGCCGGAGATCCTGGAGGACATGCTCCGCAACCTCTCCGGGGCGCACGGGTACGGCGACGCGAAGGGCCTGCTCTCGGCGCGGCGCGCGGTGATGCAGCACTACCAGACCAAGGGCCTCGACCTCGACGTCGAGGACATCTACCTCGGCAACGGTGTCTCCGAGCTGATCCAGATGTCGATGCAGGCGCTGCTCGACGACGGCGACGAGGTGCTCGTCCCGGCTCCGGACTACCCCCTGTGGACCGCCTCGGTCTCGCTGGCCGGCGGCACCGCCGTGCACTACCGCTGCGACGAGCAGTCCGACTGGATGCCGGACCTCGCCGACATCGAGCGCAAGATCACCGACCGCACCAAGGCGATCGTGATCATCAACCCGAACAACCCGACGGGCGCGGTGTACGGCGAGGAGATGCTGCGGTCGCTGACCGAGATCGCCCGCCGCCACAACCTGATCGTCTGCTCGGACGAGATCTACGACCGGATCCTCTACGACGGCGCCACCCACACGCCGACGGCCGTGGTCGCCCCGGACCTGATGGTGCTGACCTTCAACGGTCTGTCCAAGAACTACCGGGTGGCCGGATACCGCTCCGGCTGGATGGCCGTCTGCGGCCCGAAGGCGCACGCCTCCTCGTACATCGAGGGCCTCACCATCCTCGCCAACATGCGGCTGTGCGCCAACATGCCCTCGCAGTACGCGGTGGCCACCGCGCTCGGCGGCCGCCAGTCCATCGAGGACCTGGTGCTGCCGGGCGGGCGGCTCCTGGAGCAGCGCGACACGGCGTACGACCTGCTCACCCAGATCCCGGGCGTGTCCTGCGTGAAGCCCAAGGGCGCGCTGTACCTCTTCCCGCGCCTGGACCCGGCGGTCTACAAGGTCAAGGACGACCGCCAGATGGTCCTCGACCTGCTGCGGGCCGAGAAGATCATGGTCGTGCACGGCACCGGCTTCAACTGGCCCGAGCCCGACCACTTCCGCATCGTGACGCTCCCCCCGGCGCAGGACCTGGCCGGGGCCGTGACGCGGATCGGCAGCTTCCTGGACGGCTACAGCCAGATGTAGCCGGGCCCCTGGTTCCGCTCAACTTTAGACAGAATCCAAGATAGGATGGTCTCCTGTAACAAACAGGAGGCCATCTCATGTACGAGCCGATCCGGACCAAGTCGGTGCACAGCACGATGGCCGCCGACGCCCCCATTCCGCACCGCTCCCGCGGGGAGGAGCTGGACATCCAGCTCGCCGGGCACCTCGCGGCGCTGCTCGCCGTCACCGACGAGCTCGGTCTGGCCTCGGCCGGGGACGCGATAGCGCGACAGGTCGCGCGGCTGCGGGGAGGTATGCCGCCGGTGCGCCACGCCGGTCTGAGCGGCGCGTCCCCGGCCTCGCTGCACGAGCGCGCGCATGCCCTCGCGGGCCGCGCCCTCGTCGTCGCCGCCTCGCGCGCGGACACGGCAGCCGCGATCCTGGCGGCGGAGCGCATGGACGCCCACTCGGCGGCGCTGGCCCTCACCGCCGCCCCCTGATCGGCCCCGGTCCGCGCGCCGCGGAGGTCCGCGGACCGGGGTCCCTCCGCCTTCCCCCGCGCCCCCTTCTTGGCCCGGTGTTTGTCTGCGGGTCGTGGTGGGCTGAGCGCGCAGTTCCCGGCGCCCCTGAAAGGGTGCGTTGTCTTCTGCGGGTTGGTGCTGGCTGGTCGCGCCCACGCGGCGGAGCCGCACTTTGTCACGGCCCCGCGCCCCTTACAGGGGCGCCCCGAAGGGGCGCATTCTCAGGGGCGCGGGGAACTGCGCGCTCAGCCCCAACCGGCCCGCAGACAACCGCTCATCCCACAGACAAGATCAGCACCAGCAGAACCAGCACCACCAGCCCGACCAGCAGCGCAGTCGGCACTCCCGACCGCGGTGGCGTGACCGGGACCGGGCCGAGGTTGAAGACGTCGTGGCCGGTCACGGACGCCCGGCCGCACCACGGGCACCCCGCGAGGTGCGACCCGTACGTATGCATCGGGCGGTCCGGACAGACCCGTACCAGCGACCGCTCGCGGTCCAGCGCCCGCAACCAGTCCTCCGCCGAAGGGCGCGCCGCGGGGTCGAGCACGCCCGGGCCGAACGCCGCCCGGGACAGGCCGAGGAGCTCGGGCGGCAGCACGGACGGGTCCACGGTCCCGCGCGGCACCACGACCTGCTCGGGCCGCACCACGTACGAGATGCTCGCCGCGATGTTGTCCTGGACCGTCGACTCCGGCGCGCTGTCGTGCGGGACGCCCCCGAAGGGGTGGTTCCCGGCCGTCAGCAGCTGGTACACCAAAACCGCCAGCGCGAAGTCGTCGCTCGCGCGCGTCGCCGGGCCGCCCGCGTGCCGCTCCGGCGCCGAGTAGTCCGTCGTGTGCATCAGACAGGGGAACAGCTCCCCCGTGACCGCGTCGGTGAAGGCGATGGAGTCGCAGTCCAGGAACGTGATGAAGCCGTTCGCGTCGACCACCACGTTGCTGCTGGAGAAGTCCCCTATGACCAAGTCCTCGTGGTGCATGCGGGCGGTCATGAACGCGAGGTTCCAGGCGACGCCGAGCAGGAACCGCCAGTCGGCCCGTTCGTGGAAGAGCCGGATGCGCTGGGCGCGCGTGAACAGGCCCACCAGCTGGACGTGTTCGGGCTCCCCGAACCGCTGCATCGCGTACCCCAGGAACGCGCCGCCCGGCGCCCGCGCGGGCGCGGTCGGCCAGGCGAGCTCGGGCCGCTGGGAGCGGTCGGTGGGGCGCCCGCCGAGCGGGGACATCGTGAGCATCCGGGTCAGCCGGCGCTCCTGCTCGGGGCCGGGCGGGTCCCGGTAGAGCTTGACCACGACCCGGTCGTCGCCCTCGACGGGGTAGACGGCCGCCTGGCCGCCGCCCTTGAGCGGGGCGGCGGCCAGGACCACCGGCACCCCGCCGAGCAGCACGGTCCGCCCGCCGGGCCCGCCACCGGTGCCGTTCGCCACGCTCATGCGCCCCCTCCCGTACGCACCGCACGCACCGCCCGCAGCAGCGTCTTGTCGTCGCCGTTGAGTGCGGTCAGCCGGTCGGACCTGAGCAGCGCGGCCAGCCGGTCGTCCTCGTCGCCGGGCGCCACCGCCTCCGTGTCCAGGGAGCGCAGCACCGCCGCGGCGAAGGACTCGTTGGGCGCCTGCGGGGCGCCCGCCGACCAGGAGAGCGCGGCCTGGGCCAGGCCGTCGGTGGAGAGCAGGACGCCGTCGACGCCGTCGTCCCGTACGCAGTCGGTCCGCACCCAGCGGGCGGCGTCCGGCGTGCTGAGGAACACCGTCTCGTTGCTGTACTCGCTCACGGCCGCGGGCTGCGGCAGCAGATGGAACTGCCGCTCGCCGTCCTCGGTCCCGGCCCGCAGCACCACGAAGCCGTCCCCGACGCTGACGTGGCCCAGCCACCCGGGCGCGAGCACCACCACGGTGAGCGTCGTCGCGTGGTCCCCGGCCGCCTCGCCCGTACGGTCGAGGAAGTCGTCCACGACCCGCTGGAAGCCCTCGCGCAGCAGCCGGTGCGCGGCCGGGCCGTCGGCCCCCGAGGCGGGCAGCCGGCCGAAGTGCTCCACCGCGAGGCGGACCGCGAGCAGTGAGCCCTCGCCGGAGCGCGGCCTGCTGCCCGCGCCGTCGGCGACCGCGAGGACCGTGACGGGCCCGTCCGTCGAGCACCGCCAGGCGTCCTGACAGGCGACGCCGTCCCGGCGGTGCCGGTAGCCCTCCACGCTCAGGCCGTGCACCCGCCAACTCCCGTGCGCCCGCGCCCCCATGGCCCGCTCAGGCTTCCCAGGCCGGGCGCTGCGTCTTGAACTGGCTGAAGATCTTCTCGAAGACCTCGTCGCCCGCGCCCCTGGTCTCGGCGCTGGCGCTCGCCGACATCATCTGGAGCAGCTGGCGGAACGGAAAGCCCTGGAGCCGGGCGTTGAACTTCGGCGCGTACGCCTGGAGGACCTGCTCGGCCAGGTCGGTGAGCCCGCCGACCCCGATCGCGTACAGCCTGAAGCGCCGGGCGGCCTGCTCCTCGGCGAGCACCGGGACGAGCCGCTGCCAGGTGCGGCTGATGTGGCCGGTGCCGTCGGTCGGGAGCCCGTCGGTGACCAGGCAGATCTGCGGCCGGTAGTACTGGAAGCCCTGGGAGCGCAGCTCGGTCTTGCGGGCGGTGACCACGTGCATGGCCAGCTCCAGGGCCTCGGTCATCAAGGTCACCCCCGAGGCGTCGAGCCGCGGCGGCTCGAACATGTGGGCAGCGACGAACGGGCCTACCGGCGAGCCCGGTTCGAGCGGCTGCCCGCCACGCCAGGCGGTGACGCCCCGGCCGCCGAAGGTGATCACGGCGACCTCGACGGTGTAGCTGAGGCTGACGTCGTCGTGGAGCTCGCGGGTCCATTCGCTCAGCGCCGTGTTGAGCGCGTCGATGGGCGGGCCCGCCATCGAGCTGGAGGTGTCGAGGCACAGCACCAGCGGCAGCCGTTGGGCGTTGTTCTCGAACTCGATGTCGGCGTACTCCGCCGGAAGTGTCCTGGTTGGCTGCTGCCTGCGCATCTGACCTCTCCCCGTTCCCGTACTTCGCCTTGCCGGTCAACTGCCGTGCGGTGCCCGGTCAATGACGGCCCGTCCGTTCTCCGCGTACGCGTGGGCGTACAGGATCCCGGCGTCCTTGCCCCGGCCCTCGCTGACCTCGACGGTGGCGCCGGGGGCGGGCGCGGGCCTCCCCGGCTCGGACCAGACCGCCCGGCGCAGACACTGGTCGAGCTCGACGTACCCCTGCGGGTGGAGCGCGGTGCGCACCACGGCGACGCGGCCCGGCGCGGTCGGCCTGCCGACGTCGCGGCCGGGCGCCGCACGGTGCCTGCCCGGCGCCCCGGTAGCGCTCGGCGTGCCGGTAGCGCTTCCCGTACGGCCCGTGTGCGCGGCGGCCGGGCGCCCTGCGGCGGGTGCGGCGAACGCGAGGCGCGGGCCCCGTGAGCGGCGTACGGCGAAGACCAGCGCGGTCACCAGGAGCAGCAGCAGGGCGGCGACGCCGAGCGCCGGGACGAGCAGCGGGGAGCCGCCGCCGGAGCCGCCGACGCTGTCGGAGTTGCGGGCGAGCTCGGCGGCCAGCCCCGCGTCCACCAGCTCCTTGCCGCGCAGGCTCTTGCCCTTGTGGCCCGCCGTCTCGACGGTCTCGCACAGCTTGCCCTCGCAGGCGCCCGCCTCGCGCAGGGCGGTCACGGTCCTGTCGTCGAGCCGGGTGATCTCGGCGTCCGGGTCGACGAGCCGGTCCCCGGCGAGGACGAGCAGCAGGGTGCCGCCCCCTCCCGTCGGGTGCCCGGCCGGGACCATGAGGACCAGCGGGCCGCGGTCGAACGTGGCCTTGCGCTGGGAGAGCTTCCAGTCGGCGGTCTTCCCGTCGAGCTCCAGCGGCCGGTGCAGGGTGACGAGCACGGACGCGTCCTGGGTGCCGACGCGCCCGGCCCAGCAGTCCAGCCGGGCGGCAAGTCCCCCCGAGCACGAGCGTTCACCGGCGGCGGCCGGAAGGGCCGATGCGAGCAGGGCCACGGCCAGCAGCCCGGCCAACGCCCACAGCCGTCGCGCAGCGCGCGGCCAACGAAGCTGCCCCATGTGCGAAAACCTCCCCGCCCCCGGAAAAGCACATCGCAAATATGACGGCACCGGCGCCTGCCCGTAAGGGTTTTGGCCATTCCCGGGGCATTCCCGAAAGCCACACCTACAACTGGAAAACCTGGTGGCACCGGACGAACATCTGCCTCGCCTGTTCCACCCAATCCCCGGCCAGAGAATCGAATGCGGGCTGGTTCATCCGACAGTTGAGCGGCAGGGTGCAGACCCCGGCGATACAGGGCCGCGGCCCCCGTACGTCCCACACCGACAGCATCGGGACCAGCTGTTCGGTGTTCCACGCGTTCGCCGCCGCGGCGGCCGTCGCCAGCTGGTCGCCGCGCAGGAACCGGCCGTCGGTCATGAACGCGACCAGCAGCTTCGTGGTGGTCATGAACCGGACGGTGACGGATCTTCCGGCGTCCGCGAGGTCGAAGCGCAGCGAGACGGAGACCGTGTCCTCCTCGCAGTGCAGATGGCGCCCGGCCGCCCACCCGTGGACCAGCGACCGCCACTGGACGCCCAGGTCTCTCCCGTCGGCCGCCGGTGTCCCCTCAGAGTGCCGCACGGCCCACCGCCTCGATCACCATCGCGTCGCTGAGCCCCGCGTCGAGCAGCGTCTGCGCGTGCAGCAGCAGACAGGACGGCAGCGACGCCCCGCTGCCGGGCGCCCGGTGGACCTTCAGCTCACCGGTGCGGACCCGGATCCGCCGGGCCACCGTGGGCGGCGGCCAGGTGAGCGCCCGCGCGGCGCCCGCCTCCGGGCCGAGCAGCCCCTGGAGCAGCACGTCCAGACCCGGCCGGTCCTCGGGCCGCTTGGCCAGGCACCCGGCGACCAGATCCCTCAACTCACCGGGTACGTCGTCGAGTTCGGGCTCGGCGTGCACCACCCGGTAGGCCACCCCGGCGCCGTGCCGGAACGGCGCGTACCCCGCGACGGCGTAGACGAGGACCCCGCCGAGCGAGAAGACGTCGCTGGCGGGCCCGGCCCGGTCGCCGGTCATCTGCTCGGGCGACATGTACGGCGGCGTCCCCATCAGCTGCCCGGCCCGGGTCAGCCCGGTCGCCCCGGCGACCGCCGAGATACCGAAGTCGATGACGCGCGGCCCGTCGGCGGCGAGCAGCACGTTCGACGGCTTGAGGTCGCGGTGGACCACTCCGGCGCCGTGGATCGCCTGCAGCGCCTCCACCAGACCGGCCCCGAGCCGCCGCGCCTGCCCCTCGGTCAGCGGCCCGTCCGCGCCGACGGCCTCCGACAGGGCGGGCCCGGGCACGTACGCCGTGGCCAGCCAGGGCAGTTCGGCCTCCGGGTCGGCGTCGACGACCGCCGCCGTGTACGCCCCGCCGACCAGCCGCGCGGCGGCCACCTCGCGGGCGAAGCGCCGCCGGAACTCGTCGTCGGCCGCGAGTTCGGGACGTACGACCTTGACCGCGACGGCCCGGCCCGCGGGCGACCGCCCCAGATACACCCACCCCATCCCGCCGGACCCCAGCCGCCCGACGATGCGGTACGGCCCCACCCGCAGCGGATCACTCACCGGTGTGCGCAACCTCCGCGCCCCCTCACTCGGCCCAACGCGCTCCGGGTCCGAGTGTCCCGCGAACGCCCGCCCCCGGCAGCCGCCATGGCGAAAAACCATCCCGGGAAAGCGATCCGGCCCCCGGAGCCGTGAGGGGGCTCCGGGGGCCGATCGTGTCGTGGCGGACCGTCGTGACCCCACTGGTCAGGGCGGTGTTTCGGGGCAGCCCGCCACGAGTCTCGGGCGGGCGGGTCAGCCCAGGCGGGCGACCAGCGCGCGGTACTCGTCCCACAGCTCCTTGGGCGTGTGGTCCCCGAAGGTGTTGAGGTGCTCGGGGATCAGCGCCGCCTCCTCGCGCCAGACCTCGGTGTCGACCTTGAGCAGGAACTCCAGGTCCGCCTCGGGCAGTTCGAGGCCCGCGGTGTCCAGGGACTCCCTGGTCGGCAGGATGCCGATCGGGGTCTCGACGCCCTCGGCCCTGCCCTCCAGGCGCTCCACGATCCACTTCAGGACACGGCTGTTCTCGCCGAAGCCGGGCCACACGAACTTGCCCGCGTCGTTCTTGCGGAACCAGTTCACGTAGTAGATCTTGGGCAGCTTGGCGGCGTCCGCGGTGGCGCCGACCTTGACCCAGTGGGCCATGTAGTCGCCCATGTTGTAGCCGCAGAACGGGAGCATCGCGAACGGGTCGCGGCGCAGCTCGCCGACCTTGCCCTCGGCGGCGGCGGTCTTCTCGGAGGCGACGTTCGCACCGAGGAAGACGCCGTGGTTCCAGTCGAAGGACTCGGTCACCAGCGGTACGGCGGAGGCGCGGCGGCCACCGAAGAGGATCGCGGAGATCGGGACGCCCTTGGGGTCCTCCCACTCGGGGGCGATCGTCGGGCACTGGCCGGCCGGGACGGTGAAGCGGGCGTTCGGGTGGGCCGCCGGGGTCTGCGACTCGGGCGTCCAGGCGTTGCCCTTCCAGTCGGTGAGGTGCGCGGGCGCCTGTTCGGTCATGCCCTCCCACCACACGTCGCCGTCGTCGGTGAGCGCGACGTTGGTGAAGACCGAGTTGCCCCACAGCGTCTTCATCGCGTTGGCGTTGGTGTGCTCACCGGTGCCGGGCGCGACGCCGAAGAAACCGGCCTCGGGGTTGATCGCGTACAGCCGGCCGTCCTCGCCGAACCGCATCCACGCGATGTCGTCGCCGATGGTCTCGACGGTCCAGCCGGAGATCGTCGGCTCCAGCATGGCGAGGTTCGTCTTGCCGCAGGCGGACGGGAAGGCCGCGGCGACGTACTTGGACTCGCCCTGCGGCGGGGTCAGCTTGAGGATGAGCATGTGCTCGGCGAGCCAGCCCTCGTCGCGCGCCATGACGGAGGCGATGCGCAGCGCGTAGCACTTCTTGCCGAGCAGGGCGTTGCCGCCGTAGCCCGAGCCGTACGACCAGATCTCGCGGGTCTCCGGGAAGTGCGAGATGTACTTGGTGGAGTTGCAGGGCCACGGCACGTCGGCCTCGCCCGCCTCCAGCGGGGCGCCCAGGGTGTGGACGGCCTTCACGAAGAAGCCGTCGGTGCCGAGCTCGTCCAGGACCGGCCGGCCCATACGGGTCATGGTGCGCATGGAGACGGCGACGTAGGCGGAGTCGGTGATCTCGACGCCGATCGCGGAGAGGTCCGAGCCGAGCGGGCCCATGCAGAAGGGCACGACGTACATGGTGCGGCCGCGCATCGAGCCCCGGAAGATCCCCTTCTCACCCGCGAAGATCTCTTTCATCTCCGCCGGAGCCTTCCAGTGGTTGGTCGGCCCCGCGTCCTCCTCCTTCTCGGAGCAGATGAAGGTGCGGTCCTCGACCCGCGCGACATCGGTCGGGTCGGACGCGGCGTAGTACGAGTTCGGGCGCTTGATCGGGTCGAGCTTCTTGAACGTGCCCTTGGCGACGAGCTCCTCGCAGAGACGCTCGTACTCGGCCTCGGAACCGTCGCACCAGACCACCCTGTCCGGCTGCGTGATGGCTGCGATCTCGTCTACCCAGGAGATGAGCTCCTGGTGATTCGTCGGGACAGTGGTGGAAGCCGCGATGTCGCGCGCCACGATCGCTCCTTGTTGAAGGTTCGGTATCCCCTTGTGGGGGAATTTCGTTCGTTGCCCCGTGGGGGCTGCGACCCGGACGCTTCTTCTGGTACCTGGCGCTCATCCGGTGCCGACCGCACTCATCTGATCATCCGTGCCGTTCGCCCATATGTCCAGAGGCACTCTCACGTGAGCATCGCCACTCGCCCTCCCTTGTTTCATCTGCGGTGCACACGGCCGGGGCATACGGTTACGGGCCGCCCCCATCCGTAACCTACGGAGGCGTAGGTAGCATGCGGGACATGACTGATCAGGTGACGGCCCCTGCGCCGACCGTGCCCCTGAAGCCCAAACTGCGCGGCTGGCTGCATGCCGGGATGTTCCCGGCGGTGGTCGTCTCGGGCATCGTGCTCACCGCGCTCGCCCACTCGACCCGGGGGCGGATCGCCTGCGGGATCTACGTCCTGACCGCCTGTCTGCTGTTCGGCGTCAGCGCCGTCTACCACCGGGGCGACTGGGGCCCGCGCGGCGAGGCGATCCTGCGCCGGCTCGACCACGCCAACATCTTCCTGATCATCGCGGGCACCTACACCCCGCTCACCCTGCTGCTGCTCCCGGACTCGACCGGCCGGGTGCTGCTCTGGGCGGTATGGGCGGCGGCGCTCGCCGGGATAGCCTTCCGCGTCTTCTGGGTCGGCGCCCCGCGCTGGCTCTACACCCCCTGCTACATAGCGATGGGCTGGGCGGCGGTCTTCTTCCTCCCCGACTTCATGCACACCGGCGGCATCGCGGTGCTCGTCCTGGTCGTCGTCGGCGGACTGCTCTACAGCGCGGGCGGCGTGATCTACGGCATCAAGCGCCCCAACCCCTCGCCGCGCTGGTTCGGCTTCCACGAGGTGTTCCACTCCCTGACGCTGGCGGCGTTCGTCGTCCACTACGTCGGAATCTCCCTGGTCGCCTACCAGCATTCTTGACGCCGACCCTCTTTTGAGAGTTACTGTCACTTGACGGTAACTCTTACGGAGGTGTGCCATGACACAGGTTTCCGGCCCCGATCCACGGCGCTGGTGGGCCCTGGCGGCGATGGTCGCGAGCATGCTGGTGCTCGGCTTCGACATGACCATCCTCAATGTCGCGCTGCCGACGATGGCCCAGCAGCTCGGCGCCACCACCGGCCAGCAGCAGTGGATGGCCGACGCCTACGTCGTGGTCTTCGCCGCCCTGATGCTCCCCGCCGGACTCCTCGGCGACCGCTTCGGCCGCCGCCGGATGCTCATCACGGGCCTCGGGATCTTCCTGGCAGGCTCCCTCGTCGGCGCGCTGACCACCAGCGTCGGGGCGGTCATCGCGGCCCGCGCGGTCATGGGAATAGGAGCCGCGTTCGTCATGCCGCTCGCCCTGGCCGTACTGCCCTCGCTCTTCCCCGCCGAGGAGCGCACCAAGGCCGTCTCGATCGTCACCGCCTCCTCCGCGCTCGGCCTGCCGCTCGGCCCGATCATCGGCGGCTTCCTGCTCAACCACTTCTGGTGGGGCTCGGTCTTCCTGATCAACGTCCCGATGGTCGCGATCGGCATCACCGCCTGCGCCTTCCTGCTCCCGGAGACCAGCGACCCGGCCTCGCCGCGCGTCGACGCCCTCTCCACCGTGCTCACCGCCGCAGGCCTCGGCTCCCTCATCTACGGGATCATCGAGGCGCCGACGCGCGGCTGGAGCGACGCGCTGGTCCTCGCCACCCTCGGCGGCGGCGCGGCACTGATCGCCGCCCTGGTCGTACGGGAGCGGCGCGCGCCGCGTCCGATGCTCGACATGAAGCTGCTCGCCCACCGGCCGTTCCTGCTGAACACGCTGGCGGCCACGCTGGTGATGTTCATCCTCGCCGGGCTGATGTTCGTCCTGCCCCAGTACCTCCAGGCGGTGCTCGGCAACGACGCCTTCGGCACCGGGCTGCGGATGCTTCCCCTGATGGGCGGGCTGACGATCGCGGCCAAGGCCGGGGAGCCGGTGGTGCGGCGGTTCGGGGCGCGGGCCACGATCTGCGCGGGCCTCGTGGTGCTCGCCTTCTCGGCCTTCCTCGGCAGCCGTACGACCGTGGAGAGCGGATACGGGTTCACCGCGCTGTGGCTGACCCTGACCGGGCTCGGCTTCGGCTTCGCGATGGTGCCCGCGATGACGGCCGCGCTCGCCACGCTGCCGCCCGACCGCGCGGGCAGCGGATCCGGACTGCTGATGACCGTACGACAGGTGGGCAGCGCGGTCGGGATCGCGCTCCTCGGCTCGCTGCTCGCCGGGGTGTTCGCGGACAAGCTCGACACGGCCGGGCTGCCCGGGCCCGCGGCGGACCGGGCGGGGGACTCGGTGGTGGCCGCACACCTGGTCGCGGCGCGCCTCGGCGACTCCCGGCTCGCCGCCTCGGCCGACTCCGCGTACGTCCACGGCATGAACACGGTGCTGCTGGTGTGCGGGGTGGCGGCGCTGGTCACCGCACTGCTCGCGGCGGCGCTGCTGCCGGGGCGGGAGGGGCCGGAACCGGCCGCGCGGGAGGTGGCGGGGACGCCCGTTGATGCCGTGGACGTCATGGATGCCTGAGAATGTCGACATGTCCGCCACGCCACGCACCCGGTCCCTCGACTCCCTCGCCGAGGACATGCAGCCGCAG
The DNA here is from genome assembly GCF_055570295.1 of Streptomyces sp. NPDC031265. Classification (NCBI taxonomy): domain Bacteria; kingdom Bacillati; phylum Actinomycetota; class Actinomycetes; order Kitasatosporales; family Streptomycetaceae; genus Streptomyces; species Streptomyces sp. NPDC031265. The sequence continues at coordinate 138,452 of NZ_JBVIHM010000016.1, forward strand.
CTCGGGCTGCGCGAACGCAAGAAGCTCAAGACGCGCGTCGCGATCCGGCGCGCGACGTACCGGCTGATCACCGAGCAGGGGTACGACGCGACGACGGTCGAGCAGATCGCCGAGGCGGCGGAGGTGTCCCCGTCGACGGTGTTCCGGTACTTCCCCACCAAGGAGGACATCGTCCTCACGGACGAGTACGACCCGATCATGGTCAGCGAGCTGCGCGCCCGCCCCGCGGACGAGCCGCCCCTGGAGTCCCTGCGCCACGTCATCGACAAGGCGACCCGGCTGGCGCTGGAACACGACCGCGAAGAGACGATTCAGCGGACGACGCTGCTGGTCCGGGTACCGGCGCTGCGGGCCCGGATGATGCAGTCGATGGCGGTCACCAGCCGCCAGCTCTGCGAGGTCCTGGCGCAGCGGACGGGCCGCGGGGAGGGCGAGCTGGAGGTACGGGTGTACTCGATGGCGGTGCTCGGAGCGCTCTACGAGACGACGGTGTACTGGGCGGAACGGGACCACGAGGACGACTTGGTGGAGCTGGTGGGGCGAGCGCTGGATGTGGTGCGGGACGGGTTGCGGCGCTGAGGGACGCGGTGATTCGGCTGCGGGTCGTGGCGGGCCGGTCGCGCCCACGCGGCGGAGCCGCACCATGTCACAGCCCCGCGCCCCCGGGGCCGGGAGGGCCTGAACGTGCCGCGCCCGCATCCCCCAAGGGGCGCGGGGAACTGCGCGACCAGCCCCCACCGGCCCGCAGCCGAATCACCGCGCCGAGCCGGGGCCGGCTCCCTGTACCCGCCGGGGTACGGGGAGCCGGCCCCCACCTCTCACCGCTGGCGGGCCGCCAAGGCCTTCGCGGCCTTCACCCGCCCCGGAGCCAGCGCGTCGATCGTGCCCGCGCCCTCCCCCGGCTGCTCATCCCACCCACGCAGCTTCGCCGCCACGCGGCGCAGCCCCGAGTCGCCGGGGCGGACGTCGATCTGGAAGTGGGACTCCTTGGCGGTCGACTCGTCGCCGCCCCACTTCACCACGCCCTCCAGGTCCGCCAGGATGTCGCGGACGACCACCAGCTCGTGCGGGAAGAACCCGTCCCGCGCCCGCACCGGGTACAGCAGCGGCCGGATCGCGATCGCCGTGCCCGAGAGGTAGTTGCTCTCGTACGGCGCCGCCACCGCCCGCGCGGCGGTGTGGCCGGTGACCTCGGTCGTACCGAGGGTGTGGATCTCGTAGTGGTAGCGGCGCACCACGTGGGTGAGCACGGTCGCCACATCGCCGTCCAGCGCGCCGAAGCGGACGCCGCCGGCGCCCTCGACGCGGTGCGAGGGTGCTGCGGCGACGACGGGCCAGCCGTTGGCGGAGGTGCGTCCGTGCCACTCCTTGGCGGCCGGGGCGGCGGGGACGGCCGGGGCGCCCACGGCCGTACCGGACATCCCGCCGGCCACCAGCGCCGCGCCACCGGCGACGCCGACGCCGGTCACCAGGAAGCGGCGGCGGTCGATGCGCATCGCCTGCGTCATGACATCACTCATGAATCGGTTCCTCATCACTTTCGTACGTACCGGACCCGGACCTACAGGCCCTTGGCGTTGGCTTCCTGCAGGGCGCGGTCGCGCAGCCCGTCGGCGAAGCCCCGGCAGAAGCCGTTGAGGACGTCGTCGGAGAGCTGCTCGGGCAGGGTCGCGTTGGAGCCCGCGATGTCCCGGATGAGCGAGGTGCGCCCGATCGCGATCTTCGGGTTGGCCTGCTGCAGCAGGACCGAGCGGGCCATGGTCACCACGAAGTCGGTGCTGCCGCCGAACCGCTGCTCGAAGTAGTCGCGGAAGCGCGTCAGTGCGCCCGCGTCGCGCTCGCCCTGCCCGTAGTGCTCACGGACGATGTCGACCAGTTGACCGCCGCGCTGCGCACGCCGGGCGATCAGATAGCCGTCCGCGTCCTCGATGAGGTCGTTGAAGCTGAATGTGGAGACCACGCCGATCTTGCCGAACTTGGCCTGGCAGTAGGTGTATCCGGACGGATACGCCTTCACGTCGCGCCGCCACTCCCCGTAGAGCGTGATGAGGTCGCCGGCCCAGCCGGCGATGTCGCCCTCACCGATCTTCCTGATGTCGTCCTCCTGCTGCGGCTTCACGTAGTGGCCGTTGGCGGCCGCCAGCAGGTGCTCGGCACCGACCGTGTAGCCCGTGACCGGGTCCTTGAAGTCCTGGAGGAGGGACGCGCCCCTGCTGTTGGCGAACTTGATGTAGTCCTCGTCCGGCGAACCGATGAGGGCCCACCACTTCAAACCGGCGTACGCCTTCTGCCGCCCGTACTCCATGACCAGCTGGTTCGGGTCGCCCTTGCCGTACTGGAGCGCCAGCGGAAAGAGCGTGGTGATGTACTTGACGAAATCGTCCGCCGGCTGCACCTGCTGGTGCACCGTGTTCTGGCCGGTGTCGCTGCCGCTGCGGTGGACGTCGTTGTCGAGGTCGAACGAGTCGCCGCTGTAGATGAACTTGAACTCCTTGACCTGGTTGAAGGCCCAGTTCGGCGGCAGCGGGAAGCCCAGGTTGCCGGAGAAGCCCCAGGACATGCCGGAGACGAAGGAGTAGCGGGCGTCGGTGTTCTTGCTGACCTGCGTGCAGACGTTCCGCGAGCCGTAGACGCCGTGGACGTACTTCTTCCCCCGGTTCGCCAGACCCGCCTGGACGCCCTGGAAGTACGGCACGATGTTGGAGGCGATCTCGTCGGTGGTCGCGTCGTAGTCGCACGCGAAGTAGATGACCGTGCCCCGGTTGAAGCCGTAGCCGTCCGCACGGGAATGGGCGTTCAGCGCGTGCTCGAAGCCCTGCTCGAAGGTGAAGTCCTGGAGGCGGCGCGCGTTGTCCTGGTAGATCGGGAAGACGCTCAGCCCGGCCGCGAAGATGTCGGCCAGCTCACCGTCCTTGATCTCCTTGTCGAGCGTGCTGCCCGGCGGGTCGAAGAGGTAGCGGCCGACATGGCGGTACCCCGCCTTGTACAGGGCGTCGGCGCGCGGGCGGGTGATCTGGAAGCGGGTGTCGCAGGCCGTGGCGGTCCGGTCCGGGTCGCCGGTCGAGACCAGCAGCTGGGCCCAGGTGCGGTAGTCGCCCCGGCCGTCCCGGGTGTCGAGCTCGGAGAAGCTCTGGAACGCCTTGACCCACTCGGTGAGCTTGGAGTCGAACTTGTCCCGGAACGTGGTGGGTATGCTGCTGTCGCCCTTGGCGTTGGGAATCGGCGAGTTGAACACACACGCCGCCGAGAAGAGCTGGGCCCAGATCCCCGAGTCGCCCTCCTTCACCGTGTGGGCCTTCAGACCCGCCTGCGTGCCGGGGCCGAACGCGCCGGTCGCCTGGTCGTCGGGTATGCCCAGCTCGTACTGGATCGCCTTCATCAGCGACTTCTGCACATCGCGGGAGTACACGCCGTCGGCGGGACCGACGAAGAACGACGAGTGGCTGAAGTAGCGGCCGTTGAGCCACCGCTGGACCGCGCGGACCGTGTCGGTGCCGCCGTTCGGCGACGATACGTAGGCGTCCATGCTGAGCAGCGCCTTGAAGACCTTCGGTGACACGAGGCCGTTGGAGGCGTCGAGGCCGGCGTCGTTCTTGAGCGCCCTGACCGACTTGTCGGTGGCCGCGCCGTACGACCCCGTACCGTCGCCGCCCCAGTAGCCCTTGCAGAACAGGGCGTGCTCGACGATCTTCTTGATGTTGACGTTCTGCTCGTTCGGGCCGATGTCGCCGCGCTTCGCGAGCTCGGACAGCGTGCCCGGACCGAAGCTCGCGACCAGCGGGGCCATGGTGAGTTCGCCCTGCAGCGCCATCGTCAGCGAGAACATCGTCGACCAGCCGGTGCGCCCGTCCTCGGGGCACTTCGCATAGCCGGGAACCATCGAATAAGTGGCGTTGACCCACTTCTGGGCAGCAAGGACCTTCTCGTCCGCCATGTTTCTCTCTCTGGTGAGCGGGGCTCGGGACTCGGGGGTGCATGAATCCTGATGGCGGAATGAGACGTTCCGGTGTGGGCGCACGGTCGGCCGCCGCCCGATTGGGCATCACGGACCGACCGGTCTCCGGAAGCTGGTTCCCCGCATCACCTCGGCGTCGGTTTCCCCCGTCGACTGCCGATGATGCGGTGATCATAACTGACTGATCATCCGGTTACGGCTGTGTGCGACTATCGCCTGACGTGTCGTACGATCTCCCCGCACATGATCATTTGTGTTTGATCGAGGGGGGACAACTCATGGGTATGGGCAAGAAGTTCGCCATGGCCGCCGCCACCGGCGCGCTGGCCGTCGCGGGCGTCGCCGCCACCGGCGGGACCGCGTTCGCGGGCACGGACGGGCAGCAGATCATGATCCACGACGAGACGCACAGGGTCGAGTCGATCAAGATCCAGGGCTTCAACCAGAAGGGCCAGCCGACCACGGCCTGCCTGGCGACGCCGGGTTACGAGACCCGGATGTACGGCTGGTGGTGGCGCGACTCGATGCACTTCAGCAAGTGGACCGACAAGACCTGCGGCCAGAACGGCGGCGCCTGGCTGGGCTCGCAGGACGAGTGGGTCCGGGCGTGGATGCCGCCGAGCGACGGCGACTGGGTGGGCATCGGTATCTTCGCGAACGACAACTGAGTCGCACGGGTTCCCCGCGCCCCGCACGGGCGCGGGGAACCCGCGTGCGCGCTCAGGACAGCGCCTGCGCCAATGCCTCCGTGCTCGTCACCGGCGCCTCGCACGTGAAGTGGCGGCACACGTACGCCGCCGGGCCCCCGTCGACCAGCGGGCGGTTCGCCAGCAGGGGGAACTCCGCGCCGGCCGGGTCGCCCACCGCCACCACCGCGCCCGGGGCGCGGCCCAGCAGTGCGGCGCGGTGGAGTTCGCCTCCGGGCGGGCCCACCACGGCCACTTCGCGGGGGCCGTCGAGGAGGGCCTCGGCCGTCGCCAGGCCCCAGCCGATGTAGCGCGGGGCGCGCGGGCCGAGCGCCTTGACCACGCCCAACGCGCCCTCGGCGGCGGCCCGGTGGGCGGATGAGCCGGTGTGCGCCGCGTACGAGAGCAGCGCTCCGGCGGCCGCCGTCCAGCCCGACGGGGTGGCGCTGTCCGTGGGGTCCTGCGGGCGCCTGATCAGCTGTTCGGCATCGTGCGCGGTGTCGTAGAGCACCCCGCCCCCGCCGGTGAACTGGTCCAGGACGATGTCGAGCAGGAACCCGGCGAACTCCAGCCAGGCCCCCTCCCCCGTCACCCCGGCGAGCGCCAGGAAGCCCTCGGCGACGTCGGCGTAGTCCTCCAACACACCGCCGTTCGGGCCTACTTGGCCGTCCTTCGACGTGCGCGACAGGCGGGCGCGGTCGTCCATGTGGACGCGGACCAGCAGGTCCGCCGCCTCGGTCGCCCGCTCGACCAGGTCGGGGCGGTCGAAGTACGCACCCGTCTCCGCCAGCGCGGCGATCGCCAGGCCGTTCCAGGCGGCGACGACCTTGTCGTCCCGGCCGGGACGCGGCCGGGTCTCACGCGCCGCGAAGAGCCGGTCGCGTACGTCCGCCGCCACCGGGCCGCCATCCGGGGGCAGTTGGAGGACGGAGGCGCCCTCCTCGAAGGTGCCCTCCTCGGTCACCCCGAAGTGCCGCGCGGCGGCCTCGCCGTCCTTCTCGCCCAGCGCCTGGGCCAGCTGTGCGGGCGTCCACACATAGAACGCGCCCTCCACGTGGTGCCCGCTGCCGTCGTCGCTGTCGGCGTCCAGGGCCGAGGCGTAGCCGCCCTCGGCGGTGCGCAGCTCGCGGACCATGAAGTCGGCGGTCTCCAGGGCAACCCGGCGCGCCGACTCCAAGCCGGTGGCCCGCCACAGGTGCGCGTACACCCGGCACAGCAGCGCGTTGTCGTAGAGCATCTTCTCGAAGTGGGGCACCACCCACTCGCGGTCCACCGAGTAGCGGGCGAAGCCGCCGCCCAGCTGGTCGTAGATGCCGCCGCGCGCCATCCGCTCGCAGGTGTCTGCGGCCATCTGGAGCGCGCCCTCGGCGCCCGTACGGGCGTGGTGGCGCAGCAGGAACTCCAGGGTCATCGACGGCGGGAACTTGGGCGCGCCGCCGAAGCCGCCGTGCCGCTCGTCGTAGTCACGGGTCAGCCCGAGCAGCGCGCCCGCCAGCTCCTCCTCGCCGGGCACACCGGCGCCCCCGCCGTACACCAGCTCGCGCTCGGACAGGTCCCGTACGACCTTCGCCGCGACCTCGCCCACCTCCTCGCGCCGGTCCGTCCAGGCAGCCCGCACCCCCTCCAGGACCTGCGGGAACGACGGCATGCCGGGCCGGGGCTCGGGCGGGAAGTAGGTGCCGAAGTAGAACGGTTCGGCGTCCGCCGTCAGGAAGACGGTCATGGGCCAGCCGCCCTGGCCGGTCGCCGCCTGCACCGCCTCCATATAGACGGCGTCGACGTCCGGGCGCTCCTCGCGGTCGACCTTGACGTTGACGAAGTGCTCGTTGAGGTACGCGGCCGTCGTCTCGTCCTCGAACGACTCATGGGCCATCACATGGCACCAGTGGCACGCCGAGTAGCCGACTGATAGCAGAACGGGTACATCACGCCGCCGCGCTTCCTCGAAAGCCTCCGGCGTCCAGGGCCACCAGTCGACCGGATTGTCAGCGTGCTGAAGCAGATAAGGCGAGGTCACACCAGCCAACCGGTTCATACGACCCAGCCTCTCACAATGCCCGGCCCCGTCGGCGAGGCCCGCACGGGCTCTGCCTCGCTTGGCCGAGCTGCACCTGTGCGATGAGGCGGCTGTAGCGGCGGCGGGCATCCCGGACGAGGTTCCGTTCCCAGCAGATCAGCGCGGAGCAGTACGACTCCTGGTCCGAGGAGCAGTGTGCCGGCATTGAGATCGTGGACGGGATGGTGGTCGTGCGCCCGAGCGCGTCCAAGCGGCACAACCGGCTGGCCCGGATCCTGGCCAACGCCCTGGACGCCGTCGCAAGCCCGGACTGGAACGCCGACACGGACTTCGACGTCCGCCTGCAGGACGTTCCACTCACCAACCGCCGTCCGGACGTCGTCGTCTACCGGGCGGAGACCATCGACCTCACGCCCACCCGCCCTGAACACGTACTCCTGGTCGTCGAGGTCGTGTCGCCCGGCTCGGAAACCACCGACCGGATCGTGAAGGTGGACCAGTACGCCAAGGCCGGCATCCCCTTCTACTGGCGGGTCGAACAGGCCGCCACCGGTGTCCCGATCATCTACACCTACGTCCTCGACCCCGCCACCAAGGCCTACCGGGACGGCGAGACGTTCACCGGTGTGATCAAGGCTGCCGCGCCCCTCTCCGTCACTGTCGACCTGGGAGCCATCTGACAGCGCTGGAAGATCGTTTCCTCATGATTGCGCACGGGAAAAGCGGGAATTCCGTGGTCCTAGGCGGAAATGAGCAGGCTCCACGCGCACCTGGCAGACCCGAACCACGATATGCGTCCTTCCGACGCAGCACGCCACCACGGCGTTCACGGCATCGCGGAATACCTCGCAGCCGGGCCGAAGCTGCCCGCCGAGACCCTACTGGCGTTGTCTACGTGTTGTCCTCACTGCCGGGGATACCTCACGTCTGCGAGCCGAGAGCCCCGAGCAGGCTCTGATGCGGCGACCGAGATCCAGTTCGGTGCAGCGGGAATGCTGGTTGTCACAGATACCGCAGAAGCCTGGCGGCCGTTCGGCTGCCTCGTGGACGGAGCAGATACGGGGACGCCTCATGGGCCGGGCGGTTCGGCATGGGCCCATCGTCCCCCACGGGCGAGATGATCCGCCGACTCCCTCGCGCCGACGCGCGGCACGCAGGACACTTGACACCAACGGCACACTCGACCAGGACTCATGTCGCACCGGACGCTCTCGGAGGGGGACGCACATGCGGGACGGCCATCGGGCGGAGGCCGAGCGGCTGTTGGTACGCGCGGTCGAGGAGGAGGTGCGGCGCTCCGGCGGCCGGGCCGACGCCAACGCGCTGCTGACACGCGGCCGGGCGGCACTCGACGCGCTGGCGGCGAGCGCCGAGGAGGAGTACGAGGCGTACACGCGGGCGTTGGACGAGGCGGCGGCCGGGCAGCCGTCGCTCGGCGCCCGGTTCGCCGGCGAGAAGGCGGGCACGGCGTTCCTGGTGACCGGGGTCGCGGCGGTCGCCGCCGTCGTCGCGGACGCGGCGCTCGGGACCGGCGCGGGGCCCGCGATGGGCGCCGGGGCGGCCGTGGCCGTCGCCGGGGCCGCGACCACCGTCGTGCGGGTGACCGCGGCGCACTGGCCGGCCGCCCACCGGCGCGCGGGCGAGCTCGGCCGTCCGGGCGGCGCCGAGCAGCTGCGCCTGCAGTGGCTTACGGCCCTGGACGTACGGGGCATCCGCCCGTTCCTGGACCAGCAGCGCATGACGGCCCCGGCGGCCCGCACCGGCAAGAAGACCAGCACGTCGGTGCCGACCCAGCTGCGCGGCACGGACAAGAGCGCGGCGGCCCGGCGCCGCTCGGTCCTTGAGCAGTCCTTCGGCCATCTGCCCGAGCCGCAGGGGCCGTTCGCGGGGCGGCGCGCGGAGATCACCCGGATCGCCCAGTGGGTGCACTCGGCGCGCGCCGCGACCGAGACCCGCCCCACGGTCGTGGTGCTGCACGGTCCGGCGGGCGTGGGCCGCACGACCCTTGCCGTACGGGCCGCGCACCAGCTGCGGGACCAGTTCCGGGGCGCGTGCCTGGTGGATCTGCGGGGCGGCGCCCAGACGCCGCTGCCCACCCGGGACGCTCTGCTGCACCTGCTGAACCGGCTGGGCGCACCCCGCGAGCAACTGCTGTTCCGAGATGGGGTCTCCCCTGCTCGAGAGGAGTCGAGAGCTCGGGGAAGGTCGTCGGCCGACCAGCAGGTGCGCCGGCTCGCCGAGCTCTACCACCAGCATCTGACGGGCATTCCGGTCACGGTGGTCCTGGACGACGCCTATGACGCCGAGCAGGTGCGCACGCTGGCGCCCGAGCGGTCCGACAGCCTGGTCCTGGTGACGGCCGCGCGCCCGCTGGAGCTGCCCGACGACTTCCCGGCGTGGGTGCACCAGCTGGCGGTGGAGCCGCTGGACGAGGCGGGCGCGGAGGAGCTGCTGCGCGAGTCGGCGGAGGAGGACGTCAAGGAACCGTATGCCTTCAAAGACACAGAAGCCGCCGCGCTCGTACGGGAGTTGTGCGGCGGGTTGCCGCTGGCCCTGCGGATCGCGGGCTCCTCACTGGGGCCCCGGGACGCGCGGGCGCTCGCCGCGGACCTCGGGGCGTACGGGCCGGTGGCGCCCGTCGAGCGGGCCCTGTGGCTGCGCTACACCGACCAGTCCGAGCAGTCGCGCAGACTGCTGCGGCGCCTGGCGCTCGCCGGGCGGGCCTCGCTGGGCGCGGCGGCCGCGGCGGCGCTGCTCGCCACCGGCGAGGCGGAGGCGGGCCGGCTCCTCGCGGATCTGGCACGGGCGGGCCTGATCGACCAGGTCCGCGCCGACCGCTACCGCCTGCACGACACCGTACGGACCTTCGCGCGGGCCCGGCTCCTGGACGAGGAGGAGGCCGCCGAGCGCACGGCCGCGCAGGAGCGGCTGATCCAGAACTACGCGGACCTCGCCGACGCGGTGATCCGTATGGTCGACGGCAAACTCTCCACCCGCGCCGGGCAGTTCGGCGGCCACGGCTTCGCCTCGCTCGACGCGGCCCTGCGCTGGCTCGACGACGAGTCGAGCTTCATCACGGCCGCGCTGCGCGACGCGGAGGACGTGAACCAGCAGGCGGTGCTCAATCTGCTGGGCGCGCTGTGCGACTACTGCCTGCTGCGCGGCGACCTCTACCGCCTGGGCGAGATCAGCGAGCTGTCGCAGGCCGTCGACCAGGGACTTCTTGAGCGTTCCGTACGGTGGCGCACCGGTATCGCGGCCCGCCAGCTGGGCGAGCTCGACACCGCCCGCACCACGCTGACCTCGGTGGTCGGCCTCTACCGGGAGGCGCAGAACGACGCGGGCGCGGCGCTCGCGCTCGCCTCGCTCGGCATCACCCTGCACCACCAGGGCAACCTCACCGAGGCGGCGGCCCGGCTGCGCGAGGCGATCGAGCTCCAGTCCTCGCCCGAACAGGACGAGGACCGGGCGTGGTCGCTGCACGCGCTGGCGGCGGTCGAGCGCGACCGGGCCAACCTGGCGGGCGCGCTGACCCTGCTGGACACGGCGCTCGCCCTGCACCGCGAGGGCGAGTCGCTGCACGGCGAGGCCTGGACCCACTTCCAGCTCGGCCAGGTGTGTCTGCGGATGGGTGATGTGCCGCGCGCGGACGAGGAGTTGCGCACCGCGCTCGATCTGTACGGCCGCACCCGTGACGGCCGCGGCGAGGCCTGGGCGCTGACCCAGCTGGCCCGCGCCCGGCTGGTGGACGGCGACCCGAACCCGGCCGTCGACGGGCTGCGCCAGGCCCTGTCCCGCCACCGGGAGCAGGAGGACGCGCGCGGCGAGGCGTGGACGCTGTACTACCTGGGCCAGGCCCTGGAGGAGCGCGGCGACCGCGACCAGGCGGTCCGCGAGCTGGAGCGGGCCCGCTCGATGTTCTCGCGGATGCGTGATGTGTACGGCCTGGCCTGCGCCCGCCACCACTCCGGGCGGGTCACCCGCGACCAGCGCGCCGCCCAGACCGGCAACCTGCGCAACTCCGGCTTCGCCCGCCAGCTCCTGGTCGACGCCCGCGCCGACTTCCACCGCATCGGGGTCGCCCACGGCGAGGGCTGGACCTGTCTGGAGCTGGCCCTGATCGACGCGGGCAACAACCGTGCGCCCCAGGCGCTGCGGCTGTGCGACGAGGCGGTCGAGCTGTTCGACTCGTACGGGGACCGCAGGGGCGGCGACTGGGCCCGCTTCCTGCGCTGCACCCTGCTGCCGTACGCCTCGGCGGGCGGCTCGGAGATCGGGGTCGCGGTGGCCCAGGAGGAGCTGTCCCAGCTGATCCGGGCCCACCACGCCACCCGCGACAGCAAGCTGGAGGACTGCGCGGAGGCGTACGCGCTGATGCTGGAGCGCGGGGTGGAGCTGGAGGACGGCTGGCAGGCCTGGCAGCTGGGCATGGTCCCGACCCGGCACTCCCGGGAGGTCATGGGGGTGCCGGTGGGGGCGGGACGGTAGCCCTTCTGGGGCCGGGCTCCCCGGAGCCGGGCCCCACCCCCTGGGGGCGCGGGGCTGTGACATATGCGGCTCCGCCACGTGGGCGCGACCAGCCCCCACCGGCCCGCGGTCAATCACCGCACCCCCGGCGGGGCGCCTACGCCCTTTTCGGATCGCCCTCGCCGGAGGCGGCCGCAGCCGGGGCCGCCTGTCCCGGCTCGGGGCCCTCCTCGAAGTCGACCTTGCCCATGTGGCGGTTCATCGACTTCATCAGCAGCCACACGCCCACGGCCAGCGCCGCGAAGACGATGAAGCCGAGGACGCCGGGCGTCACCTTGTCGTTGTCGATGTCCTTGGCCAGCGGGACCAAGTGCGTCAGTGCCAGGCTTGCGCTCATATCAGGCATTCTCGCGTACGCCCGCGAAGAGGTCGTCCTCGGGGAGGGAAGTGTCCACGAGCGACTTCGCCAGCTCGTACTCCTCCGTCGGCCAGACCTCCCGCTGGATGTCCATCGGGACCCGGAACCAGCCGCCGTCGGGGTCGATCTGGGTGGCGTGCGCGATCAGCGCCTTGTCGCGGATCTCGAAGAAGTCCGCGCACGGAACGTGCGTGGTCAGCGTGCGCTCGACGCGCTCGAACTCCTTCCAGCGCTCCAGCCACTCCCCGTACGGGGACTCCATGCCCCGGTCGAGCAGCGCGTGGTGCAGCGCCAGGGTGCGCGGCTTGTTGAAGCCCTGGTTGTAGTACAGCTTCCGCGGCTGGTACGCCGGGCCGTACTCGGACTCCGGGAACTTCTCGGTGTCGCCCGCCCCGTCGAACGCCACCATGGAGATCTTGTGGGTCATGATGTGGTCGGGGTGCGGGTAGCCACCGTTCTCGTCGTACGTGGTGATCACCTGCGGACGGAAGGCGCGGATCTTGCGGACCAGTTCGCCCGCCGCCTTGTCCACGTCCTCCAGGGCGAAGCAGCCGTCGGGCAGCGGCGGCAGCGGGTCGCCCTCCGGCAGACCCGAGTCGACGAAGCCCAGCCACTCCTGCTTGACGCCGAGGATCTCGCGGGCCTCGTCCATCTCCTTCTTGCGTACCTCGTGGATGTGCTCCTCGATGTACTTGTCGCCCTGGAGCTTCGGATTGAGGATGGAGCCGCGCTCGCCTCCGGTGCAGGTCACGACCAGCACGTCCACCCCCTCGGACACATACTTCGCCATGGTGGCCGCGCCCTTGCTCGACTCGTCGTCGGGGTGGGCGTGCACGGCCATCAGTCGCAGCTGCTCAGTCAAGACAAGATCCTCAGTGATTCGGCGCCCTGGGTGTTGCCCTCTGTGATCCGGCGCGATGGGCGGCTTCTATAGTGACCGAATCGGGGGGCGGAAAATTCCTGGCACCCCCAGCAGCAGGAGGACGACCATGGCCGCGGCAAGCCAACCGCTTCCCGAGGGGCGCTACGGGCGCACCGCGGACCAGCGCGCCGACCGCAAGCTCAAGATCATCGGCTCGGTCCTCGGCGTCGCCCTGCTCGGTGTGGTCGGCTGGATCGGCTACGACTACGTGGGCGGCCAGTCCGTGTCGGCCGAGGTCATCAAGTTCAAGGTGGTCTCCGCCAAGGCCGTCCAGGTCCACCTGGAAGTGCGCAAGGACAAGGGCGAGACCGGTGTCTGCACCCTGCGCGCCCTGGAGACCGGCGGCGACGAGGTGGGCCGCAAGGACGTCCGCTTCGAACAGAAGCAGGGCCGCATCGACGAGCTGATCACCGTCCAGACCACCTCGCGGGCGACCGCCGTCGACCTCGTCGGCTGCAAGTCGGTCTGACCGGTCCTGTGCCGCGCGGCCCGGACCGGTCCTGTGCCGCGCGCCCGGCTGCCCCGCCGGTCGATTCCGCCGCCTTGTCCGCGCTGACCTGCGCCGACGATTTCCCTGCGGTTTTCGTCCTCCCCCTTCGCGCCCTGAATTGTTAGGCTCGTGGTTTCGCCCGCCCGAGAAGGCACATCCTTCTGGGTAGGGCGATGCGCTTGTATTCCCAGTACCGACGAGGAGCACCTGTGACCCAGACCAGCGACAACGTCACCTGGCTGACCCAGGAGGCGTACAACCAGCTCAGGGCCGAGCTGGAGTATCTGTCTGGTCCCGCGCGCACGGAGATCGCCGTAAAGATCGCGGCGGCCCGTGAGGAGGGTGACCTCCGGGAGAACGGCGGGTACCACGCGGCCAAGGAGGAGCAGGGCAAGATGGAGCTCCGGGTCCGCCAGCTGACCCAGCTCCTTGAGCACGCCAAGGTCGGCGAGGCGCCCGCCGCGGACGGCGTGGTCGCCCCCGGCATGCTCGTCACGATCGCCTTCGACGGCGACGAGGACGACACCCTGGAGTTCCTGCTCGCCTCGCGTGAGTACGCGTCCACCGAGATCGAGACGTACTCGCCGCAGTCCCCGCTCGGCTCCGGTGTGAACGGCAAGAAGATCGGCGAGGACGCCGAGTACGAACTGCCGAACGGCAGGAAGTCCTCGGTGAGGATCCTCGCGGCCACGCCGTACACGGGCTGAGCCCGCTCCGTACGTACCCGAAGCCCCCGGCCGCCCTTTCCAGGGCCGCCGGGGGCTTCGCCGTGTGCGTCAGGCCGTCGCCGAGCGGTACTTGCGCACCGCCAGGGTCCGGAACCCCACGATGATCAGCAGCGACCAGAGCAGCGAGGCGATCACCGGGTGCTGCATCGGCCAGGCCTCGGACGGCACCACGCCCGGGTTCCCGAAGAGGTCCCGGCAGGCCTGGACGGTGGCGCTGAACGGGTTCCACTCGGCGACGTGCCGCAGCCACGGCGTCATCCCGGACGTGGCGACGAACGCGTTGGACACGAACGTCACCGGGAAGAGCCAGATCAGCCCGCCGGAGGTGGCCGCCTCCGGTGTACGGACCGTGAGGCCGATCAGGGCGCCGATCCAGGAGAACGCGTACCCGAGCAGGAGCAGCAGCGCGAACGCGCCGAGCGCCTTCGGGATGCCGTGGTGGACGCGCCAGCCGACCAGCAGGCCGACGGCGGCGAGCACCACAAGGGTCAGGGCCGTCTGCACCAGGTCGGCCAGCGTGCGGCCGGTGAGGACCGCGCCGCGGGCCATCGGCAGCGACCGGAACCGGTCGATGAGCCCCTTGTGCATGTCGTCCGCGATGCCCGCGCCGGCGCCGGCCGTGGCGAAGGTGACGGTCTGGGCGAAGATGCCCGCCATCAGGAACTCGCGGTACTGCGCCGGGTCGGTGCTGCCGGCGATGTGACCGAGCCGCCGAAGACGTAACTGAACAGCACCACGAACATGATCGGCTGGATCAGCCCGAAGATGATCATCTCGGGGAAGGCTGTGCGTGGGTGTCGCTCTGGTTGCAGTAGTCCCTGTCACCCTCGGTCTCCGGCGCCAGCACCGCAAACTTCGGATCAACGCTGCCCGAGACCTCCATGGGCGGCAGGACCATGAGCGGCGGCACAGGAACCCCGCCACAGCCCTCCAGAACCTCCATGGCAACCTGCCAGGCACCCGACGTGCGCCAGGATTCCGCGCGCCGCCTCACTGCGCTCCAGGAGTTCCCGGAGACCTCCACCTCATTCCACCGGGCAGCGGTCCGCAGCTTCCACAAGATCGCTTCGAAGATCTCCCGCTTGGGCGTCCAGTTCTGGCGAGAGCCGGGAAGCACAGCGTCAGCGATCTCCCACTCCTCATCGCTGACTTTGAGAGGCACCAGCGTGCCCGTCTCCCTGTGCCACTCCGTGAGCGGATCAGCAATCCCCTTCCGGCGCGACCGACCTTCTCCTACCACCTGCACGCGGATGTCCAGCAGATCAAGCAGGTCCCGGCGTTGCGCAGGAGTGAAGGAGTCCACCTCGGTCGCCTGCTCCTCCACAAGGAGGATGATCTCGTCCGCTCGCTGCTGCTGATCTTCGGCTTCTTGGAGCCAACGAGCCACACGGTCACGCTCGGCGGTCAGTTCGTCTTGCTTCGCCTGAAGCGCTTGTTTCACCTCTCGAATCGTCTCCTCGTCGATCTCGCCTCCGGCACCCTCACCCAATTCGTCCCCGAAGAGCTGGGTGAGCTTTTGGAGGAGCTGGCCTCTACGGGTGGCCTTCTTCTTCTCGATCTGCGCGTCCAACTCCGCGAGACGCTGTCGATACGTCTCAGCTCGTGCCGGGATCGCCCCCAACCACCTGGCAGCGAGCGCCCTGAACTTCTCCGCATTCGAGAGCAGAGCCTCGATCTCAGCCCAGACGGCCTTTTCAACATCGGGTGCGGGCAGTTCCGTGCACTCGCACTTCAGCCCCAGCCTCTTTCCCATACACCGGTAGTAGGCGACGGGAGACTCGGCGGACTTTCCACCTGTGTAGTGGCCACCGCACAGCGCATGCAGACGACCGGTGAACAGGTAGTTATGGAGGTTCTCCTTCTTGTAGGACCGCCTATTGAGGGCCTTCCGAAGAGCTTCCACCCGCTTCGGATCGCTGATCGGCCGAGGAACCTCGATCCGAAAGAC
This sequence comes from Streptomyces sp. NPDC031265, assembly GCF_055570295.1. Classification (NCBI taxonomy): domain Bacteria; kingdom Bacillati; phylum Actinomycetota; class Actinomycetes; order Kitasatosporales; family Streptomycetaceae; genus Streptomyces; species Streptomyces sp. NPDC031265. The sequence continues at coordinate 154,083 of NZ_JBVIHM010000016.1, forward strand.
CTCGAAGGTCTCCTCTTCGTCGTCTTCGGTGGTGCGCTGGATACGGAACTCCACGTAGCCGTCAAGTGCAGTGGAGTTGAGGCGCTTGGCAAGGTTCGCGCCGGTCCACGGAAGGCCCTTTCGAGTGCGAGAGCCAAGGTTGTTCAGGTGATTGGCAGCGTCATCCCGCGAGTAGCCGAGGTCCACGATCAGACTCGCGGCGATGCTGATCACGTGCACCTCGTCCTCACAGAGGACCGGGACCGCTCTGCCTCCCTTACCGCTGAGTGTCACACCGTACGGGGGCTGCCCGAGGGGCCACCCACCAGCGGCCAACTTCTGATCCCGGCCGCCCATGGTTCGCTCAAGGATCAGTGTGTGTTCCAGCTCCGCCATGTACGACAGCAGGCTGAGCATGATGCCGAACAGTTCGTCGTCACTGTCCAGACGGCCATCCGCCGTCGCAACCCTGATCTTGTGATGCTTGGTCGCGTTGAACACCCACAGGTGGATGTCCTCCATGGTCCGCCCGATGCGGTCCAGCTTGCCGAAGACAACGAGGTCGATCAGACCTTTTTCCATTGCTTCGGTCATCTCGTCGAGGTCGGGTCGCGAGTCCTTCTTGCCGGACTCTCCCCCGTCGACATAGACCTTATGGATGTTGTACTTGCCAGGGCCTAGCTTGTAGTTCAGCCACGCCTTGCACTGTTTCTCCTGAGCGTCGAGCCCGTACCCCTCGATCTGCTTCGCGGTCGATACGCGAAGGTAGACGGCTACTCGGATCACGCCCCGGGCGGTCCGGCGCCCGCGCATGACGGTACCCTTCCCCATGTCAGTCCCTCCGTGACTGGCAGGCCGGTCTATGACTGGCCTGGTCCCAGAGGGCGGCAACCCTCTGGGACCGCCATGTGATGTCCCATCAGGATAGCCACCCTACCTGTTACTCGACAGATGACTTCCGGCAACTCCTGCCATTCTTCGGTTTGTTGAATGCGCGACCGAACAATAGGTTTGCTAGGCGCTGCTCTTCATCGTCGCCCCACTCGACAGCACGCCAACGGGCGACGACTTCCCCAGGCTGCGACTCCCTCCGTTTCTTCGGACACGTCATCCACCCCACCTCGGTTCGTCCACTGCTTCGCGGGCGACTCGCGGTTCTGCGATTGATCGTTTGCGATTCCCTCAGCAATTTGAGCAGCACCGGGGGTGTAGCCGAATCCGACATAGCGCCAGCTGGCATTTTCCATCGCGCCTTCTCCCAACTGCACTTCATTTCCTAGCTGTGCAGCGCGGTCGGCGCGTAGGGCTGGGTAGGTGGTGGAGTAGGCGCGGGATTTGGTGAGGATGTGGCCCCGGTATCCGAGGGTGTGGGTCCAGGCGCGCAGGTGCAGCGGCTCGTACTCAGACAGGTCGCCGAGGCGCCAGCAGATGCGCATCAGGGTGCGGACATGTGCGGTCACCGGTGCTGCTTCGATGTCGGCGCTGGTCAGGAGGCGATGGTCGACGCCGGCGCCGGTTTCGCTCGCTCCTTTGGTGACGTACTTGCCGATGTAACGCGGCTACCGCGTCGTCGTCCGGGCCGGTGCCGTCGCTCCGGATGAGGCGAACGTCGAGCTGGGTTCCCCAGCGGAGGGCGAGTTGGCCGACTGCGGGGCTGTAGGGCGTGTGGACCAGGACGTGTTGCATGGCAGCGATTCGTCGGCGGGTCCGGCCGGGCCGTCGAGGCGGACGACGGCATGGACGTGGGCCGCCGCGCGCTTTTGGTACTCGGCTACCCGGGCGAAGGACAGCCGGGCTGATGAGGATCGCGAGGGCGTGCCGCTAAGACTCACGGTGTCGTTCCTCTGCGAGGCCTGCGGCATGAAACAAGCCCCCGCTCAGCGGGGGCTTGTTGACCTATGGTCTCAGCGAGCGACGACGAGACGAAGCATCATCATCAGTCTGCCCGGCGGTACTTGCGGACCGCGAGCGTGCGGAAGACCACCAGAATCAGCACCGACCACATCACCGAGGCAACGACTGGGTGCTGCATGGGCCAGGCGTCCGGGGTCTTGAAACCGGACGGCAGGTTACCGAACAGCTCCCTGGCCGCCTGGACCGTGGTGCTGAACGGGTTCCACTCCGCGATGTACCGGAAGAACGTCGGCAGATTGTTGGAGTCCACGAAGGCGTTCGAGATGAACGTCAACGGGAAGAGCCAAATCAGCCCACCGGACGTGGCCGCCTCGGGCGTACGTACCGTGAGGCCGATCAAGGCTCCGATCCAGGAGAATGCGTAGCCCAGCAGGAGCAACAGGCCGAAGCCTGCGAGGACCTTGCCGAAGTTCTCGTGGGTGCGCCAGCCGATCAGCAGCGCAACCGCAGCCAGCACCACCAGGGTCAGTGCGGTCTGCGCCAGGTCGGCGAGGGTCCGGCCGGTTAGCACCGCGCCACGGGCCATCGGGAGCGAGCGGAAGCGGTCGATGAGCCCCTTGTGCATGTCGTCCGCGATACCGGCACCGGCGCCCGCAGTCGCGAAGGTGACAGTCTGCGCGAAGATGCCTGCCATCAGGAACTCGCGGTAGTCCGCCTGTGAGAGCGAACCACCGACTCGGATGGACCCGCCGAAAACGTAGGTGAACAGCACCACGAACATGATCGGCTGGATGAGCCCGAAGATAAGCATCTCGGGAATCCGGCGCATCCGAATCATGTTCCGTCGCGCGAGGACCAGGGAATCACTCACAGCGCTCACGGTGTCTGCTCCTTCCGGTCATCGGACCGCCGAGCGGCCGAGATGGAACCTAGCCGAGACGAGCGAACAGGATTCGGGATGCGCATCATCCGGATCAGATTGCGCTTGGCCACGACCAGCGAGTCGTTGACCGACTGGACTATGCCGCCGCGCGGCTGCGGGGCTGTGAGGTGCGGGGTTTCGACGACGGCGGTCACTTGGAGCCCTCCTTCTCGTCCTCGTCCTTCTGCTCGGCCACATGGCCGGTGAGGGAGATGAAGACGTCGTCGAGGGTCGGGCGGCGCAGCCCGATGTCGTCGATCTCCACTCCGCGGTTGTCGAGCTCGCGGATGACCTCGGCGAGCAGCTTGGCGCCGCCGGTGACGGGCACGGTGAGCTTGCGGGTGTGCTCGACGACGGCGACGTCGCCCTTGCCGAACCCGGCGAGCACCGCGCGGGCGGGCTCGATCTCCTCGTGCTGGTGCACCACGACCTCGACGCGTTCGCCGCCGGTGCGGGCCTTGAGCTGGTCGGCGGTGCCGCGCTCGATCACCCGGCCTTGGTCGACCACGCAGATGTCGTGCGCGAGGTGGTCGGCCTCCTCCAGATACTGCGTGGTGAGCAGCAGGGTGGTGCCGCCCGCGACGAGCTCCTGGATGACCTCCCACAGCTGCTGGCGGTTGCGCGGGTCGAGGCCGGTCGTCGGCTCGTCCATGAACATCACCGGCGGCGACACGACCAGGGCCGCGGCCAGGTCGAGCCGTCGGCGCATACCGCCGGAGTACGTCTTGGCGGGGCGGTCGGCCGCGTCGGCGAGGTTGAACCTGTCGAGCAGCTCGCCCGCCCTGGCCTTCGCCTGCTTGGCCTTCATCTGGTAGAGCCGGCCGACCATTTGTAGGTTCTCGCGGCCGGTCAGATACTCGTCGACCGCCGCGAACTGACCGGACAGACCGATCGCGCGGCGCACCTCGTTGGGATGCTTGAGCACGTCGATGCCCGCGACCGTGGCCCGGCCGCTGTCGGGCTGGAGCAGGGTGGTCAGGACGCGCACGGTGGTGGTCTTGCCGGCGCCGTTGGGGCCGAGCAGGCCCAGGACCGTGCCCTCGGGGACATCGAGGTCCACGCCGTCCAGAGCCTTTACGTCGCCGAACGTCTTCACCAGGCCTTCGGCATAGATGGCGCCTGGCATGTCGGGTACCCCCAGAGTTGGGTGTCGCGGGTGTCGTTTCGTACACGAATCCTGGATTCGGCCGGGCATGTGATGCCCGGTGGAGCTGTCGCGCGGAGCACAGGCTAACGCGATGTATCGCGTTTCCTCAAGGGGTGCGACGACTTCGGTGCGAGCGGCGGAAACGGCCCGGCCGACCGGCCGGGGACCACCCGGCCACCCGGTCAGGAGATGACCTGGTACCCCTCTTCCCGCAGCGCCGCCCCGACCTCCAGGCAGTGCTCCGGCCCCTTCGTCTCCAGATGCAACTCCACCTCCACTTCGGTGAGTCCGAGCCGCGGATCGGTCCGTACATGGCTCACGTCGAGGACGTTGGCGTCGACCACCGACAACGACCTGAGAAGCGCCGCGAGCGCCCCCGGCCGGTCCGGCAGGCGCAGCCGCAGGCTCAGATAGCGCCCGGCCGCCGCCATCCCGTGCCGCAGGATCCGCTGGAGCAGCACCGGGTCCACGTTGCCGCCCGACAGCACCGCCACCACCGGCCCCCGGAACGCCCCGGGATCGCTCAGGAGCGCCGCCACCGGGCTCGCCCCGGCGGGCTCCACGACCAGCTTGGCCCGCTCCATGCAGAGCAGCAGCGCGCTCGACAGATCGTCCTCGGAGACCGTGCGGATCCCGTCCACCAACTCCTTGATCAGCGCGAACGGCACGTCCCCGGGCCGCCCCACCTTGATCCCGTCGGCCATCGTCGGCGCCGGGTCGATCGCGACGGGGTGCCCGGCGGCCAGCGAGGGCGGATACGAGGCCGCGGCCGCCGCCTGCACGCCGATGACCTTCACATCGGGGCGGACCGCCTTCACCGCGACCGCGATGCCCGCCGCCAGGCCCCCGCCGCCGACCCCGACGAGGATCGTGCGCACCTCCGGGCACTGCTCCAGGATCTCCAGGCCGACCGTGCCCTGGCCCGCGATGATGTCCGGGTGGTCGAAGGGGTGGATGAAGACCGCGCCCGTCTCGCGCGCGTACGCCTCGGCGGCCGCCAGCGTCTCGTCGACGACCGTGCCGTGCAGGATGACCTCGGCCCCGTACTCCCGGGTCGCGGCGACCTTCGGCAGCGGCGCGCCGACCGGCATGAACACCGTGGAGCGCACGCCCAGGAGCGAGGACGCCAGCGCCACGCCCTGCGCGTGGTTGCCCGCGCTGGCGGCCACCACCCCGGCCGCCTTCTCCTCGGGGCGCAGCCCGGCGATCCGTACGTAGGCGCCCCTGAGCTTGAAGGACCCGGTGCGCTGGAGGTTCTCGCACTTGAGGTGGACCGGGGCGCCGACCAGCTGCGACAGATGCCGGGACCCTTCCATCGCGGTCATCCTGGCGACCCCCGAGAGCATCTTCTGCGCGCCGCGGACGTCATCGAGGATCAGGGGACGAAAGGGGTCAGGCGTACTGAAGCTCATGACCGCAAGTCTCGCAGCTCATGGGCTTGGCGGCCGCTCCGCGCCGGATCCTCCCGGCAGTTGTCCACAGCTTTGCGCAGGGCCGGTACGCGTACCGGTCGGGCCGCGTACTCTGTCCCCCACCACCCCGACCGCCGCACGAGAGAGCCCCGGCCATGCCCACTACTCAGGACATGACTTCCCATCTCGACCCAGGTCTCCTCGATGCCCTCCAGCACCAGGTGGCCATCTTCGCGCGCCGCGCGGAGCAGACCCGTCTCGGCGGCGTCGGCCAGGTCCGCAACTCGATGGACCGCGCGGCGTATCTGCTGCTCAACAGGCTCGACCAGGAAGGCCCGATGGGCGTCAAGGCGCTCGCCGCCGGCATGGGCATCGACTCGTCGACCGTCACCCGCCAGGTCGCCCCGCTCGTCGACACGGGCCTGGTGAAACGGACCTCGCACCCGGAGGACGGCCGCGCGGTCGTGCTCCAGCTGTCCCCGCGCGGCCAGGCCCGCCTCGAAGAGGTGCGCTCCTCGCGCCGCGAGCTCATGGCGCAGGTGACCGACGGCTGGAGCGAGGAGGAACGCGAGTCCTTCTGCACCCTCCTGACCCGCTTCAACTCCGCTCTTTCGGCACGGCAGTCGGCCGCCCAGGACCCGGCGGCGCCGACCTCTTGACCTGCCGCGCGCACGGGCTTCATATGAGGCCATGCGCGAGCGGCAGACGGAACGACAGCGCCGCAGCGCCCGCGAGTTCGAGGCGTTCGTGGCGGGCGCGGGGGGCCGGCTGCTGCATGCGGCCACCCTGCTCACCGCCGAGCCGCCCGAGCGCAACGAGCGGGCCCGGCGCCTGCTGACCGCCGCCCTCGCGCGGACGTACGCGCACTGGGACCCCGAGCGCGGCGAGGACCCGTACGACCGCACCCGCCAGGAGCTGGCGGCCAGGTTCGCGAGCACCGCCTGGCGCCACCACCGCCATCGCGACCGGGCGACGGGCGTGCTGGCCCGGCTCACTCCGCAGGAGCGGCTCGTCCTGGTCCTGCGGCTGTACGAGGGCGTCGCCGAGGAGCAGGTCGCCGCGCTGATCGGCCTGCCGTCCGAGCGGGTCCGGGTGATCTGCACGCGCGCGATCGCGACGATGCGCAGCGCCCCCGCGGGCCCCCGGCACCCGCGCCCACGGACGACCGCGGAGGGGGTGTCATGAGCCTGCCCGACCGCAAGGAGGCGGAGGTCCGCCGCCTCCTGGAGGGCCCGCACCCACCGGTACCGGCCGAACTCGCCCTCCGCGCCGCCGAGTCGGGCCTGCGGCTGCTGCACCGCCGACGGGCCGCGCGGCGGCTGATGTGGCTGGTGATCGTGGCGGCGGCGGTCGTCTTCGCGGTGTGGGCCTCGCGGGTGCATCCGTGGGTGGCGCCGCCGTCGACGGTGGCGCCACCGGTGGAGGGGTTCTGAGGGGTCCGGGACACCCGGACCCCCACTTGAACCGTCAGCCCAGCGCCTGCTGAAGGTCGGCCAGCAGGTCGTCCGCGTTCTCGATGCCGACCGACAGACGCACCAGGTCGCCCGGCACCTCCAGGGCGGACCCGGCGACGCTGGCGTGCGTCATCCGGCCCGGGTGCTCGATCAGCGACTCGACGCCGCCCAGCGACTCCCCGAGCGTGAAGACCTTGGTGCGGGCGCACAGGTCGACCGCCTCCTGCTCGCCGCCGGTGACCCGGAAGGAGATCATGCCGCCGAAGGCGCGCATCTGCTTGGCCGCGACCTCGTGGCCGGGGTGCTCGGGCAGCCCCGGGTAGAGCACCTGCGACACCTTGGGGTGGCGGGTCAGCATCTCCGCGATCTTCCCGGCGTTCTCGCTGTGCCGGTCCATGCGGACGGGCAGCGTCTTGATGCCGCGCAGCACCAGCCAGGAGTCGAACGGCCCGGCGACCGCGCCCATCGCGTTCTGGTGGTACGCCAACTCCTCGCCCAGCTCGGTCGAGTTGGTGACGAGAGCGCCGCCCACGACGTCCGAGTGACCGCCCATGTACTTCGTCAGGGAGTGCACGACGACGTCGGCGCCGAGCGCGAGCGGCTGCTGGAGGTAGGGGCTCGCGAAGGTGTTGTCGACGACCAGCTTGGCCCCGACGTCCTTGGCGACCGCGGCGACGGCCGCGATGTCGGTGATGCCGAGCAGCGGGTTCGAGGGCGTCTCGACCCAGATGGCCTTCGTACGGTCGGTGACCGCGGCGCGCACGGACGCCGGGTCGGAGGTGTCGGCGACCGACCACTCCACGCCCCACCGGGAGACGACCTTGGCGAAGAGGCGGAACGTACCGCCGTACGCGTCGTTGGGGATGACCACGTGGTCGCCCGGGGCCAGCAGCGTACGCAGCAGGCAGTCCTCGGCGGCCAGCCCGGACGCGAAGGCGAGCCCACGGACACCGCCCTCCAGCGCCGCCAGGTTCTCTTCCAGTGCGGTGCGCGTCGGGTTGGCGCTGCGGCTGTACTCGTAGCCGCCGCGCAGCCCGCCGACGCCGTCCTGCTTGTACGTGGAGACCTGGTAGATCGGGGGTACGACCGCACCGGTCAGCGGATCCGCGGTGTTACCGGCGTGGATCGCGATGGTCTCGAAGCTCTTGTCGAGGTGCTCGTGGCTCATGGTCCAGAGCCTAGTTCGCCGGTGGCGGGGGTGGGTGCGCTCGCCGGTTCCTGAGATCCGGGTCGCCGTCTGGTGAGACCGGGGCCGGGGCCGGGCAGCGGTCGACGGGGGCCCGGCCGGTGCCCGGGTTGGCCAGATGTCAGTGGGGTCTGGTTCGCTTGAGGCATGGAGATTCTCTGGATCCTGATCGCCGTGTGCATGCTGACGATGGCCCTGAGCCCGTGGGTGCGGCGCCGTCGGGCCGGTATCCAGCTGGCCGAGCCGGGCTCGCCCGACGCCGCGGACCCGGCGGAGTACGGGTTCGCGCGCCAGGAGGAGCTGGACGTACGGCTGCCGGGCCCGGACCAGGACCTCCTGGACGTACTGAACGTGGTGCAGGCCACCCAGGACTGGCGGGCGGCGGCGCAGCTGCTCGCGGGCACGCCCAAGGAGGGCGAGGTGCGCTGGCAGCGCGTCCAGGCCTTCGCGGGCGCGGCCTCGCTGGAGCTGGCGCAGCGCCCCGGCGTGGGCGGCGCCTGGCTGCGCAAGTGGCGCTCCGAGGCCCCCAAGGACGCGGGTGCGGCGCAGGTGCACGCGGAGTTCCTGGTCCAGCAGGCGTGGCGCTCGTCGTCGGCCGGCCAGGACGACTTCCGGATCATCCTGGAGGAGGCCCGCGCGGTCTGCGCGGAGGCGGCGCTGCTGGCCCCGGGCGACCCGATCCCGTACATCGTCGAACTGGCGGTGGCACGCGGCCTGACGTACCCCCACCCGGAGTTCGAGCAACTCTGGGCCAAGGTGATCGACCGCGCCCCGAACCACATGGGGGCGCATCTGTCCGCCCTCCACTACTGGTGCGAGAAGTGGCACGGCTCTCGCGTGCTGGCGGACGAGTTCGCCACGTCGGCGGCGGCGCGGGCCCCGCACGGCTCGCTGCTGGCCGCGCTGCCGCTGTTCGCGGTGTACGAGCACATGCCCGACATCGTCTTGGTCACGGACTTCCACCGCACGATGGTGGTGAGCCGCGCCCTGGAGGGTGCCCTGCACGCGGTCCACTCGGCCCGCCCCGACGACCCGGTCCTGGCCCACGTCCGCCATCTGCTGGCGTTCTTCCTGGTCCGCGCGGAGCGCTGGTCGGAGTCGATGGACCAGTTCGTCCACCTGGACGGCTTCGTGGGCGCACTGCCGTGGACGCTGTCCGAGGACCCGGCGGCGGAGTACGCGATATACCGCGCGCTGGCGGTGGCGGGGTACGAGGCGAACGGGGGCAACCCGGCGACGCTGCCGCGCTGAGGCGGGGGCCTGGGGCTTCTCGGGGCCGGGGGAATCCGGCCCCACCCCGGAACGTTGCAAGGGGTGGACCCGAACCGTCGCCGCCACCACCCCGGCCGAGGAGCCCCAGCATGTTCCTGAACAGCCGCACGCCCGTCCTCCCCAAGCCCGAGGAGGCCCTCAAGGGCCGCCCCGAGCCGGAATTCACCATCCCCGACCACCACACGGTCCTGGGCAACCCGCTGCTCGGCCCCTACCCCGAGGGCCTGGAGGTCGCGGACTTCGGCCTGGGCTGCTTCTGGGGCGCCGAGCGCAAGTTCTGGCAGACGGAGGGCGTGTGGACGACCCTGGTCGGCTACCAGGGCGGCTACACGCGGAACCCCACGTACGACGAGGTGTGCTCGGGCCTGACCGGCCACACGGAAGCGGTCCGCGTGGTCTACGACCCGTCGGTCGTCTCATACGCCGCCCTCCTGAAGCTCTTCTGGGAGTCCCACAACCCCACGCAGGGCTTCCGCCAGGGCAACGACGTGGGCACCCAGTACCGCTCCGCGATCTACACCCACACCGCGCCCCAGGCGTCAGCGGCCACGGCATCCCGCGAGTCCTACCAGAAGGTCCTGACGGCCTCGGGCCACGGCGAGATCACGACCACGATCCTGCCGGCGGAGGGGCGTACGTTCTATGCGGCGGAGCCGTACCACCAGCAGTACCTGGACAAGAACCCTGGCGGGTACTGCGGGATCGGGGGGACGGGGGTCTCGTGCCCGATCGGTGTCGCTCCGGCCGACGGCAAGTGAGCTCTGACCTGATCCCCGAACTGCTGGCGAGGCTGTGACGGGAACGGTGGCTAGCAGGTCCACCCGTCGCCCGCATACGCAGACCGCTAGGAGCGCTTCCCCGGCCTCCCTGCCTCGAAGCTCTCCCCGGAGCCCGAGGACGAATACGCGATCGCCGCTTGCGTCAGCCGTCTTAGAGCCGCTTTCGGCCATAGCGCCTGATGAGACCACGATCTCGTCGTGTCCCTCGCCACCATGACAAGCATGGCGTCTTTGGGGGCGAGGGGCAGTCGACTCGGTGGCTTGGGACAGTGGTGGGGAGTCCTAGCCGGTGCTCTACTCATCGCGGCATGGATCAATGGCACGGCTGGCCCAGCCGTGATCATCGCCCTGTCCGCCGTCGTACTTGCCTGCGCGACCATCGCCCAGAGCCTGCTTGACGACCAGACGGGAGTCCGCCGAGATGCGGTCGAAAGGGAGAGCGGGCGCTCTTGACGGCTGTCCGGAAGGGGATCCCCGACCGAACGATGCTGGCGAAGCAGACAGAAAGGACCGGCACGGCTGCTGTTGAGGAGCTGCCGTTAAACCAGTGGCGTCCCCGTCGACGAGCCTCATAGCTTGTGCGTTCGTGACTGATGATCCGAAGATGCGCCCGAACCGACACGACCTCGGCCGAGTATTCAACGAGGTGCCGGAGCTCTACGACCGGGTCCGGCCGGGATACCCCGACGAGTTGTTCGCGGACCTTGGCTCCATCACCGGCATGGACGAACGGTCGTCGGTGCTGGAGGTGGGCTGCGGTACCGGTCAGGCGACGCGCTCGCTGGCAGCGCTCGGATGTTCAGTGACCGCCATCGAGCCGGGCGCAGACATGGCCGCACTCGCTCGCCAGCGGATCGCCTCCTTCCACAACGTCGAAGTCGAGACGTCGATGTTCGAGGAGTGGGACGACCGCGGTCGACGCTTCGATGTTCTAGTGGCTGCGTCGTCGTGGCACTGGGTCGATCCGTCGATCGGCTGGCAGCGAGCGCACGACGTGCTCTATCCCGCAGGCTGGATGGCACTGCTCGGCAACGTCGTTGTCCGCCGGCCGGGAGAGCCGGAGGTGTACGCCGAGACCGCCGATCTCCACGAGCGGTTCTGCCCCGGGAACTCCGGTTGGGGTCATCCGCCTCTGGAGGACGAGGTGCGCACCACCGACGAGGGCTGGGGACTGGTCGACGATCCCGGCGGATTGTTCGGCCCAACGATCGTGCGCTGGTACCCGACCGTTCAGTGGTTCAACGGGGACGGCTTTGCCGATCACCTTCGCTCGTTGTCGCTGTATCGGAGGCTCGACCGCGACGTCCGTGAGCCCCTGCTCGACGCAATCGCCGAGCGCATCCGCACGCGGATGGGCGACCGAGCATCACGCCGCTACCTGAGCGTCCTCCGTGTCGGACAGCGCGCCGAGTGAGTCCAGTGGTGAAGGACCTGCCGATTCAGCGGCAACGGACCCACCGCACTTTCATGCCTGGCTGCCCAAGACGCCGTGGGTTCCCAGTGAAAGCACCTCAGTCACGCTGAACTCACGGCCGACGTGCCGGTAAGAACGCTGTCAGTGCGCCACGAGGCGCTGTTGTTTCGGACGGAGGTGGAAGACCACCGTCGCTTCGCCGTCGTAGCGGCGAGGTGAAGCTGGAGGCAGCCTGAACCGGGGATCGCCGGGGAGGGCGAGAGCAGCCTCGACAAAGTCGGGTCGGCCCAGCACTGCCGGATGGGTCGGGCCCGGTGAGCGAGACGGGAAGGTATACGCGAGGAACCGGCGTCACTACGCCTCTTGAGTTCTTGCCAGCTCCAATCCGGTGGATACGGGCTGGTCAGCGGTGCGCAACCGCCCGGAAGGGCGGGGAACTCCCGGTCCGGTATTGGCAGCTTGGGCCGGGAGGTCACGACGAAGGTCTACGGCGTAGTCGTGACGAGGCCGCAGGGGCAGAGCCGGGTGCCTAGCCCGTCAACCGAACAGCAGTGAACGTGGGAACCGCTCGCATCCGCTCCCCGCAACCCGGCCCGCCAGGCCGGTCAGCGGGGATAGGCGCGATGCCTGCCGATGGGCGCGAGCGGGGCGGAGCCGTCGTAGTACTCGGAGCCGGGGAGAGCCCGGAGCAGGGGGAAGGACGGCAGCGTGCCAAGCAAGGAGAGGAGTGCAATGCCCGAAGAAGCGCCGGTGAATACCGGCGCCGTGAGGTGGCCGGGTCCTGACTCAGCACACTTCGCGGTACGGGAGATGCAGATCAAGTTGCACCGATGGGCGGGAGAAGACTCCGCAGGCCCTCGCGGACCGCGCGGCTCGCCTTCTCCGGGCCCGCCCACAGCGTCGACGGCAGCCCGCCCTCGGGGGGGGGGGGGGGGGGGGCGGCCCCGCGCGCGGGGGTGGCGGGGAGGCGCCGTGGCCGGGGGAGGGGGGACTTTTCCGTTTTGTTTTTGTCCCCTCCCCAC
>NZ_JBVIHM010000016.1:166533-169433 GCF_055570295.1 Streptomyces sp. NPDC031265
TCCTGGCGTGCCCAGCTTTTTTCCTTCCCCCCCCCCCCCCCCCCCCCCCCACCCCCCCCCCCCCCCCCCCCCCCCCCCCGCGACCGCGCCCCCGCGCGCGGAGTCCGCGAGCAGCCGCAGCGCCGGGTAGAGGGACGATTTCCCGGTGCCGTTGGCGCCCGTCACCACGTTGAGGCGGTCGAGGGGCACGACGAGGTGCCGCAGCGACCGGTGGTTCTCGACGGCGAGTGTGGTGATCAGGCCTTCGAGCGTAGGGAGGGGGTCGCTTCGGTGTCTGACCCACCACCATCTCCAGACTTGAACGAGGCCTCAGCCGAGACGACGACCTCGCCCATGCCTACCGCGACTGGGTCCAGACCGCTTGACAGCAATAGGAGCATCAATCGCCCGCTGTGTTCCGTGGCCGGGCCCGCCTTAGGGTGGGCCGGGTGGGCATCAGCCAGGTCCTGCGGACCGACACCGCCAACGACGGAGCCGCCTCGCCACCGCGCGGGAGGCGGCGGCGGCCGCAGTGGCGCGTGCCCGCGGTCGTGACGCTGACGGTCCTCCCGCTGTACGCGGTGTGGGCGCTGGTCCTCGCGACCGGCGGCGGCGACCTCGCGGCCCAGCTCGCCTGGGCCGGCTTCGCGGCCCGGCACCCGGGGTCCGCGTACAAGCTGTCCTGGTACGGCGGCGCGCACACCGCCAACTACAGCCTGCTGACGCCGTGGTTGATGGCGGCGTTCGGGGTGCGCGCGGTGTCGGTCTTGGCGGGTGTTTCCAGTACGTGGCTGATGGCTCTGCTCTTCGTACGGGCGGAGGGCGCGCGGGGCACGCGGTTCGGGGGCGACGGGCCGTGGCGGGGGGTGTGGCCCGCGTTGCTCGCCGCAGCGGCGCTGTGGTGCAACGTCGTGTCGGGGCGTACGACCTTCGCGGTGGGGATCGCGTTCGCGCTCGCGGCCTGTCTGCTGGTGCAGGGGCCGCTGGGGAAGGTCGGGCCGGGTCGAATAGAGAGCACCGCTCTCGGGCTCGGTTGGGTGCGCCGCTCCAGTACGAGACTGCCGCTCGCATGCGTGAGCACTGCTCTCGCCACCATGGCCAGCCCTGTCGCCGGGCTCTTCCTGCTCGTCGTCGGCGCCGCGTACGGTCTGGACCGGCAGTGGCGCAAGGCCGCCGTCCTGAGCGTGCCGCCGTGCGTGATCGTCGCGGCCACCACCCTCCTCTTCCCCTTCGAGGGCGAACAGCCCATGCAGCTGGGCAAGCTGTGGATGCCGCTCGGCGTCTGCGCCGGGCTACTGCTCGCCGCGCCCGTATCCCGTACGTGGCGGGTCGTCCGCGCCGGGTCCGCCGTGTACGCGGTGGGGGTCGTCCTCACGTACGTCGTCGCCTCCCCGATCGGCTCGAACGTGGAGCGGCTCGTCGGGCTGGCCGGGCCGCCCGTCCTGCTCGCCGCGCTCCTCGCGCCCGGGCTCGACAGGACGCGGCGGGTCGTGCTGGCCGTGGTGCTGCTCATCTCCGTCAACTGGCTGCGCGACAAGACGCTCGACGACACCGGGGTCTCCACCGTCACGCCCGCGTGGGCGTCGCATACGGACGGGCTCGTCGGTGAGTTGCGTCGGCTCGGGGCCGACCGGACGCGTGTCGAAGTGGTGCCCGCGCGCAATCACCGTGAGGCCGCGGTGCTCGGTGCGGACGTCAACAACGCGCGTGGGTGGAACCGGCAGTTGGACGTGGAGCGCGGGCGCCTCTTCTACGACGGGTCGTTCTCGCCGGCCGCGTACCGGGCCTGGCTCGACCGCTGGGCCGTCGGCCTCGTCGCCCTCCACGACGGGCTGCCGGACGGGCCCGCCACCGCCGAGGCCGCGCTCGTGCGCAGCGGGCCGCCGTGGCTGGAGCGGGTGTGGGGGGATGCGCACTGGACTCTTTACCGGGTGCGGGATGCGGTGCCGCTGGTGTCCGCGCCGGGGGTGGTGGTGCGGGGGGACGACGCTCAGCTCGTCGTCCGGATGGCGCGGGCGGGGTCCGCGACCGTCCGGATCGCCTATTCGCCGTGGCTGCGGGCGGATGGGGGTGCGTGCGTGGCGCGGGACGGTGAGTGGGCTCGGCTCACGGTGCCGCGGGCGGGGGTTTATCGGCTGGATTCGCCTTACCGGTGGCCCCGTGGGGGTGGGTGTTGAGGGCGGTGCGGGTCGGGGGGCGGTGCGGGTCGGGGGGCGGTGACTTCAGGTGCGGGTTGTCTGTGGCGTTCGCGCCGTTCCCCCCGCCCCTTGAAACCCCGGTCGCCCGCGGGCTGCGTGTGGCTGGTCGCGCAGTTCCCCGCGCCCCTGAAACCCCGGTCGCCCGCGGACCGTGCGTGGTTCTCGCACCGTTCCCCGCGCCCCTGACAGCCACTGCGGTGGAGCCGCACAATGACGCAGCCCCGCGCTCCTGAAAGCCATCGCGGTGGAGCCGCACAACGGCACAGCCCTGGGCTCTAAAGGCCGGCCCCCTGCGCCTCCCTGAACCGCCTCGCCGTCCTCGCCGCCTCGTAGTCCGGGCCCACCCCGTCCACCAGGACCAGGTCGCCCGGGATGTGGTCCGTGCGGAGAGGGAGGAGGTTCTGGTACTCGGGGGACTCGTACCAGGAACGGGCCTCCGCCATTCCCGGGAAGGCGACCATGACCAGGGCTCCCGGCCAGGCGCCCTCGCGTACCTCCACCGTCGTCCCGTGGACCAGGAACCGGCCGCCGAAGGGGGCCAGCGTGTCCTGGACGCGCTCCATGTAGACGAAGACTTCCTCGGGGACGGGGCCTTCGGTGGGGCGCAGGTGGGCTATGGCGTAAGCGGTCATGAGGGCCTCCGGGGCAACGATTGCCGTGGGGATGCCTCGATCCTGCCGGGGGCGGGGCGGGTGGTCGATTACCCGGCGGGTAATCGACCAC
>NZ_JBVIHM010000016.1:169443-186460 GCF_055570295.1 Streptomyces sp. NPDC031265
CTTTCTCTCCTTTGCCGTTCTGCCTACCCGCCCCCCCCCCCCCCCCCCCCCCCCCCCCCCCCCCCCCCCCCCCCCCCCCCCCCCCCCCCCCCCCCCCCCCCCCGCCCCTCAGATCAGATCGTCGCCGTGTCGATCACGAACCGGTACCGCACATCGCTCGCCAGCACCCGCTCGTACGCCTCGTTCACCTGGTCCGCGCGGATCAGCTCGATCTCCGAGCCCAGGCCGTGCTCGGCGCAGAAGTCCAGCATTTCCTGGGTCTCCGCGATGCCGCCGATCATCGAGCCGGCCAGGATCTTGTTGCCGCCTATGAGGCCGAACATGTTGAGCGCGTTGGGCTCCTCGGGGGCGCCGACGTTCACCAGGGCGCCGCCCGGCTTCAGGAGACCGAGGTAGGCGCCGAGGTCCAGCGGGGCCGAGACCGTCGAGACGATCAGGTCGAGGGAGCCCGCGAGCTGCTCGAAGGTCTTCGGGTCGCTGGTGGCGTGGAAGTGGTCGGCGCCCAGCTTCAGGCCGTCCTCCCGCTTGCGCAGCGTCTGGCTGAGCACGGTCACCTCGGCGCCGAGCGCGTGCGCGATCTTGACGCCCATGTGGCCGAGGCCGCCGAGGCCCAGGATCGCGACCTTCTTGCCGGGGCCCGCCTGCCAGCGCTTGAGCGGCGAGTAGAGGGTGATCCCGGCGCAGAGCAGCGGCGCCGCCACGTCGAGGGAAAGGGCGTCGGGGATGCGGACCGCGAAGCGCTCGGAGACGACCACGTGGGTGGAGTAGCCGCCGTAGGTGGGCTCGCCGTCCCGGCCGACGGCGTTGTACGTGCCGACGGCCTGGGCGCAGAACTGCTCCTGCCCGGCCACGCACTGCGCGCACTCGCCGCAGGAGTCGACGAAACAGCCGACGCCGACCCGGTCGCCGACGGAGTACTTGGTGACGCCGGGGCCCACCTCGGTGACGACACCGGCGATCTCGTGGCCCGGGACCATCGGGAAGATGGCCTCGCCCCAGCCCTCGCGGGCCTGGTGGATGTCGGAGTGGCAGATGCCGGCGTACTTGATCTCGATCAGGATGTCGTGTGTGCCGACGTCGCGGCGCTCGATGGTGGTGCGCTCCAGCGGGGCCTTGGCGGCGGGGGCGGCGTAGGCGGCGACGGTGGTCATTGCCTTGACTCCTCGGGGTTCTCGGGTACGCCGTCCACGGTGCCGCAGCCGCCGCCCGCCACCCAGCCCCCTGGTCTTCGTACGTCCGCCGTGCGTACGCATGGTGTGCGTACTACTGACAGGGTCAGGCTCATGGTCGTACGACGGCGAGGACTGGGGATACTGGGATGTCATGGACCAGCGTGCCGAACTCAGTGAATTCCTCCGCTCCCGCCGGGCCCGGCTCAAGCCCGGGGACGTGGGCCTGCCCGACTTCGGGCGGCACCGCCGGGTGCCGGGGCTGCGCCGGGAGGAGCTGGCCCAGCTGGCCGGGGTGTCGGTCGCGTACTACACGCGTCTGGAGCAGGGGAACGGGCAGAACGTGTCGGTCGAGGTGCTCGACGCGATCGCCAGGGCGCTGCGACTGACCGACGTCGAGCAGCAGCACCTCACGCACCTGGCCAAGCCGACGGCGGCCAAGAAGAAGAAGGCCGGGGCCGGGCGGCAGGCGGCGGTGCGGCCGCAGCTGCTCCATCTGATCGACTCGATGGAGGCGGTCCCGGCGTACATCCTGGGCCGCCGGCTCGACCTGCTGGCCTGGAACCGGATGGCCGCCGCCCTGATCGGCGACTTCGTCGAACTCCCGGCGGAGGAGCGGAACTTCGCCCGCCATGTCTTCCTCGACCCGACCGCCCGCGAGCGGTACATCGACTGGCAGGACAAGGCGGCCGAGGTGGTGGGCGTGCTGCGGCTGTGCGCGGGCTGCTACCCGGACGACCCGCTGCTCACGGCCCTGGTGGGCGAGCTGTCGGTCAAGAGCGACGAGTTCCGTACGCTGTGGGCCGCCCACACCGTCCGCCAGAAGGGCCACGGCACCAAGCGGCTCCACCACCCGGTGGTGGGCGAACTGACGCTGTCGTACGAGACGTTGAAGCTGCCCGAGGAGCACGATCTGTCGCTCGTGACGTACTACGCGGAGCCGGGCTCGCCCTCGGCGGACTCGCTGCGGCTGCTCGCGAGCTGGGCGGCCGCGCCGGATCCGGAGTCCTCCGGTCCCGGCGGCCGCCCGGCTCCCGTCACACCGCCGACGCGCTCCCAGTGATCGTCACGACCGGTGTGATCACGCCGCCGACGCGTTCTCGGTGATCGTCACCTTCCCCCTGCGGATGACGGCGATGCGCGGGGCGCGGCGGGCCAGGGCCGTGTCGTGGGTGACCATGACGAAGGTCAGACCGTGCTCCTTCCACAGGCCTTCGAGCACGTCCATGATCTCGTCGCGCATGCCCTCGTCGAGGTTGCCGGTGGGCTCGTCGGCGAGCAGGACCTTGGGGCGCTTGACGACCGCGCGGGCGATGGCGACCCGCTGCTGCTGGCCGCCGGACATCTCGCCCGGCAGATGGGCGAGGCGCTCGCCCAGGCCCACCGAGGCCAGCGCCTCGGCGGCGCGCTCGCGCCGGTCGGCGGCCTTGAGGCCGAGCGGGACGAGGGCGGTCTCGACGTTCTCCTGGGCGGTGAGCGTCGGGATCAGGTTGAAGCTCTGGAAGACGAAGCCGATGGACTCGGCCCGCACCTTGGTGAGCCGCGCCTCGGGCAGGCTCGCCAGGTCGACACCGTCCAGGACGACGCTGCCCGCGGTGGGCCGGTCGAGCCCACCGAGCATCTGGAGCAGGGTGGACTTGCCGCCGCCGGTGGGGCCCTGGATGACCAGGCGGCCGCCGTCCTCGATGGTCAGATCGACTCCGTCGAGCGCGTCGATGGTGTCCTTGCCCCGCCGGTACCGCTTGGTGACGCCGCTGAGTTCATACATGACTCGGGGTCGGTTCCTTTCGTACGTACGTGAGTGAGCGGTGCGCGGCGGCTATTCGACGCGGCGCAGGGCGTCGGCCGGGCGCAGCCGGGAGGCGCGCCAGCCGCCGAAGCCGCCCGCGACGAGACCGCCCGCGACGGCCAGGGCCACGGCGAGGCCGATGGTGGTGACGGAGACCGGCGCGGTGAGCGTGATGTCGACGGCCTTGGCCGCGGTGCGCCGCCCGAAGCCGCCGCCGCCCCCGCCGAAGCCCGCCCCGCCGCCATTGCCGCCCCCGCCGCCGAGCTTGGCGGTGAGCGTGGGACTGATCGCGGTGACGGCGTAGGCGCCCGCGAGGCCGAGACCGATGCCGAGCACGCCTCCCATCAGCCCGTTGACCAGGGCTTCTCCGACGACCTGGCGGGTGACCCGGCCGCTCTTCCAGCCGAGCGCCTTGAGCGTGCCGAACTCCCGCACCCGGCGGCTGACCGCCGACGAGGTGAGCAGTCCTGCCACCAGGAAGGCGGCGGCCAGGACGGCGATGGAGAGCCACTTGCCGACGTTGGAGGCGAGGTCGGCGGCGGTGGAGAGGGAGCCGGAGACGGTGTCGGCGAGGTCGGCCGAGGTGGTCACGGTGGTCCCGGAGACGTTCTTCTGGATGGCGGACTTCACTCCGGCGATCCGCTGCGAGTCGGCGGCCTTGACGTAGACCGTGGTGATCTTGTCCTTGGCACCGGCGAGCGCCTGCGCCTGCGCGAGCGGCAGATAGACGTTGGCGGCGGCGTTCCCGCTGTCGGCCGTGGCGACCCCGATGACCGTGTACTTGGTGCTGGAGACGGTGATGCTGCCGCCCGTCGCCAGCTTCTTCTCCTTGGCGTACGCGCTGTCGAGGACCGCGACCTTGGCGGCGCTCTCGTCGGTACGGAAGGTGCGCCCCGAGGTGATCCTGGAGGAGGTGAGCGGGCCGAGCTGCTGCTTGGTGACGTCCGTGCCGTACACCGTGAAGGAGTTGACGTCGAAGGAGGCGCCGCCGCCCTGCACCTCGCCCTGCGGGGCGCCGCTCCCGCCGCCGCTCCTGCCGCCGCCCTTGGCGCGCTGCTCCTGCCGGAACTGCTTGAACTCGCCGCGGGTGAACTGGCCGTTGACCTTCAGTACGGTCAGGTTCAGCCCGCCGACCGCGTCCGCCACCCCGCTCTGCCTGCCGACCTGGTCGACGGTGGACGACGCGAGGGTCTGGAAGCCCTGCACCATCACCCGGTCGCTGGACTGGGCGGCGCTGTCCCCGCTGCCCTTGGCGTCGAACCTGAAGCGCGGCCGGCCCTCGTCGGAACTGCCGGGCGGGGCCGCGGCCTTGGTGACCGTCATGTCGGTGCCGAGCCCGTACAGCGACTGCAGGACCTTGCCCTGCGCCCGGGTCATCCCGGTCGACACCGAGCTGACCACGATGACCAGCGCGATACCCAGGGCCAGCCCCGAGGCGACGACCAGCGCCGCCTTTCTGCGGCGGCGCAGCTCGCGCCGGAGGTAGGTGAAGAACATGGCGCGAAGCTAGGCGGGCGGGGTGATGGTGGGTTAAGGCCACGATGAGAGCGCCATGAGAACGCGTACGGGTGACACAGGAACGCGAACGGCCGCGCCCGAGGACCGGGCGCGGCCGCTGCTGTCGTACGGGGCGGGATCAGACCGCGGAGCCCGCCTTCCACGCCGCCCAGCTGACGTTCCAGTCGCTGAAGCCGTTGTCGGGCGAGATGGTCTTGTCGCCGGTGTTCTTGACGACGACCACGTCACCGACGATGGAGTGCTCGTAGAACCAGGCACCCGCGGTGCCCGCATCGCCCGCGCCCTTGGTGTCGGAGAGGCCGACGCATCCGTGGCTGGTGTTGGCGCTGCCGAAGATGGACTTGGCGCCCCAGTAGTTGCCGTGGATGAACGTGCCGGAGGCGGAGAGCCGCATCGCGTGCGGGACGTCCTTGATGTCGTACTCGCCCTTGCCGTCGCCGTCCGTGAAGCCGACGGTGGCGCCGTTCATCCGGGTCTCCTTGAACTTCTCGGAGATCACCATGGTGCCGTTGTACGTCTTGTGGTCGGGCGCGCCCGCCGAGATCGGGATCGTCTTGACGGTCCTGCCGTCCTGCGTGACGGTCATCTGGTGGGTCTGGGCGTCGACCGTGGAGACCTGGTTGCGGCCGATCTTGAAGGTGACCGTCTTCTCCTGGACGCCGGTGACGCCGGGCTTGGCCTCGACGCCGTCCAGGTCGAGCTTCATGGTGACGGTCGAGCCGGACTTCCAGTAGTCCTGCGGGCGGAAGTCCAGGCGCTGCGCGCCGAACCAGTGCCCGACGACCTCCTGGCCGCTGCTGGAGTTCACCGTGATGTGGGACTGGACGTCCTTCTTGTTGGTGATCGCCTTGTCGAAGGTCACCGACACGGGCATGCCCACGCCGACCGTGGAGCCGGACTCCGGCGTGAAGTTGCCGATGAAGCTGTTGGAGGGCGAGACGGTCGCGAACGAGGCGTTCTCGTGCGCCTCGCGGCCCTTCGCGTCCTGCGCGGTCGCCGTGATCTTGTACTTGGCGGACCGCTTCAGCTGCTTGTCCGGCACCCAGCTGAGCCCGTCCGCGGATATCTTGCCCGCGACCGGCGTGCCCTCGGCGGACGTCATGACGACCGAGGTCAGCTTGCCGTCGGCGACGGAGACCTTGGTGTCGTTGTTGATGCCGACGTTGTCGGCGCCGTTCTTGGGCGTGATGGTGATCTTCGCGTCGGAGGTGTCCTTCTCGGCCGCCTTGTCGACCTCGGACTGCGACGACTTCGAGGCGTCGGCACCCTTGTCCTTGCCGCCGTCGTCGTTGCAGGCCGACAGCAGCAGTACGCCACCGAGCACCGCGGACGCGGCCACGAGACCCTTGCGCCGCTTACTCTCCGTTATCACACGCATCTCCATCGTTGCCGGTCTCCCCCAAGCCATCGACTGAACAACATAGCCACTGAGGCTGTGGTTCCTTTTGCGGAGGAGGTGTGGGAAATACCACCCGGGCCGGACAAACCGGCCCCGCGGCTCCAAGGACGTCACGGCCTCGGGCCGTCGTCTCCGTCCTCCTCGTCGCTCTCATCTTCCTCGTCGAGGTCCCAGTCCTCGTCGTCGGGGTCGTACTCGACCTCCTCGCTGCTCCAGGAGGCCTGCGCAAGCTCGACCCCCGGCACTTCGGCGACCAGGTCGAAGGGATCGACCAGATACGCCAGGGCCTCCGCCTCGTCTTCCCGTACAGCGGACTGGGCATGCGCGCGTTCCTGGTCCGGAAGGAGCTCGTCCGCCGCGATGCGCTCCAGGGCCGCGCCAGTCAGCGCCTCCGGGTCGTCGATCTCCAGTACCAAATCCACCCGGAGCCGGACATAGCGTGGTGTCTCTTCTGTCGTCATGCGTCGGAGCGTAGGGCTCGGGACCTCCGCGACTTTCCTGCGACCCGCTGCTTTCACTAGCATCGGCACACACCACCAATTCGCCGTATCCACAAGGGGGATCGACCAGGTGTCCGTCGCTCGCCGGCCTCTGCTCACCGCCACCGCGGCGGGCTCGCTGCTCTGCGCTCTGTGGTTCGTCCCGTCAGCCAACGCCACGGACGGGAAGCCACCGTCGGCCCCGGCCCGTTCGACGGCCGCCGCTCCGGGCACACAGGCGGATCTCGCCCTCGCCGACACGGGCACCGTGGACACGTCCCCGTACCTGTTCGGCGGCACGCTCTTCCTGGGCCTGGGCGCCGGGTTCGTCGCCTTCTCGGTGCGGCGGGCGCGGCAGCAGTACTGACGTACGCAGTACGTGTAACGAGTCGGGGCGCCCGGGAAGTTCCCGGGCGCCCCTTCGCGTACCGCGTGTGGATCAGGCCAGCGGGCCGGTCACCGGCTCCACCGCCGCGACCAGCTGCCCGCTGCGCACGAACGCGTCGGCGGCGGCCAGGTCGGGGGCGAGGAAGCGGTCCGGGCCGGGGCCGCCGACGCCGGCCTCGCGGGCGGCCTTGATGGCGGCCTGGGAGGCGGGCGCGGGGGTGAGGCCGTGGCGCAGCTCGATGCCCCGGGTCGCCGCGTACATCTCGACGGCGATGATCCGGGTCAGGTTGTCGATCGCGGTGCGCAGCTTGCGGGCGGCCGACCAGCCCATGGAGACGTGGTCCTCCTGCATCGCCGAGGACGGGATGGAGTCGGCGGAGGCGGGCACGGCCAGCCGCTTCATCTCGCTGACCAGGGCCGCCTGCGTGTACTGGGCGATCATCAGACCGGAGTCGACACCGGCGTCGTCCGCGAGGAACGGCGGCAGGCCGTGCGAGCGGTTCTTGTCGAGCAGACGGTCGGTGCGGCGCTCGGCGATGGAGCCGAGGTCGGCGGCGGCGATCGCCAGGAAGTCCAGGACATAGGCGACCGGGGCGCCGTGGAAGTTGCCGTTGGACTCCACGCGCCCGTCCGGCAGGACGACCGGGTTGTCGACGGCCGAGGCGAGCTCGCGCTCGGCGACGGTGAGGGCGTACGCCATGGTGTCGCGGCCCGCGCCGGCCACCTGGGGGGCGCAGCGCACCGAGTACGCGTCTTGGACGCGCGGGGCCTCGTCCTGCTGGAAGTGCCCGGTCAGGCCCGACCCCTTCAGCACGGCCAGCATGTTGGCGGCGGAGGCGCCCTGACCGGGGTGCGGGCGGATGGCGTGCAGCTCGGGCGCGAGCACCTTGGCCGTGCCGAGCAGCGCCTCCAGCGAGAGGGCCGCGGTGATGTCGGCGGAGGTGTAGAGCTTCTTGAGGTCCGCGAGGGCCATGATCAGCATGCCGAGCATGCCGTCGGTGCCGTTGAGGAGGGCCAGGCCCTCCTTCTCGCGCAGCTCGACGGGCTCGATGCCGGCCTCGGCGAGCAGCTCGCCCGCAGGCCGTACGACACCGTCGGGGCCCTCGGCGTCGCCCTCGCCCATCAGGGTCAGGGCACAGTGCGAGAGCGGCGCGAGGTCGCCGGAGCAGCCGAGCGAGCCGTACTCGTGGACGACCGGGGTGATGCCGGCGTTCAGGATGTCCGCCATCGTCTGCGCCACGGAGGGGCGTACGCCGGTGTGGCCGGAGGCGACGGTCTTCAGCCGCAGGAACATCAGCGCGCGTACGACCTCGCGCTCCACGCGCGGGCCCATGCCCGCGGCATGCGAGCGCACGATGTTGCGCTGGAGCTGGGCGCGCAGGTCCGGGCTGATGTGCCGGCTGGCGAGGGCGCCGAAGCCGGTGGAGACGCCGTACACGGGCTCCGGCTTGGCGGCCAGCGCGTCGACGATCGCGCGGGCCCTGGCGAGGGCGTCGAGTGCTTCGGCCGACAGCTCGACCCGGGCGCCCTGACGGGCAACGGCGACGACGTCCTCCGGGGTCGTCCCGGACGTCCCCACCACGACAGTGTGCATATCCATATTCAGCAGCGTACGGATTGAATCGGCGCGTGTCACTAGTGGAGTGCGGGGTGGGTCCTTACCGTTGCATTCCCCCACCCCGCCCCTTCCCTGAACCCTCCGGGGGCGGGGGTGGGTCGAGGTGGGTTTCCCGGGGCCTGCGGCCCCCGCACCCCGCTTCGGGGCTCCGCCCCGGCTCCGTTCGTCTGCGGGCTGTGTGTGGCTGGTCGCAGACGAACAGGGCCCGGGGCGGAGCCCCGAAAGCCGGGTGCAGGGGCCGCAGGTCCCGCCCGGGGTCCGGGGGCATAGCCCCCGGAAGAGCCACCTCAACCCCACCCACCCCCGAAGGGTCGAGGGAAGGGGCGGGGTGGGGAATTCACCCCCTCCCCCGGAACCGCCTCCGTTCCGCCCGCTCCGGCTGTGGCGTATCCGCGAGTTGGATCACCGCGCCGTCCCGCCCCGCCACCACCGGCGTCGTCGAGCGGGCCGCCTTCGCCCGGTACTGGGCCGCGTCCGCGAGGCGGAACAAGCGGCGGGCCGAGCGGACCGGGCCGATGGGGTCGCCTGTGGAGGCCACCCCGCACGCGACACCCTCACCCAGCTCCAACTCGCCCGCGCGCAGGCACAGTTCAGACGCGACCCCGACCACCTCGTCCGGCGGCGGGCCCACCGACAGCAGGCAGAACTCGTCGCCGCCCAGGCGTGCCGCCAGCGCCCCCGGGAGCTTCGCGCCGCAGAGGGAGAGCACCGAGCCGAAGCGCTCAAGGAGCCGGTCGCCGACGGCGTGGCCCCGGGTGTCGTTGACCCGCTTGAGACCATTCAGGTCGCACACCACCAGGCTCACCACCGAGCCGTCCCTGCGGTGGCTCTCGACCGCCTCGTCCAGGCGTACGTCCACCGCCCTGCGGTTGGCCAGGCCCGTCAGCGGGTCGGTGAAGGCGAGGCGGCGGACCTCCTCCAGGCGTTCGGTCTGGGCGATCCCGGCCGCCGCCACCGACGCCAGGACGGTCGCGAAGTCCGCGTCGGACGCGTCGAAGAGGGGCGCGCCCACCGGCCGGGCCACGTACAGCTCACCCCACGCCCGCCCGTGCAGCACGATGGGCGCGACCACGCAGCAGCCGCGCCCGCGCCGCCGCAGCGCGGTGACCCGCTCGTGGCAGTAGCCCGCCGCGTCGCCGGGCCCCGCGGCCGTCTCCACCCAGGCGTTGGGCTCGCCCCCGCCGGCCCACCGCTCGTGCAGGAACTCGGTGATCTCGGGGAACTGGTGCACCGGATACGTCTCGTCCTCGGGGAACTCCTCCTCCCCCTCGGCCCGTTCGCCCGCGTTCACCAGGACCCGCAGCCGCCCGAGCTCCCGCTCCCACGTGGAGAGCGCGGCGAAGTTCCCGGCGAGCGCGTCCCGCGCGCCGAGCGCCGCCGCCCGCCAGGACTCGCGCGGGGTGTGGGCCGCCGCCATGGCCTGCGCCAGCGACACCACGGCCCGCAGCCGTACGTCCTCGGTCCCGCCGACACCCTCGCCCTCACCGCGCATCCCTCCAGTTTAGGGAGTTTTGCCCAATTTTGATCAGTTGGCCGGGCCTGGGCCGACTACAAGATCAGCTCACTCGCCCGGCCACTGCGGCTTCCGCTTCTCGTTGAACGCCGCGACGCCCTCCGCCCGGTCCCCCGAGAACGCCACCGACCGCCACGCCGCGTCCTCGACCTCCAGGCCCGCGCGCAGGTCGAGCCCGTGCCCCAGCCGCATCGCCCGCTTGGCCGCGCGCAGCCCGACCGGCGAGTTCGCCGCGATCCGCCCGGCCAGCGCCAGCGCCTCCGTACGGTCCTCGCCCGCGCCCACCAGCACGTCGACCAGGCCCAGCTCGCCCGCCTCCGGCGCCTCCACCCGCCGCGCGGTGAAGACCAGTTCGGCCGCCCGGGCCGCGCCCACGCGCCGGGGCAGCAGCTGCGTACCGCCGCCGCCGGGGATCACGCCGACCGACACCTCCGGCAGGCCGACGACCGCCGTCGCGTCCGCCACGATCAGGTCGCAGGCGAGCGCCAGCTCGAACCCGCCGCCGAGCGCGAAGCCGTGCACGGCGGCCACGGTCGGCATGGGCAGCTCCAGGACGCCGGTGTAGCAGGCCCGCGCGGTGGGGCGCTGGCGCACGAGCTCGGCGTCGGTGAAGGAGTTGCGCTCCTTGAGATCGGCGCCCACGCAGAAGGCCCGCTCGTGCGTGGAGGTCACCACGACCGCCCGCGCCGAGGGGTCGGCGGCGAGCGCGTCGCAGGCGGCGGCGATCGAGCGGGCCATCTCGGTGGAGACGGCGTTCATGGCCTTGGGCCGGTCCAGGACCAGCTCGGCGACGTGCCCGTGCCGCCGTACGCCCACGAACTCCCCGTACCGCTGCTCATCCGTGCCCATGAGACCCTCCCGACGACGTTAACGAACGTTACGTCGGGAGATCCTAGGCGGGCGCGTCAGCGCCCCGGAAGGGGTGCGGGGAACCGCGCGACCAGCCCAAGACGGCTCGCAGACGAAGCGCCACGCACCCGCGGGGCGCTCACACACCCCGACGGTGCAGCATCCAGGGCTCGACCACGCCCAGGCCCCGCACCGGGCGCTGCCACATCGGCTGGAGCGCGAAGCGGTACTTGGGGGGCTCCTCGCCCTCCTTCTCCGCCTTCGCGGCCTCCTCCGCGGCCTGCGTCTCCGACACCGGCGCGTCGCCCGTACGCGCCACCTCCTCCGCGAACGCGCCGTCCACCAGGACCGAGTCCTTGGGCGCTATCGAGGTGAGCCGGCTGGCCAGGTTCACGGTCGTGCCGAAGACATCGCCCATCCGGGTGGTGACCGTGCCGAAGGCGATGCCCACGCGCAGCGCCGGCATCGTCTCGTCGTGGCCCATCGTCTCGATGAGCCGGAGCGATATCTCGGCGGCGGTCCCGGCGTCGTCGGCGGCGAAGAGGACCTCGTCGCCGAGGGTCTTGATGAGGCGGCCGCCATGCGCGGCGACCAGGTCGGCGGCGGTCGTCTCGAAGGCCTCGACGAGCTCGCCCAGCTCCTCCTCCTCAAGGCGCCGGGTGAGCCGCGTGAACCCGACGAGGTCCGCGAAGCCGACGGCGAGCCGCCGGTCGACCATCTCCTCGTCGTCGGCGGCCTGCACCACGCGCCCGGTGGCGGCGGCCAGCTGGCGCCGCCACACATAGACGAGGAACTCCTCCAGCTCCGGCAGGAGCAGCTCCACCAGCGGGTACGTGACCTCCGTACGGGTCATACCGGGCTCGGGCGGCTCGGTCAGGCCCTCCAGGAAGGAATCGATCTGCCATTCGGCCAGCCGGGCGGTGGTCTGCCCGGTGGAGCGGGCCACCTGGACCGCCATGGGCTCGCTGAGCAGCCCCGCCTCGACCAGACCGGCGAGCCGGCGCAGCGCCAGCACGTCGGCCTCGGTGAGCGCCTTTGCCTGCCCGATGTCCGCGAACCCCATGGCCCGCCAGAACCGCGAGGCCAGCTCCATGGAGACCCCGGCCGTCCGGGCCGCCTGGAACGGCGTGTACCGGCGGTCCGCGCCCAGGATCAGCTGCTCCAGGCGGATGGCGAGCGGATCGGCGGTGGGCTCGGCGGTGTGGTCCACGACGTGGTGCGGGGTCGGGTACGCGGAGGGCACCGGCTCCGAGGGGGGGCCGGCACCCTCACCGGACTGCGTGTCGTCGACGGTCACCAGCCGCCTCCTGCCCGTTCCCTGCGCACTTACCTGCCGATCTGTCGCTGGATCGGGCTCCACGATACGGCAGGTGTGCCGTAGCTCACGTCCTCGCACCCGTTGCCTTGTCGCTTTGCCTTGTCGCTCGGAGGTGACTCCGAGGCGAAACGAGGGGGCTCAGCCCGCCGCCGGGCGCAGGTGGACGATGTCGCCCGCCGCCACCGCCTCGCGCCCGCCCTCCTCCGTGGCGAGTACCAGGCGCCCGTCCGCGTCCACCGCGACCGCCTCGCCGGTCAGGGCGCGGTCGCCCGGGAGCTCGGCGCGCACGGCCCGGCCGAGCGTGGCGCAGCCCGCCGCGTACGTCTCCTGGAGCCGGGACGCCGCCGGGTCGCCGCCCGCCTCGCGCCAGTCCACGTACCACTGCTCCAGGGAGCGCAGCACGGCCCGCAGCAGCGTCTCGCGGTCGGTCGAGATCGCGTCCGCCAGCGCCAGCGACCCGGCGCCGGGCACCGGCAGCTCGTCGGCGCGCAGGGTGACATTGAGGCCGATGCCGACCACCACCGCGTCCCCGCCCGCCCGCTCGGCAAGGATCCCGCCCGCCTTGCGCTCCTCGCCGCCGACCTTGACCAGCAGGTCGTTGGGCCACTTCAGCGCCGTGTCGACGCCCGCGGCGCGGGACAGACCGGTGGCGACCGCCACCCCGGCCAGCAGCGGGAGCCAGCCCCAGCGTTCCACCGGGACGCCCGGGCCGGGCCGCAGCAGCACGGAGAAGAAGAGGCCCGAGCGCGGCGGCGCCGACCAGCTGCGGTCGAGGCGGCCGCGCCCGGCGGTCTGCTCCTCGGCCACCAGGACCGCGCCCTCGGGGAGCTCCTTGGCCCGGGCGGTCAGGTCGGAGTTGGTCGAGCCCGTCGCCTGGACCACGTCCAGGGAGGTCCACAGGGCGCCCGGCCGCACCAGGGCGTGGCGCAGGGCGGAGGCGTTCAGAGGAGGCCGGTCGAGGTCGGACCAGCGGCTTTCGGATGCGTCCTGGGGCGTCATACGAGCCAGGTTAGGCGCGCGGGCGCAAGCGCACCCCGGTGTGGCAAACGACGCACTGCCGAACGGTATCCGCGCCACTACCCTACGAGTCAGTAGCCAGCCGAAACCCGTGACCAGGCAGGGAGCCGCATCCCGATGTCCGAGCCGGAGCAGCAAGAAGTGACTGACATCCACACGACCGCGGGCAAGCTCGCGGATCTGCAGCGCCGCATCGGGGAGGCAACGCACGCCGGCTCCGAGCGCGCTGTGGAAAAGCAGCACGCCAAGGGCAAGTTGACCGCCCGTGAGCGGGTCGACCTGCTCCTCGACGAAGGGTCGTTCGTCGAGCTCGACGAGTTCGCCCGGCACCGCTCGACCAACTTCGGGATCGAGAAGAACCGCCCGTACGGAGACGGTGTCGTCACCGGTTACGGCACGGTCGACGGGCGCCCGGTCTGCGTCTACTCCCAGGACTTCACCATCTTCGGCGGCTCGCTCGGCGAGGTCTACGGCGAGAAGATCGTCAAGGTCATGGACTTCGCGCTGAAGACCGGCTGCCCGGTCATCGGCATCAACGACGGCGGTGGCGCCCGCATCCAGGAGGGCGTGGTCGCGCTCGGCCTGTTCGCCGAGATCTTCCGCCGCAACGTGCACGCCTCGGGCGTGGTCCCGCAGATCTCCCTCATCGTCGGCCCCTGCGCGGGCGGCGCGGTCTACTCCCCCGCCATCACCGACTTCACGGTGATGGTCGACCAGACCTCGCACATGTTCATCACCGGCCCGGACGTCATCAAGACCGTCACCGGCGAGGACGTCGGCTTCGAGGAGCTGGGCGGCGCGCGCACCCACAACACCACCTCGGGTGTGGCGCACCACATGGCGGGCGACGAGAAGGACGCCATCGAGTACGTCAAGTCCCTGCTCTCGTACCTGCCTTCGAACAACCTGAGCGAGCCCCCGGCCTTCCCCGAGGAGGCCGACCTGGAGGCCTCGGACGCCGACCGGGAGCTGGACACGCTCATCCCGGACTCCGCGAACCAGCCGTACGACATGCACACGGCCATCGAGCACGTCCTGGACGACGGCGAGTTCCTGGAGACCCAGGCCCTGTTCGCGCCGAACATCCTCACCGGCTTCGGCCGCGTCGAGGGCTTCCCGGTCGGCATCGTCGCCAACCAGCCGATGCAGTTCGCCGGCTGCCTGGACATCAACGCCTCCGAGAAGGCCGCGCGCTTCGTGCGCACCTGCGACGCCTTCAACGTGCCGGTGATCACCTTCGTGGACGTGCCGGGCTTCCTGCCGGGCGTGGACCAGGAGTACGGCGGCATCATCCGGCGCGGCGCCAAGCTGATCTACGCGTACGCCGAGGCGACCGTCCCGCTGATCACGGTCATCACCCGCAAGGCCTTCGGCGGCGCGTACGACGTCATGGGCTCCAAGCACCTGGGCGCCGACCTCAACGTGGCCTGGCCGACCGCGCAGATCGCGGTGATGGGCGCGCAGGGCGCGGTGAACATCCTGCACCGCCGTACGATCGCGGCCGCGGACGACGCCGAGGCCACCCGCGCGGAGCTGATCGCCGACTACGAGGACACGCTCCTCAACCCGTACATCGCGGCCGAGCGCGGCTATGTGGACG
This sequence comes from Streptomyces sp. NPDC031265, assembly GCF_055570295.1. Classification (NCBI taxonomy): domain Bacteria; kingdom Bacillati; phylum Actinomycetota; class Actinomycetes; order Kitasatosporales; family Streptomycetaceae; genus Streptomyces; species Streptomyces sp. NPDC031265. Next base: position 184,100 of record NZ_JBVIHM010000016.1, read on the forward strand.
CCGTGATCATGCCGTCCGAAACCCGTGCGCACATCGTGCGGGGCCTGCGTCAGCTGCGGACGAAGCGGGAAAGCCTTCCTCCGAAGAAGCACGGCAACATCCCCCTCTAGGCCCCGAAGGAGCGGTCATGATCAAGGTCGTACGGGGCAACCCCACTCCGGAGGAGCTGGCCGCCGCACTGGCGGTGGTCCGGGCGCGCGCCGCGGCGACGGCGTCCGCGTCGTCCGGTGCGCCGCTGCCCCCCGAGGAGTGGTCCGACCCGGCCCGCATCGCCCGCCACCCGGTCCCCCGGCCGGGTCCGCGCTCGTGGGCGCGCACGTACTGGCCGGCGTAGTCCCCGGGCCCCCGGCGCTTGAGTACGGGTACTCAGGCGCCGGGACCCCGGCGGCCGCAGTATCGAAGGCATGCTGTGGTCCGACCCGAAGAACGAGCCGCCCAAGGAACTGCGCGACGCCCAGGCGATGATGCGGCGCGCGGGCCTGGTGCTGGCGCTGCTCATGGTGCTGGGGATGTTCGTGGTCAGCCTCCGCTGACGCGTACACCGCCTCCGTTCACAGGCGTACGCCGTCCGGGTGGCGCCCCGCGCTGTCTACGATGACCCGTATGACTGCCGCCGCACGCCGCCTCGTCCTCGCCTCCGCCTCGCCCGCCCGGCTCGGTCTGCTGCGCCAGGCCGGCCTCGCCCCCGAGGTCATCGTCAGCGGGGTCGACGAGGACGCCCTCACCGCCCCCACGCCCGGCGAACTCGCCCTGGTCCTCGCCGAGGCCAAGGCCGACGCGGTCGCCGCCCGCCCCGAGGCCGCCGGAGCCCTGCTCATCGGCTGCGACTCGGTCCTGGAGCTGGACGGCGAGGCGCTGGGCAAGCCCGCCGACGCCGAGGAGGCCACGGCCCGCTGGAAGTCCATGCGCGGCCGCGCCGGAGTGCTGCGGACGGGCCACTGCGTCATCGACACGGCGAACGGCCGCCGCGCCTCGGCCACGGCGTCCACCACGGTCCGCTTCGGCGAGCCGAGCGACGCGGAGATCGCCGCGTACGTGGCGAGTGGCGAACCCCTCCACGTGGCGGGCGCGTTCACCCTGGACGGCCGCTCGGCCCCGTTCGTGAACGGCATCGACGGCGACCCGGGAAACGTGATCGGCCTGTCCCTGCCGTTGCTGCGCGAGCTGCTGGCGGAACTGGGGATCGGGATCACGGACTTGTGGGACTGAGCCGAGCTGTCGCATTCCCGTTGCGGCACACTGCCCTATAGGGGCGCGGAGCCGTGTCATTGTGCGGCTCCGCCGCGATGGGGGTCCCCCCTGTTCGAGCGAAGCCGAGAACCTGGGGGAGAGACCAGCCACGCACGGTCCGCAGCCGAAATGCGCCCCGCTTCCAGCGGAGCGCTCACGCGGCAGCAGGCTCAGGCGGGGTGCCCTCACCCGAGGGGGCGTCAGCCGGCTCCGCCGGCAGGCGCGGCGCATACATGAGCAGCACCAGCACAACCAGCGCCAGCACAACCATCATGAACGCGAACGCGACCCACCCCACCAGCCCCACCGTCAACGCCCCCAGCACCCCGTGCGTCACCGCACACGTGATGAGCACGATGCGCCCGAACCGCCCGGGCGCCCGGTCGCGTACACCGGCAAGCAGCAGGACGACGCCGCACAGGCCGAGGTAGAACCCGAAGACCCCGCCCATGACGTACGTCGTGGTCGACATCGTGTCCGAGTCGACCCCGCCGAGGGACATGTGCTGCCGATCGACGGCATGCCCGAAGAACCAGTTGATCAGTACGATGCCGACGGCTTCGGCCAGAAGAACGATCGCGGCCACCACAGCCACCGGTCTGCGCGCCACGGCGCACCACCCCCTGCTTACACCCAGCCCCTGTTACCGGTAGTACGTCTGACATCACGAACGCTACATGGGGGTCCCCCCTGCTCCTCAAGAGCTTGGGGGAGGGTAAACCCTTGGGCAAGGGTTTGGACGACACGGTGAGCCCGATCTTCCACTCGCGCTTCCGCGCGCAAAGAATCATTCGGCCATTCGTAGGGACTCCACAAAGAATGTGAGGGGCCCGCTGGCTGTCGGGACAGAGACCTTGACCACACCAGAACGCTAATGTGCCGGGCAGGGACCCGGCGTACCGTGGTGCGACAAGGGATTTCGCGACATGAGCGAGCCGCGGATCACACTCCGTGTGGGCAAGCTCACCACGGGGGACGGGTCGTGGGCCGGTGTACGGCTTCCCTAAACTCAGCTTGTTTTTCAAGGAGGGAGCCATCGTGCGCAAGGTGCTCATCGCCAACCGTGGCGAAATCGCTGTCCGTGTCGCCCGTGCTTGCCGGGACGCCGGGATCGGGAGCGTAGCCGTCTAC
>NZ_JBVIHM010000017.1:0-18527 GCF_055570295.1 Streptomyces sp. NPDC031265
TTCTTACCTCCTTCTTAGGGTTGTGTCGACCCCCCCCCCCCCCCGCCACCCCCCCCCCCCCCCCCCCCCCACAGGGAACCCGGCCCTCCCAAACCACGCCCTAGACCCGCGCGTACCGTCCCGGTGGTCCACGGCCGGGGGACCGTGGACCACCGGGACGGTACGCACCACGACCGACCTCACGAGGTGACCCGATGCCTCACTCCTCGCAGCCGTCCCCGACGGCTGCCCGGCCCGCCCGGCCCGTCACGGCCAAGCAGGGGTTCCTGCGGGCCTGGGCAGCGCTCGTTCCGGCGGCGCTCGGAGGCGCCTACTTCCTGTGGCGCGCCCCGGACGTCGACATCGCCCGGCTCCAGCTCGCCGGTACGGCCACGGCGGCCAAGCAGGTGTACGACGGGCACGCCCCGGCCTTCCGGGACGCGCTGGTGGCCCACATGGTGTGGGTCGCCTGCGGCACCGCGACGCTGCTGCTCGTGTTCCTGATCGGGCACCACGCGTACTCCGGGCGGCGTGGCCGTCAGGTCTCCCACTGGGCGATGATCGCCACGTTCGCCGGTGCGGTGTTCGGTCTGGTCGAAAACGGTCTGCTCGTCGGCGCGTTGAGGGTGCACGGCGCCGTCGGTGACTGGCCGTTCGCCACGGCCACGGCGCTGGAGACCGTCAAGTGGCCGATGCTCGGGGCCTCCACGGTCGTGGGCGCGATGGTGTGGGCCACCACGGTCTCCCGCGCGGGCAGGGGGACGTGGAAGGAGGTCGCGAGCGGGCGCGAGCAACCCGCGAACGCGGACGCCGACGACGAGCACCCCCACGCGGACGACGACGCGCCCACCCCGTCGCCCCACCACGAACACCCCACCTCCACCCCCGAGGTGGTTCCCCCGTGGCCCGTCGCGGAGGCCGACGGGCGGGTCTGGCCGACCGGGGTCATCCATCCGCACGCCGAGCCGGGCGTCCCCTCGGCGCACTGGCGCTACCAGAGCACGACGGCCCCCGGCCGACAGCACGCGAAGCTCGGCTTCTGCGTCTCCGGGGGCGGCATCCGCTCGGCCACCGTCACCCTCGGCGCCCTCCAGGCGCTGCGCCGGTCGCTGCGCGAGGCCCGGTACCTGGTCTCCGTCTCCGGCGGCGGTTACACGGTCGGCGCGATGCAACTCGCCCTGAACGACACCCTCACCTCCAGGGACGTGTTCGCCCCCGGCTCGCCCGAGGAGGACCATCTGCGGCGGCACTCCAAGTACGTCGCCGATGGCACCGGACAGTGGATGGTCGCCCTCGGAGTGCTGCTGCGCGGTCTGCTCGCGTCCCTGTTCCTGCTGGCCGTCGCGACCGGCACCATCGGGCTGGTGCTGAGCTGGGCGTACCACGAGGTGCCGGTGACCGACCTGACCCACCTCGCCAAGCCCGGCATTCGCTTCTGCGCCCACTGCACGGCCACGCCACCGCGCCCGTCGTTCCGCGACCCGGCGGTGTGGACGGTCGCGTACACGCTCGTCGCCACCGCCGGGATCTGGCTGCTGTGGCTCGCCGCGTACGTCTGGGACCGCGCCGACCAGGTGGCCCGCTGGCTGGCCCGGGCCTTCCAGGCGTTCGTGGTGCTGACACTCGCGCTGACCGCCGTGGTCGTCGTGCTCCCGCTGCTCGCCTGGTCGGCGGTCTACCTCCAGACCCGGCACCAGATCAGCCGCCCCGACGCCACGGTGGGCGCGGGCGTGACCGTACTGGTCACCTATGTCGCGGCGCTGGTGGGCACCCTGTGGCGGCGGCGCCAGACCGTGCGCTCGGGTCTGTCCAAGGTGATGGAGGTCGTGCGGGGGCGGTCGGGCCTGAGCCGTGCCGTGCCCAACGGCCTGCTGCAGTATCTGATGGTGTGGGTCGTGCTGGTCGTGCTCGCGGTCGTCTTCCTGTTCATCCTCGGCTGGACGACGGCAACCGGCTGGGCCTGGCCGCTGTGGATGCGGATCTGCGTCCCGGCCGTGCTGCTGTTCATCGGCTCGCTCCTGGACCAGACGTGGATGAGCCTGCACCCCTTCTACCGCCGCCGGCTCGCCTCCGCGTTCGCCGTACGCCGGGAGATCCTGCCCGGCACGCACGGTACGCAGGTGGCCCGGCCGTACGACTTCGCCACCGAGACCACCACGCTCAGCGAGTACGGCGCGCGCAAGGAGCACTTCCCCCAGGTCATCTTCGCCGGCGCGGCGAACCTCTCCGGCAGCGACCGCACACCGCCCGGCCGCCGGGCGGTCTCCTACACGCTCTCCCACGACTACGTCGGCGGACCCGATGTGGGCTACGCCTGCACCGCCTGTCTGGAGCAGCGCTCCAAGCGGCACATCGCGCGGGACCTGACCGTCCAGTCGGCCATCGCGATCTCGGGTGCGGCCTTCGCCTCGGCCATGGGGGCCCAGGCCCGCACCTTCCAGACGCTGTTCGCCCTCTCCAACGCACGGCTGGGCAGCTGGCTGCCCAACCCCGGCGCGCTCGCCGAGCAGTGGAACACCCCGCGCTGGCCGTCGCCCCCGGCGCCGCTGATCCGCCGACTGCCGTATCTGCTGCGCGAGGTGTTCGGCCGCTACCCGATGGACGACCGGCTGCTGCTGGTGACCGACGGCGGCCACTACGAGAACCTCGGCCTGGTCGAGCTCCTGCGGCAGGGTGTACGGACGGCGGTCTGCATCGACGCGAGCGGAGACATCCCGCCCTTCGCCACCACCCTGGCCCAGGCGATCGCGCTCGCCCACGAGGAACTGGGCATCACCATCACCCTGCACGAGCCGACCGGCCTGGTCCCCGGCAGCAGCGACCCGCTCCAGCCCCCCAGTGTGCTCTCCGAGCTCAACGCCCGGCTGTCCCGTACGTCGGTGGTCACCGGCGACATCACCTACCCCGAGGACCTGGACATCGACGGCCACCGGGACCGCCGCGGCACCCTGATCGTGGCCCGCACCACGCTGACGAAGGACCTGCCGTACGAACTGCTCTCGTACGCGGCGGCCAACCCGGTCTTCCCACACGACAGCACCAGTGACCAGTGGTTCGACCACCGGCAGTTCGACGCGTACCAGGCCCTCGGGCGCTGTATGGGGGAGCGGGTGCAGGAACTGATCGACGGGGCGGAGGCGTCCTGAGGGGGAGCGGCTCCAAGACGGGGGAACGATGATGGCGGGCACGGCCGAACAGGGCGAGCGTCGCGGCCCAGGCGCGGTGTCAGGAGCCGCCGATCAGACAGGCGGCGACGGCGGTGAAGCCGAGCATGACGATCGCGCCCACCCAGACCGTGTACTGCGCGATTGCGGCGCCCAGCGCTGTGCCACCGGGTATGAGAAGCGCCCACATCGCGGAGTTGAGCGCCCTGCGACCGCGGACGCCTTCCCGCGACCGCTCCACCCCTACGACACTCATGCCGCCTGCCCCCGTCCGCCCAGCCGGTCAACGGGGACAGCCCAGTCAGGGTCGCATGAGGATCTTGACGGCGCCGTCGGCCCCGCGGTCGAAGATGTCGTACGCGTGCGGAGCCTGCTCCAGCGGGAGGTGGTGGGTGGCGAAGTCGTCCACGCCGAGCGGGTCGTCGTCGGCGAGGAACGACATGATGTCGTCGCTCCAGCGGTTGACGTTGGTCCGGCCCGTGCGCAGCTGGACGTGCTTGTCGGACAGCGTCATCAGCGGCAGGGGGTCGGCGGTCCCGCCGTAGTCGCCGCCCAGCGAGATGGTGCCGCCCCGGCGGACCAGGGCGATCGCCAGATGGAGGGCGGCCGACCGGTCGGCGCCGGTCGTGGCGGTACGCCGCGCGGCCCGGCCCTGCGGCGGGGCGGTTCCGGACACCTGCTGGGCGAGGGCCAGCTGGCCGAGCAGACCGTCGTGGGCCTCGGTGCCGACGGCGTCGATCACCGAGTCGGGCCCCCGGCCGAACGTATGGGTGCCGATCGCGGCGATCAGCTCGTCCTGGCTTTCGTAGTCACCCGGATCGAACACCTCCACGCCCCGCTTGCGCGCCCGCGCCAGCCGCTCGGGCACCACGTCGACGCCGATGGCGTGCGCGGCGCCGCGTTGCAGGGCGATCCGGCAGGCCATGTCGCCGAGGGGGCCGAGGCCGAGCCCGGCGACCGTACCGGCCGGCGGAATGTCCGCGTACTGGACCGCCTGCCAGGCGCTCGGCAGTACCTCGGAGAGGTAGACGAAACGGTCGTCCGGCGGGCCCTCGGGCACCCGGATCGGCCCGAACTGGGCCTGCGGCACGCGCAGATACTCCGCCTGCGCGCCCGGTACCGAGCCGTACCGCTCGCCGTGGCCGAAGAGCGCGGCTCCGGTGTCGTGGTCCGGGTCGTGGGTCGTCCGGCACTGCGCGGGCAGCCCCGCCGAGCACATCCAGCAGTGTCCGCAGGCGATGTGGAACGGCACGACGACCCGGTCGCCGGGCTTGAGGTCCGGCACCTCGGAGCCGGTCTCCTCGACGATCCCGATGGCCTCGTGGCCGAGGATCTCTCCCGGTTCGACGAAAGGGGCGAGGGTGTCGTGCTGCTCGTACAGACGGAGGTCGAAGTCGCACAGTCCGGTCGAGGTGACGCGCACGATCGCGTCGGTGCGCTCCTGGATCACCGGGTCCGGCACGGTCTCCACCCGGACATTCCGCTTGCCCTGCCACGTCACAGCCCTCATCGGCGGTCCCTCCCCATCCTCGCTCGTGCGTCGCGGGACCGCCCGGGTACCCGTACCCGGCCGCGGGCAACGGTGGGTTCACGCCATTGGCGCGACGCCACGGCCCGGCAGGGTCACCCGGGCTGTGTCGGCTGCCGCATGGCGGGGCGCCGCGGGTCGCGTACGTCCGAAGCCGCGCCTGTGGCCGTGGCCGCGCGGCTCTGGGTGCAGGTCAGTACCCGGGTCGTACTGCCGTCGTCCTCCGTGATGTCCCGGACGTGCTCGAACCCCATCTTGGCCAGCACCGCCAGTGACGCCGTGTTCGGCGCGGCCACGGTGGCGTGCACCTCGGTCAGCCCGAGGGTGTCGAAGCCGTAGGCGACGATGGCCCGGGCCACCTCCACGCCGAGGCCGGAACCCCACGCGTCGGGGGCCAGCGCATAGATGATCTCGTGCCCGTCGACCACGTCGGTCGGTTTGATCTCGGCATGCCCGACCAGCCGCCCGTTCCGGCGAACGGCCCAGACGTCGAACCGCTCCTCGGCATAGACCTTGGTGAAGATCCGCCCGAACAGGGCCCGGTCGTCCGCTTCGGACGTAGGCCCGTCCCCCATCCACCGGGAGACCCTGGAGTCCTGGAACAAGGCGACGAAGCTCTCCTCGTCCTCGGGGGTGTACCGCTCAAGGAGCAGACGCTCGGTACGCAGCGTGGGCGTGGAAGCCGGAGTGGAAGTCACGAGTGGTGACGCTACGCACGCCGCCCCCGGACCGCCAAACGTTTTTCACAGCGGGGGAGCTGGGGGAGCGGTTGAGGAAGGAGGCGGGGCGGCGGGCGGGCGCCGCGAAACTCCGTCATGGCCGACCGACGCGATCGAGGCGTTCCCCGACGCCCTGCCCGGACTGCGCGCCTCGCACATCCTCGACGGCCGCGGCCACAGGATCCAGCAGGAGCGCCCCGACGAGGTCAACCGGCACCTGACCGACTGCCTCGCCACGCTGCCCGCTTGACCTTGCCCGGTCATGACCCTGCCCGGTCACATGTGGGAGGCGGTCATCGCCATGGCGAGCACGATGGTCACCAGCGCCAGGCTCATCATGGCCGCCCGCGCGTGACTCATCCGGTCGCTCTCCCACCCCGTGCCGGAGGCGCCGGCCAGCCTTGAGGCCCGCCGGTCCGCCTCACGCAGCCGGGTGCACCATTCGCAGTCGAATCCCGGGCGGGCTGGTGTGGACAGCCAGTAGGCCCCGGTCAGTTCGGCCCGGTGCGCGGTTTCCGGGCCCTGTGCAGCGTCCCTGTCCATGCCCGGTTCAACGCCGGAGCGCGGCCGCGGGAATGCTCGCGTCCGGTTTCGCGATCAAATCGTTGCCACCGCGACTGATGGAGCGTGCGTACACGAGACCGTTCTCCGCCCCTTTGTGCGCCACCGGGGGAGCGATTGTGGCTGGCGGTTCACTGTCGGCGGGCGGGGCGCGCCTGCGATGGTGGTGGCAGGGCTTCGAAGTGGCCGCGCCCGTCCGTCGGTACGGCCGCTCGCGTGCCGGGGACGCAGGGTTCCCCTCCTCGTGCGTCCCCGACACCCGGTGCCCGCTCCGCGGTCCGCGGAGCGGGCACCGACGGCTTGCCCGGAGGCGTCAGTCCAGGAACGCGCCGGTGGTCGTCACGAACCGCTCGGCGTCGTCGAGCCAGGGGAAGTGCCCGGCCCCCGGCTGAACGACCAGCTCGGCGTGCGGGAACACCTCGACCAGCTCGGCCATCGCGCGCGGCGGCGAATTGAGATCGACCTCCCCGGCCAGCAGCAGGACGTGCGAGGCGAGCCGCGCGAGCGCCGCCCGTGTGGCCTCGGGATCGAAGGCGCCCTCGCCCCCGAAGGCCGCCGCGGCCTCCCCGTTCTTCTGCCCGTCCTCGGCAGCCTTGTGGGCCCGGGCCGCCTCGTCCCAGCGCCCGTACCAGAACGGCGCGACGGCAGGCCACGAGTCAGCCGTCGCCTTCCCGGCGAAGATCGCCTCCAGAGCCGCGAACGCCTCCGGGAACCACGGCTCCTCCCGGCGCAGCAGCGCCGTCTCGCGCCGGACCTCACCCGACACCGCGATGCCGAGAGCCGCCACACTGGGCGTGATCAGGGCGAGCCTGCCGACGCGCTGCGGATGACGCTCCGCGTACCGCACGGCCAGATTCGTACCTGCGGAATGCGCGAGCAGATCCACCCGGTCGAGGCGCAAGTGCTCGCGCAGCGCCTCGACATCGTCGACGAGCCGGTCGCAGCGGTACGAGGCGGTGTCCTCCGGAGCAGATGAATCACCGGTTCCCCGAAGGTCCAGCATGATCAGCCGCCGGTGCGCGGAGAGACCACCGAGCTCCCCGAGGTACATGGAGGCCTGCATCGGTCCGCCGGGCAGGCAGATCAGCGGGGGCCCGTCCCCGAATACGTGGTAGGCAAGTTTGGTTCCGTCATAAGCGGAGAACGTAGGCATGGCGGAGACTCTGGCAGGAGCGCCGGGGCCGGGCAACCGGGTTCCTCGTCCACCGGCCGTCGGCCCGTGCTGTCCTGGCCGCCGCGCCGGTGGTGATCTCGCCCGGGGAGTACACGCCCTAGCCCGCGAAGTCCAGCATCTGGGCCTGCGGGGCGCCGGTGGTCTCCCTGTACCGCAGGGTGTCGGCGGGTTCGCGTGTCCCGTCCGGCTCCCCGCGCGCCAGTCACTCGTCGACGTCCTCGATGAGCGCGGGGTGGCAGGTGTAGATCGCATTGATCAGGTCCGTCACCGCTGCCTGTTCGTCCTCGGCGAGCATGAGGCGCAGCACCCACTCGGCTGCCTGTGTGTCCCGTATACGGTCGTGCACGGCCGCCCGGTTCGCTTCGAGGCCGTCTTCGGTGCCCCGCGGCGCTTGAACGTGTCGGCGCACGATCCGCATCTGGCGCCGGACGGTGTCCACGCACAGGAACCGGTCCGCGTACGCGGCGCGTTTGCGGGCGATCGTCTCGGCCTCCTGCTGCGAAACGAGCTGCAAACGCGCCACGTTGAGCTGCCCGCGGGCGGAGACGCGGGTACTCGCCCATGTGGTGAGGGCGCCGACGATCGCACCGCTGGCGTCCAGACCCGCGCCGACGACCACCGCCCACTGTCCGTCCATAGAGCAGACGTCAAGGCGCGGCGGGGCAGTTGCAGGGGTTGTTTGCGGACCTTCGCAGGCGTTTCGGGGCCGAAGGGCGGGCCGCCGTCACGGACGGCCCGCTCGCCGGACCGTCCCTAGTTGTCCCCCTTGGCATCCGTGTCCGCGGCCGCCGCTGCCGACTCCGCCGCGCCGACCTTCTGCTCCATCTGCTGCTCCGTGCCCGAGGGCGAGTCAGACCGGGCGTGGGAGTGGGAGCAGGCCGTGGCGAGCGCGGCGGTCAGAGCCACCGCCGCCACGGTGTGCAGGACCGCGCGGACACGCATCACTTCGTCCCGCTGTTGTTGGCCTTGCACCAGGCGGCCACGTCCTTGAGGTCTTTCTGGCGTTGCTGAAGGGTCGTCACCAATCCCTTCCGGTACGTGAGTTTGTCGCCGAGGTAGGTCTCGATCGCTTTGTGGTCCTCCTTCTTCGCGTTGTCGACCCGCTGTTGCAGCCGGGCCACCGAACCCACGGTGTTCACACCGCCGTTGAGCCGGTCGAGCGAGCGGCCCAGGCGCGCCGCGACCTTGGGTGCGCGCTTGCAGACACCCTTGGCCCCGTCGCTCTTGGGCGCCTCGGCCGTGGTGCGCGGGGTCTTGGAGGGGGTCGCGTTCGCGAAGGCGCTCGGCGCGGTGACGGTCAGTACGGCCGTCGCGGCCAGCGCGACCGCGGCCACCCGGCGGCGGGGCGAGAAGGGTTTGTTCATGGTTGCTGCCTCCCGTTCCACAGGATTGGTTCCAACAACGGGAGGCTAGGAAGGCTCTTTGTGGAAACTCTGTGACCGGGCGGCCGTGAGCGTCAGCCAGTCCCGCTGGAGGGGGAGTGCGCCGCTCTGGGACAGGGCCCGCGCGGGCAGTCGTACCGTGCAGCTGGTGCCCACGTTGCCCGGCCCCTCGCCCAGTTCGATGGTCCCGCCGTGCAGCGCCGCCTGCTGGGCGGCCAGCGTGAGGCCGAGTCCGGAGCCGGTGCTGCCGGGACCCCGGCGGAAGCGCCGGAACACCTCCTGGCGGGCGTCGGGCGGGATGCCCGGGCCCCGGTCGTCCACGGTGATCAGCACGTGCGCGTCCTCCCGGCGGACGGCCACGGCGATCTCGGCCCGGCCCTGTGCGTCCCTGCCGTGCGCGAGCGCGTTGCCGACGAGGTTGTCGAGCAGGATCCGGATGCCGGGCTCCCAGCAGTGCACCGGCGCGGGCTCCGCGTCCAGGGTGATCCGGGCGTCCGGCGCCCGCCGCCGGGCCTCGGCCACCGCCGCGTCCGCGGTCTCCGCGACGTCGAGCAGGCGGAACGCGTCCGGCTCCACCAGATCGCCACGCCCCAGTTCCCGCAGCGCGACCAGCATGCCGAGCAGCCGCGCGTGCTCCGCCCGCAGCTCGTCGACGACCGCGGCGCGTTCGGCCTCCGGCAGTCCGGGAAGGGCCAGGACGTCGAGGTTGGTGCCCATGCTCATCAGCGGATTGCGCAGCTCGTGCGAGGCGGCCGCGGAGAAGGATCGGGCCGTGTCGAGTGCCTGGGCGGTGCGGGCGGCCTGTTCGTCGTAGCGGGCCAGCACGGTCTGGAGGGTGGCGGCCAGGTCGTCGACCTCGGTGACCCGGGTCGGCCGGTGTTCGAGCCGTACCGCGCTCGTACGGGGGTCGAGGCCCGCCGCCTGTCGGCGCAACCGGCGCAGCGGGCGGGTCGCACCGCTCGCGACGGCCCAGGCGAGCAGCGCGGAGAGCGGGGCGGCGAGCAGGGCGGTGGTCACCGTCCGCCTTCGTACGAGGCCGAGTCGGGCCCGGTTCGCGGTGTCCGGCGCGAACACCCACAGGGTGCCGGACACCTGCGGCCCCTTGACCGGCAGAGCGTACGCCCGCCAGCTGCGGCCCGCGCCCCGCACGGTCACCGGCCCCTTTCCGGCGTCCGGCAGGGGAACCGACGCGTCGGGCTGCGGACCGCCGCTGAACGTCCCGTCGGGCCCGGTCAGCCGTACGCCCACGTCGAGTGCCGCGTTGAAGAGCTTGCGCTGACGGTTCTCCTCGGCGGTGGGCTGGTCGTTGGCCGCGGCGCGCAGCAGCGTGCGGGCGTCGTGGGCGATCGCGGTGGCCCGGGTCCGCAGATGGCTGTCCTCCTCGCGGTGCAGATCGCGGGCGACGAGCGTGAGCAGCAGCCAGCCGCAGGCCAGCACGAGTACCGGTACGGCCACGCCCACCGCCAGGGCGATCCGGGTGGACAGTTTCACGGCCGCTCCCGCAGGACGAAACCCACCCCGCGCACGGTGTGGAGGAGACGGGGAGCACCGTCCGCCTCCAGCTTGCGGCGCAGATAGCTGACGAAGGTGTCCACCGCGTCGGTGCGTACGTCGACGTCGTACCCCCAGACCCGTTCGAGCAGCTGGTCGCGGCTGAGGACGAGGCCGGTGTTGCGGGCGAGGACTTCGAGGAGTTCGTACTCGCGCCGGGTGAGGTCGAGGAGGCGTCCGTCGCGGTGTGCGGTACGGGCCGCCGGGTCGACGACGAGACCGCAGGCCCGGACCACGTCGTGCTCGGCGGGCGGGCGGCGGCGCAGCAGCGCGTGCAGCCGCAGCACCAGCTCCTGGAGCGCGAACGGCTTGACCAGATAGTCGTCGCCGCCCGCCTGGAGCCCGGCGATGCGGTCGGCGGTCTCGTCGAGCGCCGACAGCATCAGCACGGGCAGGTCGTGCCCGGCGCTCCGCAGGGCCGTACACACCTCGATGCCGCTCATGCCCGGCATGGAGACGTCGAGCACCAGCACATCGGGGGGCATCTGCCCGACGGCGGCGAGCGCGGCCCGCCCGCCGTCGGCGGTGCGCACCCGGAAGCCGCTGAGCCGCAGCCCCCGCTCCAGCGAGCGGCGCACCGCGTCGTCATCGTCGACGACCAGAACGTCCCCGGGACGGTTCGGACCGCTCATCCGCCTCACCTCACTGCACGCTGTCGCGGGTGAGTCAGGGTACGGCGGCTTGCTGTGAGTCCCGGGCCGGAAGGCTCGCCTACAGGTCGAGCTGGTACTCGTGGGCGGCGTGCGTCGGCAGATAGCCGAGCGTGTCGTTGATGTGACGCATGTGCGGGTTGTTGTCCGCGGTGTCGGTCAGCAGCCCCGCGAGGTGGGGGTGGCTCTCGCGGGCCTGGTGGATGGAGGCGGCCTTCATCCAGTGGGCGAGACCGTGGCCGCGGTGTTCGGGCAGCACGGCGGTGCCGTAGTGCTGGGCGTCGCCGGTGCCGTCGCCCGGGACCACGAGTTCGGTGAATCCGACGATCGAGCCGTCCGACTCGTCGACGGCCGCGACGGTGTGCAGGGTCTCGCCGCGCTTGGCGACGGCCGCGGCCGCCGCCTTCACGCGGTCGAGGTCCCAGACCACAGTGCCGAAGTCGGTGGCGCCCATCGGCATGTCGTCCATGGCCCGGCGCGACGCCACGAAGGTGTCGGCGAGCTCGTCGGGCACCGTCCCGTCCCAGGACGTCAGCCGGTAGCCGGGGTGCGGCGTCCCGATGGCCTTGGTGAGGGACGAGAGGTCCGCGTCGGCCAGCGGCAGCCGGGTGTAGGTCAGGGTCAGTACCTTGCCGAAACCCCGGGCGGCGAGGAACGCGTCGCCGGGGGAGTCCGCCGTCGCCTGCGCGATCACGCTGCGACGGCCGTCCCGGCGCGCCGCCTCGACGGCCGCTTCGAGCAGCCGCGAACCCACGCCTCCGCGCCGCTCGGCCGGGTGGACCTGGACGTCCAGTTCGGCGAGGTGGTCCTGCCCGGGCCGGGTGAACAGCCGCAGGAACGCGGATCCGACGGGCGCGCCCTCGGCCCCGGACGCCAGCCAGGCGAGCCTGCGGCCGGCGGTGTTCTCGTCGGGGTCGGTCAGAGCGGTGATGCGCAGCGACAAGGTGTCTCCATGGCGAGAAGGGTGGAAGGGCGCGCGGCCGGGGGTGCGTTGCCCGGCAGCGGGCAGAGCTCGGGCGTCCACGTCGGTCGTCCCCGTCCCCTGACCTTCTAATTGCCGTGCGTGCGAGGCGTTCCGCAGCCTACGCTCGCGACCATGACATCACACGATCAGCGGGAAGGCTCCTCAATTACCTCCCCGATTTCTACCGCCGACGGTGAGTTGGTGATCCGTCACGAGACGGACGCGGATCACCCGGCGGTACGCGAGGTGCACACGCACGCGTTCGGGGACGGGCGGGTGCCCGGTCTGGTGGAGGCGCTGCGCACGGCACGGGCGCCGCTGGCCCCGATGTCCTTCGTCGCCACCCTCGCCGGCCGGGTGGTCGGGCACGTCCTGCTGAGCGCGGCGCGTCTGGACGCCCCGCGCCGGATCGTGGACGTCATGTCCCTCTCGCCGCTCGGTGTGCACCCCGACGCCCAGGGCCGGGGCATCGGCGCCCGCCTCATCGAGCACGCCCTCGCGGCGGCCGACGGGCAGGGGGTGCCGTTGGTGTTCCTGGAGGGATCACCGGTGTACTACCGCACGCGAGGCTTCGAGGCGGCGAGCCCGCTGGGCTTCCGCTCGCCGTCGCTGCGCATCCCCGACCCCGCGTTCCAGGTCGCCCGACTGTCCGCGCACGAGCCGTGGATGACGGGCACCTTCGTCTACTCGGAGACCTTCTGGGCCTTCGACTGTGTCGGCCTGCGCGACCCCGACGCCTGACGGCGGCTGCTGGAGGCCGTGCGTCGGCGGTCGGAGTACCTCGCCGTACCACGTACACCCGGGGGGCCCGCCGGCCGGCGGGCCCTTTCGCGTGCCCGCGCCCGCACGATGATCCGCACAAAGTCCCACACAACTACCGAGGCACGTCTGGGGCCTTGACGCCTCACCGTGGCCTTCCTAGTGTTTGCTGCTGCTTACTTGAGTTCGCTTGTGATCGAAAATGTGCGTGCATGTAGTTGTTTCCCTGTCAGAGAGGGTCGCACCACGATGAGATCCCTTCCCCGTACCCTGCTTGCAGTCCTTCTGCTGTGTCTGTCGTTGACCACCGTCCCGCAGGCGGCCGGCGCCGCCCCCAAGGCCGCCGCCGCCAACACCGACATCACCGTCGACGGCGCGTCCCCCGGCCGTATCTTCGACGGCGTCGGGGCGATCAGCGGAGGCGGTGGCAACACGCGGCTGCTGCTCGACTACCCCGAGCAGCAGCGCAGCCAGATCCTCGACTACCTCTTCAAGCCCGGCTACGGCGCCGCCCTGCAGATCCTCAAGGTCGAGGTCGGCGGCGACACCAACTCCACGGACGGCGCCGAATCCTCCATCGAGCACACCCGGTCCAGCGTCAACTGCTCCAACGGGTACGAGTGGTGGCTGATGGAGCAGGCCAAGGCCCGTAACCCCGGTATCAAACTCGCCGCACTCTCCTGGGGGGCACCCGGCTGGGTGGGCAACGGCAACTTCTGGTCCCAGGACATGATCGACTACCTGGTGTCCTGGCTCGGCTGCGCCAAGCAGCACAACCTCACCATCGACTACCTCGGCGGCTGGAACGAGCGCGGCTTCAACGCCGCCTGGTACAAGAACCTGCACGCGACCCTCGCCGCCAAGGGGTACGCCACCAAGGTCGTCGGCGCCGACGACGGCTGGCAGATCGCGACCGCCATGCGGGGCGACCGCGCGCTCAACGACGCCGTGGACATCGTCGGCGCCCACTACCCGTGCGGCTACATGTCCGCCATGACCAGTTGCTCGACCACCCCGGACGCGCTGGCCACCGGCAAACAGCTCTGGGCGAGCGAGAACGGCTCCGAGGACGCGGCGACCGGTGCCGCCCCGATGGCCCGTGCCATCAACCGCGGATACCTGGACGCGAAGATGACCGCCTTCATCAACTGGCCGGTGGTGGCCGCGCTCTACCCCAACCTCTCGTTCAACAGCATGGGCCTGGTGACGGCCAACCAGCCCTGGTCGGGCGCGTACAGCGTGGACCGCAGTGCCTGGGCGACCGCACAGACCACCCAGTTCACCGCCCCTGGCTGGCAGTACCTCGACACCGCCTCCGGCTACCTCGGCGGCAACCGTACCAACGGCAGCTACGTGAGCTATGCCGCGCCGGGCAAGGCCGCCTGGTCCACCGTGTTCGAGACGATGGACGCGACCGCCGCCCAGACCGTCACCCTGAAGGTCGCGGGCGGACTGCCGGCCGGCGCCCTGCACGTCTGGTCCACCGACTTCTCCAGCGACGGCGCCACCGCACACCTGGTGCCCGAACCCGACCTCACCGCCGCCTCGGGGACGTACCGGCTCACCCTCCAGCCCGGTCACCTCTACACCGTCACCACCACGACCGGACAGGGCGCGGGCACCGTCGCCTCGCCGCAGCGCGCCCCGCTCGCCCTGCCGTACGCGGACTCGCTGGCCGGGACCGCCACCGGGCAGGAGGCGCGGTACGTCGCCGCGATGAACGGCGCCTTCGAGACCGCGCCGTGCGCCGGCGGCCGCACCGGCCGCTGCCTGCGCCAGCAGGCACCGACCACACCCATCCGCTGGACCAACGAGTCCACGCCGCAGCCGTACGCGCTGATGGGTGACGTGAACTGGACCAACTACACCGTCCGTTCGGACGCTCTGCTCGAACAGCCCGGCGCGGTGGAACTGCTCGGCCGGGTCGGCACCCAGGGCCGCAACAACAACGGCCTCAACGCCTACCACCTCCGCGTCGCGGACACCGGCGCCTGGTCGCTGCTGCGCACCGACACGGCCTGGTCCTCCACCACCCTGGCCAGCGGTACGGCCACGGCACCGGGCCTGAAGACCTGGCACACCCTGGCCCTCACCTTCCAGGGCGCCACCATCACCGCGAAGCTCGACGCGACCACACTCGCCACCGTCACCGACAACAGCTACGGCGCGGGCCAGATCGGGCTCGGCACCGCCGGGTACTACGGCGCGCAGTTCGCCAACCTGAGCATCACCCCGGGCACCACGGCGCCGCTCGACGGCACGTACCAACTGGTCAACACCAACAGCGGCCAGCTCCTGGACGCGTCCGGGCAGGGCACCGCCGACGGAA
The DNA here is from genome assembly GCF_055570295.1 of Streptomyces sp. NPDC031265. NCBI lineage: Bacteria > Bacillati > Actinomycetota > Actinomycetes > Kitasatosporales > Streptomycetaceae > Streptomyces > Streptomyces sp. NPDC031265. The sequence goes on from NZ_JBVIHM010000017.1 coordinate 14,761, forward strand.
CCCCGATCATCCAGTGGACGGGCAACCAAGGCACCAACCAGCAGTGGAAGCTCGCCTCGACCGGGGACGGCTACTACACCGTCACCGGCGTGGCCAGCGGAAAACACCTCGACGTCCCCGGCCGGAGCGTCGTGCCGGGCACCCAGCTGGACCTGTGGGCCGCCAACGGCGGGACCAACCAGCAGTGGCGGGTGACCCCGGGCGTACGCGACTGCTACGTCCTGGAGTCCCGGCTCGACGGCCATCTGATGGACGTCAGCGGCGGCTCGCTCGCCCTGGGCGCCCAGGTGATCCAGTGGCCCGCGAACGGCGGTGCGAACCAGTGCTGGCGGCTGGTCAAGGTGGGCTGATTCGGTGGAACGCTTGACCTCAACTTAACTAGAGGTCGTACGTTTCTCGTATGAGTATGGAAGCCACCGCGTGGACACAGCTCCACAACGTCATCACCGCGCAGCAGGACCGACGTCCGTTCAACCGAGCCACCCTGCGACGCATCGCTGTGTTCGCGCGGCCCCACCGCCGCCGCATCGCCCTGTTCCTCCTGCTGAGCATCGCCACAGCACTCCTGGCGGTGGCCACCCCGCTCCTCGCCGGACGCGTCGTCAACGCGATCGTCGGCGGCGAGGAGACGGGGACCGTCACCCGTCTCGCACTGCTCATCGCCGCGATCGCCCTCGCCGAGGCGGCCCTGGGCCTGGTCGGCCGATGGCTGTCGTCGACGCTCGGCGAGGGGCTCATCCTCGACCTGCGCACCGCGGTCTTCGACCACGTCCAGCGCATGCCGGTCGCCTTCTTCACCCGGACCCGCACCGGGGCCCTCGTCAGCCGCCTCAACAACGACGTCATCGGCGCACAGCGAGCGTTCAGCAACACGCTCTCCGGCGTGGTCAGCAACCTCGTCACGCTCCTGCTCACCCTCGTCGTGATGCTCAGCATCTCCTGGCAGATCACCCTGCTCGCACTGGTGCTGCTGCCCGTGTTCGTGCTGCCCGCGCGCCGCATGGGGACCCGGATGGCGCGGCTGCAGCGCGAGGCCGCCGATCACAACGCCGCGATGGGCACCCGGATGACCGAGCGGTTCTCGGCGCCCGGCGCGACCCTGATCAAGCTGTTCGGGCGGCCCGCCGACGAGTCCGCCGAGTTCGCGGCCCGAGCCGGACGGGTGCGCGACATCGGCGTCCGTACGGCGATGGCGCAGTCCGCCTTCATCACCGCCCTCACCCTCGTCTCGGCCCTCGCGCTCGCCCTCGTCTACGGGCTCGGCGGCTACTACGCCCTGCACGGCAAGCTCGAAGCGGGCGCGGTCGTCGCCCTCGCCCTGCTCCTCACCCGCCTGTACGCGCCGCTCACCGCGCTTGCCGGGGCGCGCGTCGAGGTCATGAGCGCGCTGGTCAGCTTCGAGCGGGTCTTCGAAGTGCTCGACCTCAAGCCGCTGATCGCCGAGAAGCCGCAGGCCAAGGCGGTGCCGGACGGGCCGGTCGCGGTGGAGTTCGACGACGTACGGTTCGGCTACCCCTCGGCCGACAAGGTCTCCCTCGCCTCCCTCGAAGAGGTCGCGAGCCTCGACACCCGGGGCGGCGCCGAAGTACTGCACGGCGTCTCCTTCCGCGCCGAGCCCGGCCAGATGGTGGCCCTCGTGGGCTCCTCCGGCGCGGGCAAGTCGACGGTCGCCCAGCTGCTGCCCCGGCTGTACGACGCGGACGAGGGCGCGGTACGCCTCGGCGGCGTCGACGTACGGGATCTGACCGCCGACTCGATCCGCGACACGATCGGCATGGTCACCCAGGACGGCCACCTCTTCCACGAGTCGGTCCGCGCCAACCTGCTGCTCGCCCGCCCGGACGCCGAGGAGGAGGACCTCTGGGACGCCCTGCGCAGAGCCCGCCTGGACGGACTGGTCGCCTCCCTGCCCGACGGGCTCGACACCGTCGTCGGCGAACGCGGCTACCGGCTCTCCGGCGGCGAACGCCAGCGCCTGACCATCGCCCGCCTGCTCCTGGCCCGCCAGCGCGTCGTCATCCTCGACGAGGCCACCGCGCACCTCGACAACACCTCCGAGGCAGCCGTCCAGGAGGCTCTCAGTGAGGCCCTGGAGGGCCGCACCGCGGTCGTCATCGCCCACCGCCTCTCCACGATCCGTTCCGCCGACCTCATCCTGGTGGTGGAGAACGGCCGCATCGCGGAACGCGGCACCCACGACGAACTGCTGGCACTGGACGGCCGCTACCAGGAGCTGTACCGCACCCAGTTCGCACGGCCGGGGGGTGCACCCGCGGGGCTGGCCTGACGGATCTGGCGCGTGCGAGCAAGACGCACGTCACATTCGCGGCTGTCACAGCCTGCCGGGCTGTCCTGCGAGAGGGGCGGTGCCCACGCGTGCTCTGCTTTGGGGGCGCTCTCGCGGCAGCAGCGCACAAGTCCCGGACGAGCGGATTGGAGTCGCCACCGGGTGCCCCCGCCCCGCCCCGGCTCGTGCCGACCCCGCTGACCGGCCGGCGGCTGTTCCCCGCGGGCGCGTATGCGGCGCCGGCCGTGGCTTCGTGGGGGCTCGCGGTCGTGCGATGAGCGATCCGGGCGCAGACTGGAGATGTCCCCTCGGGGGCTGCTCACGGCATGCCCGGAGCCCACCATGTCTACTGCCCCAAGAATCCTCACGGTCGGAGCGGTGGCCGCTGCGCTGCCGCTGACACTCGTAGCACCTGCTGTCCCCACTGTCCCGCCTGTCCCCGCGGTGGCCGCGGCCTGCCAGGGCACTATGCCGACGACGGTCGTCGCCGGGTACGAAGGCCGGTACACGGAGTACAGCCAGGCCGCCAGACGACCCACCTGCTCGGTGCTCACCAATACGTCGCGGGACGGGGCGGTCCTGCTGATACAGAGCAGGGACGGCGTCGTCGAGCCGAAGATCCCCTCGGGCGACACCCTCAGCCAGTGGGCCGTCGAGAGTGCCAGGCAAGCCGCGCAGAACGTTGTGGCGCCAAACGGGACGGTCGTCCTGCCGGACGAATCGGTCATCCTCCACTACTCCTTGACGAACACGTTCACGGTCTCGATAGCCGACGTCCAGACCAACGCGGCGAGCAAGCTGGCCGACGGCATCGTTTCGTACGGCATCAAGAAGGCGCGCGCCGCCGGTCTCGGCCGCATCGAGAACCGGATAAACCTCCAGGACAACATCGTGGCGTGCGCCCAAGAGGCGAGCCGGGCATGGGGTGATGCTCAAGACAGCCGGACGCTTCCCGGCCTTGCGACTGTGCTCCAGGAGACCGAACAGGCGGTGTCCGGCCCCTGCAAGACGGCCTACGACACGATCAAGGACTTCGACACCCGGGCCCCCGAGCCCCTCCCCGAGCCCCGTGCTGCGCGACCGTGGCAGGAAACCATGGAGTGGGCACGCGCCTTCGATCGCCCCTACTGGGAGAACAGCCTGCATGAGGTCAGGACGGTGCCGCTCGGCGAGCTACTCCTCCGCCTCCACCTCCACTGAGCCTCTTAGGCCGCTGCCCGGCGCCCCCCGTCGAACCACTGGTAGGAAACCTTCCAGTCCGCTACGCTCCCCCGCGGCGGCTTGGCGCGGTGCCCGACCCTCGTGGGCATGACGCGCTCAGCGAGAGCTCTGACCCGGCTGCCGTGGCGCTGCCCCCCGCCCGCACGGGCAGGGGGGGGGGCCGCGCCACAGTGTCCCGCTCTCGCCGTCACCAAACCCCCACAGAGTCCAGGTGTGCTCTTTAACACCCCAGCCCCAATTCCCTTTCCGCGCGGGAGAA
>NZ_JBVIHM010000017.1:18537-171412 GCF_055570295.1 Streptomyces sp. NPDC031265
TCAGCACCTCCCATACCCCCACCCCCCCCCCCCCCCCCCCCCCCCCCCCCCCCCCCCCCCCCCCCCCCCCCCCCCCCCGGGGCCGCGCCACGGTGTCCAGCTCTCGCCGTCACCAAGCCCCCACGGAGTCCAGGTATGCGCCTGAACACCTCAGCCCAACTCCCCTTCCCGCGCGGCAGAAGCCGCCCCCTCACCCTCGTCCTCGCCGCCGTGCTCGCGCTCCTCGGCGGGCTGCTGCTCGCCTGGCCCGGGCGGGCCGGGGCCGCCGCCGACCCCCTCATCTCGCGCGGGAAACCCGCCACCGCCTCCTCCGCCGAGACCTCCTCGCTCGGCGCCGAGAACGCCTTCGACGGCGGCACCGCCACCCGCTGGGCCAGCGCCGAGGGCAAGGACCCGCAGTGGATCCGAGTCGACCTCGGCGCGACGGCCACCGTCAGCCGGGTCAAGCTCAGTTGGGAAGCCGCCTACGCCAAGGCGTACCGCGTCGAGGTGTCGCAGGACGGGGCGTCCTGGACCACGGTCGCCGAGGAGAAGGCGGGCAACGGCGGCACCGACGACTGGACCGCGCTCACCGGCAAGGGCAGATACCTGCGCATCTACGGCACCGCGCGCGCCACTTCGTACGGCTACTCGCTCTACGAGGCCGAGGTGTACGGCACCCTCGACGGCGGCCCGCCGCCCGGCGGCGCCTTCACCGTGGTCGCGGCCGGTGACATCGCCGCCCAGTGCACCGCCGCCGACAGCGGCTGCGCGCACCCCAAGACCGCCGCGCTCGCCCGGCAGATCGATCCGAGGTTCTATCTGACGATGGGCGACAACCAGTACGACGACGCCCGGATCTCGGACTTCCGCGCCTACTACGACAAGACGTGGGGGGCCTTCAAGGCCAAGACCCGTCCGGTCCCGGGCAACCACGAGACGTACGACCCGGCCGGGGTCCTCGCCGGATACAAGGCGTACTTCGGGAACATCGCCTACCCGCAGGGCAAGAGCTACTACAGCTACGACGAGGGCAACTGGCACTTCATCGCCCTCGACTCCAACTCCTTCGACCAGTCCGCCCAGATCGCCTGGCTCAAGGCCGACCTCGCCGCCAACGGCAAGCAGTGCATAGCGGCCTACTGGCACCACCCGCTCTACTCGTCCGGCGGCCACGGCAACGACCCGGTCTCCAAGCCCGTATGGAAGATCCTGTACGGCGCGAAGGCCGACCTCGTCCTCAACGGACACGACCACCACTACGAGCGGTTCGCCCCGCAGGACCCCGACGGCAAGGCCACCGCGGACGGCATCGTGGAGGTCGTCGGCGGCATGGGAGGCGCCGAGCCGTACCCCATCGAGCAGGTCCAGCCCAACAGTCAGAAGCGGATCAGCGGCCAGTACGGCGTGCTGAAGCTGGAGTTCACCGACTCCGGCTACGGGTGGACCTACGTCGGCACCGACGGGCAGGTCAAGGACACGAGCCCGAAGTACGGCTGCCACTGATGTATCTGGCCACCACCGGCCGTACGGACGCGCCGCCCCGCACCTCCAGGGCCGGGCGGCGCGTCCCCGGCACCGTCCTCGCGCTCGGCGCGGTCAGCCTGGTCACCGATGTCTCCTCGGAGATGGTCACGGCGGTACTGCCGCTCTACCTCGTCCTGGGCCTCGGTCTCTCCCCGCTCCAATTCGGCTTCCTGGACGGCATGTTCAACGGGGCCACCGCACTCGTGCGGCTGCTCGGCGGGCGGCTCGCCGACCGCGGCGGCCGGCACAAGCGGGTCGCCGGGGCCGGCTATCTGCTCTCCGTGCTCTCCCGGCTCGGGCTGCTGCTCGCCGGGGGCGCCACCGCGGGCATCGCCGCCGCGCTCGCCGCCGACCGGCTCGGCAAGGGCATCCGCACGGCCCCGCGCGACGCCCTCATCTCGCTCAGCGGCCCGCCGGAGACGCTCGGCCGCTCCTTCGGCGTGCACCGCGCCATGGACACCACGGGTGCGCTCCTCGGGCCGCTCGCCGCGTTCGCCGTGCTCCGGGCGACCACCGACGCCTACGACGCGGTGTTCGTCGTCAGCTTCTGTATCGGGCTGCTGGGCGTGCTCCTGCTGGCGGTGTACGTACCGCCCGCGTCCGGGACAGTGCGCGTGCCCATAACTCCCCGTCCGCGCACGGCGCTTCGCGACCCCGCCTTCCGTCGCATCCTGTACGCGACCGCCCTGCTCGGCGCCGCCACGATCGGCGACTCCTTCCTCTATCTGCTGCTCCAGCGCGGCCTGGACCTGCCGGCCGCCCTGTTCCCGCTGCTGCCGCTCGGCCCCGCCGCGGGCTATCTGCTGCTCGCCGTCCCGGTGGGCCGGATCGCCGACCGGACCGGGCGGCGGCTGCCGTTCCTGCTCGGGCACGCGGCTCTGCTCGGCGCGTACGCCCTGCTGCTCGCCCCGCTCGCCTGGCCGACCGCCGCGGCCGTACTCGTGCTGCTCGGCATCTTCTACGCCGCCACGGACGGGGTGCTGATGGCGCTCGCCGGGCCCCTGCTGCCCGCGCGCGGACGAGCGGGCGGGCTCGCGGTGCTCCAGACCGGTCAGGCCCTGGCCCGGCTCCTCGGCGCCGCCGGGTTCGGGGCGGCCTGGACCCTCTGGGGGCAGCGGCCCGCCCTGTGGGTGGCGGCGCTCGTACTGGCCGGTGCGCTCGCGGCCGCCTGGCGCGTCCTGCCCGCCACGGTCTCGGAGGCGTCGTGAAGGCCGCCCATCACCACCTCCGGCTCGCCGTCGTCGTGATCGCCGTGCTCCTGCTGGCGGGCGGCTCCCTCGGCTACGTCCTGCACGCCCGGCACCGCGAAAGCCCGCCCCAACAAGCCGACGCCGACGGCTCGTTCGGCCTCGACGAGCCCGGTCTGTACTTCCGGGACCCGGCCACCGGACGGGTCGCGCGCCTGCCCGCACGAGGTGCGCCGCGCGTCGGCGGCGGCCCGTCCTGCGACCGCTTCTACGCGGCGGGGGAGCGCGCCCTGTGCCTGCGGAAACTGCCGGGCCTCCCGGCCCGCACCCGAGCCCTCGTACTCGACCGGCGGCTGCGCGAAGTGCGCCGCGTGACCGTCCCCGGCATCCCCAACCGGGCCCGCGTCTCCGCCTCGGGGAACCTGCTGTCCTGGACGGCGTTCGCCGTCGGCGACTCGTACGCCACCTCCGGCTTCTCCACCCGGACCTCGGTCCTGGACCTGCGCACCGGCTATCTGATCAAGTCGATCGAAGGGATTCCGCTGACCGTCGACGGCGCCCGCTACCACGCACCGGACGTCAACTACTGGGGCGTCACCTTCGCCCGCGACGACAACCGCTTCTACGCCACCGTCTCGTCCAGGGGCCGCACCCACCTCGTCGAGGGCGACCTGCGGAACTGGTCGGCGAAGGCGCTGCGCGAGAACGCCGAATGCCCGTCGCTGTCGCCGGACAACACCCGGATCGCCTTCAAGAAGAAGGTCTCCGGCGATCCCCGGGCGCCCTGGCGGCTGTACGTACTCGACCTGGCGGGGATGCGCGAGCACCCGCTGGCCGAGCGGCACAGCGTCGACGACCAGGCCGCCTGGCTGGACGACTCGACCGTCGGCTACGCGCTGCCGGGGCGCGGCGGGCGCGCGAGCGACATCTGGTCGGTTCCGGCGGACGGCACGGGCGAACCCCGTCTGGCGGTGCCGGGCGGCTCCTCGCCGGTGGCCGTGCGGTGACCGGCACCGCAGGGGTCACCTGCCGGTGGGCGTGTACGGGGTGCCGTCGGCGGAGGTGACCGCGAGGGTGGTGGTGTGGCCGTTCGGCTCGATGCGGATGACCGGGATGGCCTTGTCCCGGGGGCCGCCGTCGCCGTTGATCGTGATCCAGCCGCTCGCGCCCGGCACCCCCGTGCCCTCGCGCAGCGCGGCGAGGGTCCGGTGGACGTCGGTGGCCGTGGGATCGGAGGACGTGGGGGCGACGCGCAGCGCCCGGGTGGCGATCAGCAGCGCGTCGTACATCATGATCGCCCGTCCGTCGTCGAGGCCCGAGTGAGGGAACGCGGTGGTGAACGTGCCGTCGAGGAACGGGGCGATGGCCTGCGGGGCGAACGCCCGCGGTGCCACGTCCCAGGCCCCGGGGTGGGCGAGGCCGGTGTAGACGAGGTCGACGCGGCCGGTGCGCAGCGCCGCGGCCAGGTCCCGCGGGCCGAAGCCGTCGGTGCGGGTGACCTGGGTGGCATCGTCTCCGGAGACGATGGTCAGCGGGCGGTCCCGGCACGGCCGCTCGGCGAGTGCGGTCAGGAACGCGGGCAGCGAGGTGCCACGGCCCGCGAAGTAGACGACGTCCGGCCGGGCGGCGCAGAGCTCGCCGACCTGGTGGCGGAAGGTGTCGACCTGGCCGTCCGCATGGGAGTCGAACAGCACGGCGCCCGCCAGGCGGCCGGTGGGCATCCGGGCGCGGAACTGCGTGGCGAGCGTGCTGGTGTACTGGTCGCCCGCGGCGACGTCCTCGACGAGCAGGACACGGGCGCGGGTGTACGCGCCCGCCGTCAGGAACCGTACGGCGGCCGAGGCCTGGTCGGCGTTGGCGGGCGCGACCCGGACCAGACCGGGCGTGGCCGCCCAGGAGTCGGCGGTGAGCACCGAGCCGAACGCGGGCAGGCCCCCGGCGGTCAGCTCTCCGACCATGTCCTGGCTGGAGGCCGTACTGCCGCCGAGGCCGACCGCGGCCACGATGTGCTCGGCGCCTCGCCGGTGCAGCACCTGCCCGACCGTGTACGCGCGCTGCTCGGCGCTGCCGCCGGTCTGGGCGATCAGCACTCTGATCCGCGGCCCGGAGGCGGCGGCGGAGTCGCGATTGGCCCTGCGCTGCGCGAGATACGCGCCCTCCAGGTCGTGCCGGACGCTCGCCATCATGCTGGTGCCGTCGTACTCGGCGGTGATCGGCGTGAGGTAGACGACGGAGGCGTACGGCCGCCCGCCCGGCCCGGCGGATGCCTGGACGACCTGACGGTTCTCCGCGTAGATCAGCTTGAGGACCGGTGCGAGGTCGGTGTCGGAGGAGCCCGCAGGGCCCGGACCGCCAGGGGAGTCGGGGGAACGGGCGGAGGTGCCCGTCGGGAGCGAGGGTCCGGTCAGCAGGCCGACGCAGGTGCGCTTCGCGCCCTCACCGATGGCGCGCTGGCCGTCGGCGCAGCCGGTGTGGCCCGACAGTACGGCGGAGGGCGGCACATCGCCCCGGACGAGGAGGGCGGCGAGTACGGCGAGGGCGACGGCCGGCGCCGTGACGCGCCACCGGCCGCGCACCCGGCACGGCGGGCCGCTGTCGCACCCGGCCTCCCCGGCCCGGGCGGCCAGGCACAGCACCTCGTCCAAGCGGGGCCGCCGGCCGGGCTCCTTGGCCAGGCAGCGGGTGATGAGAGCGCCTAGCGGGCGGGGTACGCCGGTCAGGTCCGGCTCCTCGTGGACCACGGCGAAGGCGGCGGCGATCGGCTCCGCACCCGCCGCGTCGGCGTCCTCGAACGGGCTGCGGCCGATCGCCGCGAACGCCAGCACGGAGCCCAGCGCGAACACGTCGGTCGCGGGGGAGACGCGGTGCGGCCCGCTCAGCTGCTCGGGCGCCATGAACGCCGGAGTGCCGACCATCCCGCCGGTGTGGGTCAGCGCGCGGCTCTCCGTCACCGCTTTGGCGATGCCGAAGTCGATCACCCGGGCGCCGTCCTCCGCGAGCAGGACGTTGCCGGGCTTGAGGTCCCGGTGCACGATGCCCTGACGGTGGATGTCGCGCAGGGCCTCCGCCAGTTGGCCCGCGAGACGTGCGATCTCCGCCGCCGGCAGCGGGCCGCCCGAGCGCACGCGCGCGGCCAGCGACTCGGCGGGTACGTACTGGGTGGCCAGCCAGGGCGGATCGCCGTCCGGGGCCGCGTCGACCACCGAGGCGGTGAACGCGCCGCTGACCTTGCGGGCCGCCGCCACCTCGCGCCGGAATCGGGCCCGGAAGTGCGGGTCGTCGGCGTACTCGGGCCGGATCACCTTCAGCGCGACCTGCCGTCCGGTCGGGCTGTACGCGAGGTACACCACGCCCATCCCGCCGGCCCCCAGCCGCCGTTCCAGGGTGAACTCCCCGATCTGCCGCACGAGGACAACATAGCGAAGGGGACGCCCGTGCCGGCCGGAGTCGCGGCGAGAGGTCTACGCCTCGCGCCCCGCGTCCGACTCCCTGGCACGCTCATCGAGTACGGGGCGCTGAGCGGTGAGGCGACCCGTACCCCGGGTTCGAACTCGGTATGCCCGCGCTGAACATGCGTACCTACACCGTCCTGGAGACGACCACGGATCCCGAGCGACTGCGCCGGGCCGAGGCCTTCGTGACCTCCGGTCTGGGGACCGGTGCCTTCGCGCCCGCCGTGGACCGTGTCTTCGGTCTGGACGAGATCGTCGACGCCCACCGCTACATGGAGGCGGGCGGCCAGGTGGGCAAGATCGTGGTCAGGGTCGACCGCTGACGGGCTCACCGCTTCTCCGCCCACGGCCGAACGGGGGAAAAGTCGGAAAAGCTGGTCGGTGGGTGCGGGGGCGGTCAATTCCTCAAGGGGGTGCGTCGGCACCAGAACGCCATGCCACCGAAGGAGATCCCCATGCGCTCGTACACGCGTCCGGTCCTCACCTCCGCCCTGCTCGTCGCGGCACTTCCGGCAGCGTTGCTCACCGTGGCCGCCCAAGCCGCGTCCCCGCCGTCGCCGCCCTCGCGGCCGGAGGCCGGCCAGGCGCGGAGCGCGGCGCTCAACTTCGATGAGCTCGACTGCGAAGGCCCGGAGGAGGACCGGCTGCCGTCGACCGACTCGGGTCAGGGAGCGGTGCACGAACCCGGCACCGCCGCGTTCGTCCCCGCCCCGCTCCCCGCCGGTCTTCGCCCCGCGGTGGTCAAGTGGCCCAAGAACCTCCCCGACCTGGAGGACGCCAAGCGCATGCTCTCCGAGCTGGACGTCGGGCCCTTCGACAGCAAGGGATTCCAGCGGACCGCGTTCGGCGGCAAGAGCTGCTGGGTCCTGCACGGCGCCGAAAAGTGCTCCACGCGCGAACTCGCCCTGAAGGCCCTGTCCGACATCCCCGCGACCATCAAGGACGGCTGCAAGGTGGTGGGCGGCCGCTGGCGCAGCGCGTACGACGATCTGACGGTCACGAACCCCCTGCGTGTCGACATCGACCACATCGTGCCGCTCAGGGCGGCGTGGGGCTCGGGCGCCCGGGACTGGCCAGAGTACAAGCGCCGCGCGTTCGCCAACGACCTCAGCGGCTCGCCGCAGCTCATCGCGGTCTCCACATGGAGCAACCGCGACAAGGGCGACAAGGGCCCGGACAAGTGGCTGCCCAAGGGCTACGAGTGCACGTACAGCCGTGCCTGGATCGGTGTGAAGGAATATTACGGGCTGCGGGTCACGGCGGGGGAGCGGGGCAGGCTGGAGGAGGTGCTGGGTGACTGCCGGGAGTAGTCCCCTGGAGCCGGGCGGGCGCGGTGCCCTCCGCGCGGAGGGCAAGGCACGCCCTGGCGCGAATACACTTCCGTGGTGAACGAGAACCTGCCCCCTTGCCCCGAGTGCTCCGGCGCGTACACCTACGAGATGGGCGCGCTGCTGGTCTGCCCGGAGTGCGGGCACGAGTGGTCGCCCGCGGGAACCGTGTCCGCGGAGGGCGAGGCCGGCGGTGACGGGGTGATCAGGGACGCCGTCGGCAATGTGCTCGCCGACGGCGACACGGTGACCGTGATCAAGTCCCTGAAGGTCAAGGGCAGTCCGACCGGCATCAAGGCGGGCACCAAGGTGCGCAACATCCGCCTCGTCGACGGCGTCGACGGCCACGACATCGACTGCAAGGTCGAGGGCTTCGGCCCGATGCAGCTCAAGTCCAGTGTGGTCAAGAAGGCCTGACCGGGCGGACAGGTCTCCCGCGCAGTGGCCCGCGCTCAGCCGTGGGAGACCGTGAGCTTGCAGAAGCCGACGCGGGCGCCCTTGGTGGTGCTGTCGGAGGACGACTGGTTGTACGAGCCGGCCTTGAAGTACTGCTTGTAGCCGTTGAACGACGACGGGATCGGGTAGTGGGTCGTCGTGCCGTTGACCGTCAGGTCGATCGTGTGGCCGCCCGAGACGCCGATCGTGTAGCTCCACGTCCTGCCGACCGGCACGTGGGCGGGCCCCGGCGCAAGGTGGTGTTTCCGGTCTCTTCGCGGCCGGTTGGGTGCTTCGGTGCTTTCCGGCGGGTCGGGGGTTCTACCCTGCGGCTGTTCGTGACCGTCCGATGGGCGGTGGGGGTGGTTGGCCGGTGCGAGGGGGGATCGGTGTCCGACGGGGGAGTGGGGGCGGGGGAGGCCCCGGCCGTGTCCGTGGCCGGGCCGGGACTTGTGCCGGGGAGTACGCCGTGGCGGGGTGCCGCGGTGGAGTGCGCCCTGACCGCGGTGATGATGTTTCTCGTGGTGACGATGGTGCGCTGGCTGCTCGATCCGGCCTCGCCCGTCTTCATCGCCGATCTGCAGCTCGCGCTGGGCGTCATCGGGGCGCTGGTCGCGGTCCTGCTGGTGGGGCTGATCCTGAGCCCGCCGGGCCGGGGGTCGGGCGCGCACCTCAACCCGGCCGTCAGCGTGGCCCTGTGGCTGATGCGGGCGTTCCCGGGGCGGGCTGTGGTTCCGTACGCCATAGGGCAGTTGCTCGGAGGGCTGGCCGGGACCGCGCTGGCCCGGCTGGTGTGGGGGCCGGTGCTGCAGTCGGCGGCTCTCAGCGACGGACTGGCCCGCCCGGCTCCCGGCCGGTCCTCCGTGGCCGTGTTCGCCCTGGAGGCGGCGAGCTTCGCGGCGGTGGCCCTGCTCATCGGCTTCTTCGTCGCCCACCCCGGCCTTGCACGGCCGATGCCCTATGCCGTGGGGCTGGTGGTCGGCCTGATCATCGCGCTGCTGGGACCGGTGAGCGGCGGGGCGGCCAACCCCGCCCGTCAGCTGGGCCCGGCGGCCCTCTCCGGCACCACCACCGCACTGTGGGCCTATCTGACGGCGCCGCTGCTCGGTGCCGCACTGGGGGCCGTCGTGCACCACTGGTTCGTGTCGAAGCGCGCGAAGTCGGGTGTGTACAGGCACAGTTGACCGGACTCTGATCCGGGCGGTCTTCGACGTTACGAGCGTTTGTTCAGCCGCAGTACGGGAACGGTGTGGTCCTGCCAGATCCAGCGGGAGGTTTCCTCCGGGTACGCGGTGACGGTCGGCCGGGTGTCGAAGAGCTGCACGAGGCGCTGCCCGGCGTCGTACGCGGGCCAGCCGGGGTCGCCCTGGGCGGCGAACGCCGTCCATGCCGCGCGCATACGGGCGGACAGCTCCTCCGCCTCCGGGGAAGGGCTGTCGCCGATCAGCATGGCGGGCCGGCCACGGTCCAGGTTGCCGAAGACGAGCGGCACGTCGAGGCCGTGGCACGCGCCGAGGGCGCCGCCCATGCCCGGGGCGGGCCAGGTCAGCTCGTAGACGTGGGCACGGCCGCCGGCGGCGGTCTGGGCCCGGGCGAGGTGGAGACTCGGCATGCGGAACAGGCAGTCGGACTGGACCAGTTCGTACAGCTCGTCCGGGGTCGCGGCCGGGAAGCCGTCGAGGTAACGGCGTGCGCCGTCCTCACCGGGGGCGAAGGCGTCCAGGGCGGCCGCGGCCTGCTCCTGTGTCACCTGCCCGAGCAAGCCGTCGAGCGCGGTGAGCAGCCGTTGTTCGTCACGGGTGTGGCCGACGAGGAGTTCGATGTCCCGGCCGGCGCCGTCGGCCAGGGCCTGCCATGGGGTGACCGGCAGGGTGTCACCGTCGACGACCGGCGAGAACGGGATCGACTTGTGCGCGGCCAGGCCCCAGCGGTCCGCCCACTGGATCATCTTGGCGCCCACCGCGTCCCCGGCGATTGACAGCCGGACCGGGTCCACCGCGGACAGGTCGGCCACCGTGGGCCTCAGCCCCAGCTCGGCGGCGCACGCCGTGGCGATGTCGGAGGCGAGCTCCGGCGAGAAGAACGTGCCCTGCACGCTCTGCGCGACGGCCCGCCCGAAGAGCCCGGCCGCGCGGGGCATCGCCAGCAGCGCGGCGACCGATCCGCCGCCCGCCGACTGGCCGAAGACCGTGACGCGGTCCGGGTCGCCGCCGAAGGCGCGGATGTTGTCGCGCACCCACTCCAGGGCGGCCACCTGGTCGAGCAGGCCACGGTCGGCGGGCGCGCCCTCGAACTGCCCGAACCCCTCAAGTCCCACACGGTAGTTGAACGTCACCACGACGACCCCGCCCTCGCGCGCGAGGCGGCCGCCGTCGTACTCGGGGAGCCCGGACATACCGATCACATACGCACCGCCCTGGATCCACACCATCACCGGCAGTCCCGCGCCAGAGCTCGGTTCGGGCGACCAGACGTTGACGGTCAGCCAGTCGTCGCCCACCGCGTCCCGCGCCAGCGCGTCCATGCCGAAGTGGCCGCCCTGCGGGGGCGGCGGCCCGTACGCCACCGCCGTACGCACCCCGTCCCATCCCCGCACCGGCCGCGGCGCGGCGAACCGCAGTGCGCCGACCGGCGGCTCGGCATACGGAATCCCCCGGAAGACCGCCACCCCCGCCTCCCGGCTGCCACGCAGCGCCCCGGCCGCCGTGCGGACCTCGGGCGCGGACTCGGACGGCTCGGACGCGGAAACGCTCATCACGGCTCCCTCTCTGGGCAGGCGGAGCACGACCACAGGGGTACGCGTCGGCCCGGACACTTCGGATGATCCCGCTGTGCGAGGGTGCGCGCCACCGATATTACGGACGGCCGGCGAGCCCTGATCGTCAAGGCCGGGCGGCCTGCCCGGAGAGCAGAATGTCCGCCGCCAAGGACGCGAGTTCGAGGGCCTGGGTGCGGTTCAGGCGGGGGTCGCAGGCGGTGGTGTAGTGGTGGGGGAGGTCTGTGGTGGAGATGTGCTGGGGGCCGCCGAGGCACTCCGTCACGTCGGCGCCCGTGAGCTCCACGTGCAGGCCGCCGGGGTGGGTGCCCAGAGCGCGGTGCACCTCCACGAAGCCGCGCACCTCGTCGAGGACGCGGTCGAAGTGGCGTGTCTTGTATCCGCTGCGGGACTGCACCGTGTTGCCGTGCATCGGGTCGCACTGCCAGACGACCGCGTGCCCGGACGCGGTGACCTTCTCCACGATCGGCGGCAGCACGCTCCGCACCTCCGCGCTGCCCATCCGGCTGATCAGGGTCAGTCGGCCGGGCTCGTCGTACGGGTCGAGGCGTTCGACGTACTCGACGGCCTGCTCCGGGGTGGTCGTCGGGCCGATCTTGACGCCGATCGGGTTGGCCAGGAGCTCGGCGAACGCGATGTGCGCGCCGTCCGGTTGGCGGGTGCGTTCGCCGATCCAGAGGAAGTGCGACGACAGGTTGTACGGCTGCTGCCCGCCCCGGTCGCGGCCGTCCGCCATCCGTAGCATCGACCGCTCGTAGTCGAGGAGCAGGGCCTCGTGGCTGGTGAAGAACCCGCCCCCGTCCATCGGTCCGACCGCCCCGGTGGCGTGTAGTGCGCGTACCGCTGCCATCGCGGCCGCCGCGTTGACGTATGCGCGGAGCATGCGGTGCGGGTCGGGGACGCGGGCCTCGGCGGTCGCCTCGCGGCCGTTGACGATGTCGCCCCGGTACGTCGGGAGGCCCAGCACGTCCACCGGTGAGGAGCGGGGTTTGGCGTACTGGCCGGCGAGCCTGCCGACGGTCACCACCGGCAGCCCGGCCGCGGAGGTGAGTACCGATGCCATCCGGTACACGGTGTCGACGGTGGCCGCGATCGAGTGCGCGGTGGTCCCGGCGAAGGTTTCCGCGCAGTCGCCGCCCTGGAGCAGGAACGCCTCGCCACCCGCCACCGCGGCCAGACGAGTCCGCAGCCGGTCGACCTCCTCGGCGCTCACGACCGGTGCCACGGTCTCAAGGACGGCTCGCACCTCGTGTACGGCCTCGGGGTCGGGCCACTGCGGCTGCTGGGCCGCGGGGCGGGCGAGTGCGCGGTCCACGGCGGCGCGGAGGCGGTCCGGCAACGGCCGGCCGGGGCGGGGATGGTCCGGTAACGGCCGTGCGGGGCCGAACCGGGGAGCCGTAGGCGCTTGTCCGTTCAACGATCCCCCTCGTACGGCTCGGCACGACTGGGTGCGAGCCGATGGCGTCATTACGGATTCGGGCGAGATGCGAGATACGAGATGCGCGGCGCGGGCGAGGAACAGTGGTGGGGTGTCGTTTCCGATCTTATCGCCTCCGCCGCGCACGACAAACGCCGTATGGCCAGGTCGAGTTGGCCCACCTGGACACGGTGGACAATGGCGTCCGCTTCGCTAGCGTGGGGCAGATCGGACCCGTTGTGAACCCTGGTGAAGCCTGTCGGGAAAGGACTCGTACGTGAGTGGACTGATGCGGGGCAAGGTTGTTCTGGTGACCGGCGCGGCTCGTGGCCAGGGCCGTGAGCACGTTGTGCGGATGGCGGGTGAGGGCGCCGACGTCATCGCCGTCGACCTGTGCGCGACCCTGCCCGGCGTGGCCTACGCGTCGTCGGAGACGACCGACCTCGACACGACAGTCGCCCTGGCGGAGGAGTCCGGGCAGCGGGTCGTGCCCCTGGTGGCGGACGTCCGTGACCTCGCCGGTCTGCGCGAGGCCGTCGACGGGGCCGTGGAGAAGCTGGGGCGCCTCGACGCCGTCGTGGCCAACGCGGGCATCTGCATACCCCGTGCCTGGGACGAGGTCACCGAAGAGATCTTTCGCGACACCATGGACGTCAACGTCACCGGTACGTGGAACACGGTGATGGCGACCGCGCCCCACCTGGTGACGGCGGGCGGCGGCTCCATCGTGCTGATGAGCTCCTCGGCCGGGTTGAAGGTGCAGCCGTTCATGATTCCGTACACGACCAGCAAGTTCGCGGTGCGCGGTATGGCGAAGGCCTTTGCCGCCGAGCTCGCGCGGTTCGGGATCCGGGTCAACAGCGTGCACCCGACCGGCGTCGACACCGCGATGGGCAGCCGTGCCATGCTCACCCAGGTCGCCAAGGCGAGCATGGCCGACCCGCGGCTGCGGGGCATGCTGGTCAACATGCAGCCGGTGGAGGGCATTTCGGTCGAGGACGTGGCCAATGCCGTGCTGTTCCTGGTGTCCGACGCCTCCCGCCATGTCACCGCGCACGCCATGGCCGTCGACGCCGGGGTCAGTGAGTTCTGAGGACTGGGGGTTGTTCAGCTCCTCGCCGACGGCACCAGGTTCTCGACGGCCTCCCGTAGGTGACTGCGCAGCACCTCGGGACTGCTGACGTGCAGGGTGCGCATACCCAGGTCTCGCGCGACCGCGATGACGGTTGTCCGGTCGTCGATCATCAGTGCCTCGTGCGGATCGACCCCGCAGCGGACCAGTGTTTCGGCGAAGTACTCGGCAGAGGGTTTGACCTGGCCGACTCGCCATGAGGAGCAGAGGTGGTCGAACAGCCGGTAGTGGTCGTGGCGTCGGTTCTTGAGGTGGTCCCAGTGCTCGGCCTCGTTGTTGGCCAGGACCAGGGCGAGCTCCGGACGGGCGCGGGCCACCTCGGCCAGTTCCACGACGTTGGAGTGGTAGCAGCGGACGTGGGCGGCGTACAGGCGGTCCACCCACCGTCCGTCGAACCACTCCCCGTCGGCAGCGTCCGCGAAGGGGCTGCCGGCTTCCTCCAGGAGACCGCGCAGCACATCGTGCGCATGGCAGGCGCCGCTCTCGTACGCGTGAGCCGATGACAGCACGGCACCCAGCAGGCGGCTCTCGTCGACGCCATAGCGGCGTGCGATGTCCGGCAGGAAAGAGGTCTCCTCATTGATGTTGTTGAACAGAACTCCGCCTGCGTCGACCAGGAGTGCTCGAATCATTTTCTCAATCCCGTCTCGGTGGTTTCGGCCATGCGTAATTTTTCAGCCATGTGTGGTGCCGGACATTTCTGAAGTGGTGGAAAGGAGCGGAGCGATGGCGCTCTATCGCGATCTCGTCGGGCGGACCTGGGATTCCGGAACCCGGCTGTGGACATTCTCGGACACCTCCCTCTATGCGCTCGGAGTGGGCGCGGGCGGCGAGGACCCGGCCCGCGAGCTGGAGTTCACCACGGAGAACTCCGGGGGAGTCCTGCCCTCGGTGCTGCCGACCTTCGCGGCGACCCTCGTCTCCCGGCGGACCCAGCCCGTACTCGGGGACTTCGATGTGTCGCAGCTGCTGCACACCCAGCAGTCCCTGACGCTGTACGGCCCGCTCCCCGTCGAGGGCACGGCGGCCACGACCTCGCGGTTGACCGCGCTGAGGGACCGGGGAAGCAGCGCGCTCGCGGTCATCGAATCCTCCTGCGTGGACCCCGCCACAGGTCGGCCGCTCGCCGACATCCGCACCGGACTGACCATCAGGCGCGAAGGCGGCTTCGGCGGCGACCCGGGCGAGGACGAGCCGTGGCAGCGCCCCGAGGGAGAGCCCGACCACACCGTGGACTACCGCACCGCGCCCAACCAGGCTCTTCTGTACCGGCTCAGTGGTGACCCGAACCCGCTGCACTCCGACCCCGCGATCGCCGCGCGTCTCGGCTTCCGCCGACCGCTGCTGCACGGGCTCTGCACGTTCGGCTTCGCTGGCCGGGCGCTGCTGCACGCGCTCTGCGGGGGCGACCCGGCCCGGTTCGGCACGATGTCGGCGTGCTTCACCGCACCCGTGTTCCCGGGCCAGGACCTCACCGTACGGATCTGGGAGCGCGGCGAGTCGGCGCTCTTCGAGGTCCGCTCCCAGGGCAGGGCCGTCCTGGACCGCGGCACGTTCGTGCGGCGCGGCAACGGCCCGGCGGCTGGCTGAGCCGGGTGGCACCCCGGCAGGTCAGCGGCCATCGGGAGGCCCGCCTGATCCGGCCAGGGTGTCGGCGTACCAGCGAACCGTGCTCCGTACGCCCTCCGCCAGCCCGATCCGCGGCTTCCAGCCCGTGGCGAGGAGCCGGGAGACGTCGAGCAGCTTGCGGGGTGTGCCGTCGGGCCTGCTCGCGTCCCAGGTGATCCGGCCGGTGAAGCCGGTCGCCCCGGACACGAGGCCGACGAGGTCCGCGATCGTCAGGTCCTCGCCGACACCGATGTTGACCGGCGACGGGTCGTCGTAGTGCGCCAGCAGGTGCAGACAGGCCGCCGCCAGGTCGTCGACGTGGATGAACTCCCGCCGTGGCGTACCGCTGCCCCAGACGACGACCTCCTCGGCGTCGGAGTGGACCGCTTCGTGGAAGCGCCGGATCAGCGCGGGCAGGACGTGCGACCGGGTCGGGTGGAAGTTGTCGCCGGGGCCGTACACATTGGTCGGCATGGCGGAGATCCACCGGCGGCCGTACTGCCTGCGGTACGACTTCACCGCGATCACCCCCGCGATCTTCGCTATCGCGTAGGCGTCGTTGGTCTCCTCCAACGGGCCGGTGAGCAGTGCGGACTCGGGGATCGGCTGGGGGCTGTGCTTCGGGTAGATGCAGGAGGAGCCGAGGAACAGCAGCCGGTCCACGTCCGCCGCGTGTGCCGCCGCGAACAGGTTGGTCTGGATCCGGAGGTTGTCGTTGAGGAACTCCACGGGCTCGGCGTCGTTGGCGGCGATGCCGCCGACCCGCGCGGCCGCGTCGATCACCACGGCGGGCCGGAGCGAGGTGACGTGGTCGAGCGTCGCCCGGGCGTCGGTGAGGTCCACGTCGGAGGAGCGGATCCCGACGACGGAGGTGAACCCCTCGGCTCGGAGGCGGCGCACGACGGCGGAGCCCACGAGCCCGGACGAGCCCGCCACGAGCACGGTCGCGGACGGGTCAAGGGCGCGGGAAACTGCGGGCATGGGCCTACTCATCCTCGGTCGGCTCGGGCTCGGGCTCGGCCGGTTCGGTCGTTGGGCGGGGTGCGGTCGGTGGCCGGGGTGGCGCCGGCGAGTGCGTGGTCGTAGAGCGCCGGGATCTCAAGGCCCCGGCAGCGCAGCGCCCCCAGCAGGCGCAGCAGCGAGACCGGCTCGGGGGTCGCCCGGTGGCCGGAGGCGATCACCAGCGGATCGTCGACCCCCTCTGCGCGCAGCGTCTCGCGGATCGGCGGGATCAGGACCGGGTGCGGCCCGATCTCCACGTAAGCCCGGATGCCCCGGCGGGCCAGCGCCGACACCGCCTGGGTGAAGCGGACCGGGCGGCGCAGGTTGCGCGCCCAGTAGTCCGCGGTGGCGAGCCCGACCGGGTCCGGGTCCGCGTCGACCGTCGAGATCCACGGGATGCGGGGCGTCGCGGGCGCGAGATCGGCCAGCTCGGCGCGCAGTTGGGGCAGCACGCTGTCGACGAACGGGCTGTGCGAGGCCGCGTTGATACGGATCAGCCGGCACCGCACCCCTTCGGCCTCCAGCGCGTTCACGAGCGCTCGCGTCGCCTCGCTCTCGCCGGTTACCACTGTCTGCCTCGGGGCGCTGTGGGCGGCGACGACCACCGTCCCCGGGATCTGCTCGCACCGGTGCGCGACGGTGTGCCGGTCGAGGTTGACCGTCGCCATCGCCCCGCCGCCCGCCGCCTTCGCGAGCAGGCCGGAGCGTACGGTGACGACCCGCGCCGCGTCTTCGAGGGTGAGGGCGCCCGCGACATGGGCGGCGGCGACCTCGCCGAGGCTGTGCCCGACGACCGCCTCCGGCCGCAGGCCCAGTGACCACAGCCAGTGGGCGGTGGCGACCTGGACGGCGAAGATCAGCGGCTGTGTCGTGTCCGGCGGGCCGAGCTCCCCGTCGGCCGCGTTCATCAGCGGTTCGATCACTCCGTCGGGCAGCAGCGCGTCGAGTTCGGTCAGTACCCTCGCCGCCTCGGGCGCCCAGCTCAGCAGGGCGCGCCCCATGCCCGGCCACTGACTGCCGTGGCCGCCGAAGCACCAGACGACCCGGGAAGCGGCGCCGTCGGGCCGCCCCGACGTCCAGCGCGGGCTGGCCAGTCCGTCGGCGAAGAAGGACAACCCCTCGACCAGGCCCGCCGGATCGGCGGCCGCGACCGCCAGGCGCTCGGTGTCGTGTTCGCTCGAAAGGAGGCGCGCGGGCAGCACCGCCTCGGGCCGGGCGCCATCGGCCAGTAATTCGGCGGCCGTTCGAGCCGTATCCGCCAGCGCGGCCCGGTCGGCGGCGGAAAACATCAGCAGCCATGGCGGGGGCGGCGGCACCGCATTGGTGAGGGGCATGGGAACTCCCTGGTTCCGGAATAGGGGATCGGACAGGTCGTCGGTACTTGCTACGATCGCTGCGCTGGCAATATCGGACCGTGAACGGGCCGTTGGCCGATAACGCGATAAAGGAGTAGAGGAAGCATGCCGGAAACCTCCTTCCAGGGCCAGATCGTTGACACCGAACCCGCCTCCGACGTATTTCTCGTCATCGGCATTCCAGGATCCGGGAAGAGTTCGGTGTCGGCGGCCCTGGCCCGTCGTTTCCCCCTCGGCGCGCACATCGAGGGCGACCACCTCCAGGACCTCATCGTCGCGGGCGGGCATCTGCCCTCGCCGGAGGAGGACCTGGAGGCGGATCGCCAACTGCTGCTGCGGGCCCGCAACGCGTCGGTGCTGGCGCGCAGTTTCCACGCCGCGGGTGTCGTTCCGGTCATCGACGACGTGGTGGTCCGGCGCGCCCATCTGGAGTTCTATCTGGAGCAGTTGAAGGACCTGCCGCTGCGGCTGATCGTGCTGGCCCCGGCGGCGGACGTCGTCTCCCGGCGGGTGGCCGAGCGGGACAAGGTCCTGGCGGACGACTGGTCGTTCCTGGACGACGCGCTGCGCAGTGAACTCGACGGTGAGGGAACGTGGTTCGACAGCTCCGACCTGACCCTGATGGAGACGGTCGACGCCATTCTGGCGAAGGGCTGAGCAGCTGAAGGAGTCCGGCGCGGGCGGTCCAGGAGGATCCCCGCGCCGGACTCCTGTTTCTCAGCCGCCGTTGCCATGGCCATCGATGCGGCGCACCGCGCTCAGCCAGGTGCGCATGAGGTAGGCGCTGCGGTGCAGGAAGGCCCGCGCCTCCTGCGACCAGGCCCCGCCCCGCGCCTGTTCGGCGAAGTCCTCCAGGCCGTGGCTGAGGGACTCGTACGTCTCGCGGTAGTCGCTGCCCTGGAGCTGGAACTCCCGCAGCCAGCCGAGGAGTTCGTCCATGAAGCGGATCGCGGGCAGCTCGATGGTGAGGTCGTTGAGCAGGTCGTGTTCGTTGCGCTCGTGGTTGACCAGGGGGCCGCCGAACCGGACCGCATGGCCGAGGTGTTTGGCGCACGCGGCGACGAAGTAGCCGCTGAAGATGTCACCGAAGCGCTCGACCGCGGCTCCGCCGATGGGCTGGCCCATCCGCAGGAAGTAGTAGGCGGGCAGGGCGTCGTGGTGCACGGCGGTGTTCTGCGAGTTGACCGGGCACCAGGTGTCCCTGGCCAGTACGGCGGGTTTGCCGTTGTAGGCGGTCACCCTGGGCCGGACCGCGAGCCGGGTCACCGCGTCCACATCGGGGTCGTCCAGCCACAGACCGGCGTTGACGCGCACATCGGCCACCTCTTCGGTGCTGGTGACCTCGGTGGGAGTCTCCCGGGGGCCGTACGGGAATCCGCGCGGGAAGACCCGGCAGGGGCTCACTTCGAGCAGGTCGCACGCGTTGAACCAACCGTTGCCGGCCGACACCACGCGGTGCGGCACCGGGCCTTGCAGCACCACCCGGTGTTCGTCGAAGAAGGGGCTGTCGATCGGCAGGTTGTCGTCGTCCATGGAGACCGCCATCGCGCTGCCGTTGAGATAGGACAGCAGATAGCCGATGTTGCGGCGGTTGTCGGAGTCGTACGGGATCAGGTCGGGCACACCGAGTTTGGCAAGGAGGCGGTCCTGCTCCTCCACATCGGGGGAGACGATGCCGGCGCCTCGGCCGCGGGCCTTCTCGCAGGCTTCGTAGAACGCCTTGGGGGTTTTCCTGTCGGGGATGACGACGAGCCGGGCGCCGGATTCGGCGAGGGTGTCGGCGTAGTGCTCCAGGAACGACCCGGAACCGATGGTTGTGATGACGATGTCGATCGTCTCAGACATGTGGTCACTCCACAGTAGGAATGTCCCGCCAGTACCGTAAGCGAGAGGACGCGGTGATGAGCGGGGCACTGAGCCAGAGGAACATCACGATGGCCAGCCCGGCCCGTGGGCCGAACAGGGTGCCCAGGCCGCCGCCGACGAGGCCGCCGAAGAAGAGCATGCCCCGGCTGATGAACCGGACGCAGGCGACGGTCCGTTGCAGCAGATCGGGCGGGGTCAGTAGTTGTACGAGGGTGGCCTGGCCGACCGTGAACACGGAGAAGCCGGCGTGGAAGAGCAGCGCGCCGCTGAAGAAGAGGAGCAGCCCCGAGCCCGGCCGGGTCATCGGCAGGAGCAGTCCCGCCGGTGCGAGGACGGCGGCGGGGATCCACACGGCGCGCGCGGTGCCGAGGCGGCGGCTGACGCGGCCCGCGCCGAACGCCCCGATCAGACCGCCGATGCCCACCGACCCGAGCAGCATGCCCAGGGTGCCCGGGGCCACCCCGACGTCGTCGGCCAGGAAGATGACGACGAGGGCCTCGTAGGCGGCGAAACAGCAGTTCCCGACGGCCGAGCCCGCGATCGAGGCCAGGATGACCGGCCGCCGTGTGACGAACCGTACGGCCTCCGACAGTTCGGCCCACATGCCCTTCGCGCCGGATGTCGAAGAGGTGGCCTCGATGCGGGAGCGCATGAGGAGGTTGCACGTCACGGACGCGGCGAAGCCCGCCGAGTTGAGCAGAGGAGCGTGCTCGGGGCCGAGCAACTGCACCGTGAAGCCCGCCAGTGTCGGCCCGAAGGCGAGCGAGACGGCGCGGGCGATCTGGAGGCGGATGTTGCCGTAGACGAGTTTGTCCTTCGGCAGCATCCGCGGGGGCATGGACAGGTACACGATCTCGTAGAACACCGTCGCGCAACTGACCAGCACGTTGGACATGTACAGGTGCCACAGGGCCAGGTGCCCGGTCGCGGCGAGGACCGGCACCATGGTGACGATCAGCGCGCGGCCGAGGTCGGCCAGGAGCATCATGGTTCTGGGGGGCAGCCGCCCGCTGTACACCCCGGCGGGCAGCGTGAGGATCAGCCAGGGCAGATATCCGGCCGCCGTGATCAGACCGACCTCGCCGACCGTCGCCCCGAGGGTCTGGGCGGCGAGCAGCGGGAAGGCGACCACTGTCGACATCCCGCACAGCTGGCTGATGCCGCTGCCGATCCACAGCAGACGGAAGTCCCGCTCGCGCACGGACTCGGTCGCCAGGGTGGCGGGACCGGACATGACTGGTGCCCTCTTCTTCCTCGGTCCGCGTAGGGTCCCGCTCCGGGAGCCCTCGGTGGGTCACGGATGTGCTCGTTCGTCAGGGGATGCGGCGATGAACGCCTCGACGGCGTCGAAGGCCTCCGAGTCGCGGTACTGCCGGGGCGGTGACTTCATGAAGTACGACGACGGCGCGAGCAGCGGCCCGCCGATGCCCCGGTCCAGCGCGATCTTCGCCGCGCGTACGGCGTCGATGATGACGCCTGCCGAGTTCGGCGAGTCCCAGACTTCGAGCTTGTACTCCAGGGACAGCGGTACGTCACCGAAGGCGCGTCCCTCCAGGCGTACATACGCCCACTTGCGGTCGTCGAGCCACGGCACGTGGTCCGACGGCCCGATGTGGACGTCGTCCTTGCCCAGCGTGTGGTCGAGCTGGGAGGTCACCGCCTGGGTCTTCGACGTCTTCTTCGAGACCAGTCGCTTGCGTTCGAGCATGTTGAGGAAGTCCATGTTGCCACCGACGTTGAGCTGCATGGTGCGTTCGAGGTGGACGCCGCGGTCTTCGAAGAGGCGGGCCAGCACCCGGTGCGTGATGGTGGCGCCGACCTGCGACTTGATGTCGTCACCGATGATCGGCACCCCCGCCTCGGTAAACTTCGCCGCCCACCGCGGATCGGAGGCGATGAACACGGGGAGCGCGTTGATGAAGGCCACACCCGCGTCGAGCGCGCACTGGGCGTAGAACCGGTCGGCCTCCTCGCTGCCGACGGGCAGATAGGAGATGAGGACGTCGGCCTCGGTGGCGCGGAGTAAGGCGACGACGTCGGCGGGGTCCTCGGCCGACTCCGTGATGGTCTCGCGGTAGTAGTGGCCGAGCCCGTCCAGGGTGGGCCCCCGCTGCACCGTGACGCCGGTGGGCGGGACGTCGCAGATGTGGATGGTGTTGTTCTCGGACTGGGAGATGGCGGAGGAGAGGTCCTGGCCGACCTTCTTGGCGTCCACGTCGAACGCCGCGACGAACTCCAGGTCGCGTACGTGGTACCCGCCGAACTCGACGTGCATGAGGCCGGGGACGCGGAGTGCGGGGTCCGCGTCGGCGTAGTAGTGCACTCCCTGGACGAGCGAGGCGGCGCAGTTGCCGATGCCGGCGATGGCCACGCGGATCTTGCTCATGGTTTTCCCTTCGCAGAGTCGCCGTATCAAGGTTCAAGGCGGCAATGGGGGTTGTTGACTTGGCCGGGCTCACCGGCCGCGGCCGTGTTCAGAGCGTCACCGGTACCGAACCCGTTCTGGCCGACCGTTCCGCCGCCAGCGCGCAGCGCAGCGCCTCGTACGAGTCGCGCCAGCCGCCCGCCGCCGGGGTGGAGGGGCCGCCCGCGGCCATGGTCAGGAACGCCCGTACCTGTTCGCGGTAGGCGGTGGAGAACCGGTCCCAGTACCCCCGGAACCGCGAGGTCTCCACGCTGCCCGTGCCGGGTGTCTCCGCGCGGGTCAGCCCGGCCTGCAAGTTGCCCTTCTCGCCCAGGACTTCGGCTCGTACGTCATAGCCCACCGGCTGCCACCGGCCGGCCGAGAGCGCGGCCAGCGTGCCGTCGTCGAGGCGGACCGTCGCCGTGACCGTGTCGAAGTCACCGATGTCCGCGAGGCCCGGGCCGGACAGCGCCGAGCCGTCCGCGACGACCTGGACGATCCGGCGCCCGGTGAGCCATCGCACCATGTCGAAGTCGTGGAGCATGAGGTCGGTGAAGATCGAACCGCTCTCGCGCAACCGCGCGACGGGCGGCATGGACACATCGTGCGAGACGAGCCGGAGCAACTGCACACGCCCCAGCTC
Source organism: Streptomyces sp. NPDC031265 (assembly GCF_055570295.1). Taxonomy (NCBI): domain Bacteria; kingdom Bacillati; phylum Actinomycetota; class Actinomycetes; order Kitasatosporales; family Streptomycetaceae; genus Streptomyces; species Streptomyces sp. NPDC031265. Next base: position 40,649 of record NZ_JBVIHM010000017.1, read on the forward strand.
CCCGCCCGCCGTACGGGCCCGTAGATCGGCGAAGCCCGGGTCGAAGTGGCGCTGGAAGCCCACCCACAACGGCACACCGCGCTGCTCGGCCCGTGTGCCCAGTGCCTCCGTGCGGGTGAGGTCGATGGTCAGGGGTTTCTCGCACAGGGTCGGTATACCGGCGTTGATCAGCGCGCCCACCAGCTCCGGGTGGCTGGTGGTGGCGGACGTCACCAGCGCCGCGTCACAGCCGCCGGACACCAACTCCCCGACCGAGTCCGCGACGGTCCGCGAAGGCGCGTCTTGCGCCAGTTTCTCGGCGCGGGCGGGGTCCGCGTCCACGCAGACCACCCGGTACGAGCCCAGCGCGTCGAGGTGTTCGGCGTACATCGCGCCGATCTGACCGCAGCCCACGATGCCCACGACCATCCCGGCGCTCATCGGCCCGCCTCCGTCATCGGCGAGAGGGCGGAGTGAGCCAGCGCGACCAGGTCCGTCGCCTCACGGCACTCGCGCAGACGGGCACCCCAGTGTGCGGCGCGTCGGGTGAACGCGGGGTCGCCGAGCACCTCGGCGATGCCCTTGCGGACGTCGTCGGCGCCGACACACGGCTGGTCGGACGGGCCGGAGTAGCGGTCGCTGAAGGTGAGGCGGCCGTACGGGGTGGTCTCACTGGTCCGCAGCAGTACGCCGGATCCGGTGTCCTCCACCAACTGCCGCCCGTTCATCTCCTGTTCGGACATGAACGGCATCACGACCTGCGGTTTGCCGTGCAGCAGGGTGGCGAGCACGGTGGCCGAGCCGCCGTGGTCGACCACCACGTCCGCCCACTCCAGCGGTGTGTCCAGGCCGGTGAAGCCCGCCACCACGACGTTGTCGGGCACCGCGAGGCCGCCCTCGAAGGCGAATCCGCTGGACACGAACACGCTCCACGGCTGGTCCGCGCAGGCGTCCAGTACGTTCTGCAGCGCCTGGCGGCCCACCGTGCCGCCGCTGCCGATGGTGACGTACACCTTCGGCCGGTCGGTGCGCGGGGGAGCGGGGCCGTCGGAGGCCACCGCAGGGTTCCAGTACATCGGCCCGACGAAGTGCAGCGCGCCCCGGTGCGGAGACCCGTCGACCGGTTCCAGGGCGGACAGGCTGGACACCAGGGTGACCTCGCCCCACAGCAGGTGCTCGGCGCGGGCCACCGGGCCCAGGCCCAGCTCGCGCGAGACCCGGTCCCACACCGGCAGGCTCGACGGGTGCGGCAGCAGATCGCGCGGCGCCACCGTGGACCACGGCATCCACCCGTTCGCCCGCGGGGTGATGAAGTCCGCGTCGGCGAGGGAGACCACGGGAATGCCCGCGGCCCGTGCGGCGAGGGCCGCGGTCGGGCACATGTCGATGACGACGAGCGTCGGCCGGAACGCCTCGATCAGCCGGGCGTCGGCGGCGATCCGGCGCTGGACGCGCTCGACGCGGTGGTAGGTCGCGGCGACCGCGAACACGCGCTCCACGTCCGCGAAGGGCAGGTACGGCGGCATGGGGTGCCGGTCGGGCGGCCGAGGCGCCTCGGGCTCGGATTCCAGGACCGGGAACCCCGCCTCGCGCACCATGGCGTTGATGCCGCAGTCCGCGAACGCCACCTCGTCGCCCGCCCCGGTCAGAGCCGAGGCCAGGGCGAGACAGCGGCCGGTGTAGGCCGCGCCTCCTCCCCAGCCCCAGGGGAAGAACAACACTCGCTCGGTCACATGTCCTCCTGCTCGTCGGTCGTCCTCATACCGTCAACCCGCCGTCCACCGCGATCACTTGCCCGGACACGTAGGACGCCGGGGGAGAGCACAGGAAGCCCACCACCGAGGCGATCTCGTCGACGCGGCCCGCCCGGCCGAGCGGTGTGCGCTCAAGGACGCCGTCCCGGGCCTTGGCGGACAGGCCGTGGTGGGCGGGTGTGCCGGCGATCAGTCCGGGAGCCACGCAGTTGCAGGTGATCCCGTACCGGCCGTACTCCTTCGCGGTCGTCCAGGCCAGCCCGTGCAGGCCGGACTTGCTCGCCGCGTACGCCGCCTGGCCGGGCTGACCGCGCAGTCCCGCCACCGAGGAGACGAGGACGATCCGCCCGCCCCCGTGCCGCGTCATGGCCTTCACCCCGGCCTGGAGGCAGCGGAACGCGCCGCTCAGATTGACCGCGATCTGGTCCTCCCACTCGTCCTCGGCCACGTTCAGGAGCAGCCGGTCGCGGTGGACCCCGGCGTTGACCACCAGCGCGTCGAGCCGGCCGAACTCCTCCACGACCCGCCCGACCACGTGCTCGCCGCTGTGCGGGCGGGACAGGTCGGCGGTCAGGGCGAGTGCCTCCGCGCCCGCCGCGCGCAGGTCGTCGACCACGGCCGCCGCGGCCTCCTCGTTGCGGTGCGCGTGCACCCCCACGGCGTAGCCCGCCAGGGCCAGGGAGTGGGCGATCGCCCGGCCCAGGGGGCCGGACCCTCCGGTCACCAGGGCCACCTGCGCGCTCACGGCGCCGCTTCCTCGCGGACGGGGAAGCAGGTGTTCTCCATCTGCGCGAACCGGGCGCGCAGCCGCGCGGACGCGCCGGGGTCGGCCGGTCCTTCCTGGCCGCCCGCGGCGACCAGGGCCTCGCGCAGCCGGTCGAGCGCGGTGCGCAGCGGACGGCTCAGCTCCAGGACGCGCGGATACACCGCGAGCGGGTCCGGCTTCTCGTGCGCCGCGATGAGCGCGATGCCGAGGCGCTTGGCGTGGACCCGGGCGTCGAGTGCGGCTTTACGTACGGCTGCCAACTCCGGGGGCAAGGCGAGCGGTTCGCCGGGGGCGGGTGCCACGGCGAGCGCGTTGGCGTAGATGAACAGCTGGGGCTGGATGTCGCCGAGGACCAGGACGTGCAGGGCTCTGGCCGTCACCGCGCCCAGGCCGCTCTCGGTGAGTTCGTCGAGGAGGGCGCCGAGGGCGTCCGCGCCCACCGAGAGCAGCGCGGTGTCGCGTTGCAGCCGCTCGGCGAAGTACTCCTGCGGGCCCCGGTGGTCCGGCGCGTCGGTGACCGTGACCGTGCCCACCCAGGTGAACAGGGCTCTCAGCGCGGGTGTCAGCGTCCAGCGCCGGCGGAAGCCGTCGGCCGGGTCGGCGTCGGTGTCCAGGACGGTCATGACGCTGTCCCGCGACGACCAGTCCACCGCGAGCACCGCGTGGTCGTGGAAGTGGAAGCGACCCTCGTACACGTCACCGGGAAGATGGAAGCGGTCCGGCAGCACCATCACCGGCTCGCCCGCGCCGAGGCGCTCCAGGACGAACGGCACGTTGCGGCTGCCGTCGTCGAACTCGGTGCGGTAGTCCACCCGGCAGCCGTCGAAGTCCTTCGCCAGATCGCGGCCGACCGGGTCGAGGGGGCCGTTGAGCGCGCGGGCGACAGCCAGCGGGCCGAGACCCCGGAAGTGCAGCACGGATTCGACGCAGCGCAGTACGCAGTTGAGCCCGTCCAGCGCGCGGTCCTGCCACCCCAGCGCGCCCAACTGGTCGAACCGCGGGGTCATCGTGGCGGTCACCGCAGCTCTCGCCCGGCGTTCCGCGCGCGGGCGACCAGGGTGTCGGCCAGGTGCCCGAGGTTGTCGAAGGCCGTGCCGTCGGTCTCCTCGCCGCCGTAGGGCACACCCCACTTCTCCTCGAAGCGGGAGAGGACCACGATCAGGTCGAGCGAGTCCATTCCGATCTCGTCGAGCGTGGTGGTTTCGCTGAGCTGGTCGGGTAGATGAGGGCGTTCCGCGAGCACGGTCGTGATGAGCTCCATGACGTGCTCGCGGTCGATCGGCTGTGCGTCGGCACCGTTGGTCATGTCCTTCTCTTCCTGTTGCCGTTGTGTGTCGATGGGTCGGGCGCGAAGTGGGCCTGGTTGACGGTGTGTCAGGCGCCTTCCTCGATCAGCAGACCCCGGCGGATCTTCCCGCTGCCCGTCCGGGGCAGCTGGTCGACCCGGCGGATCACCGAGGGGACCTTGACCGTCATGAGGAGTTCGCCCGCCCGGCGGCGCAGCATCGCGGCGTCGAACTCCTCGGCGCCGGCCTCGACGAAGGCCCATACCTGGTTCTCGCCCGAGGGCCCCGGCCGCCCCACCACGGCGCAGTCGTTGACCCCGGGCAGGGCGCGCAGAACGGTCTCCACTTCGAGGGGGGAGACCTTGTTCCCGCCGATGTTGATGACGAGGTCGCTGCGGCCGGTGAGCCGGAGCCCGCCGTCGTCGAGCACCCCGAGGTCGCCGGTGGCGACCCAGCCCTCGTTGTCGGCGAGCGGCACCGGGTGCCCCTCCTCCATCCGTACGGGGGACAGGCCGGGGAAGCACGCCACCACAGGCCCGGGCTCGGCCCCGCCCGCCTTGAGTTTGACGCCGGGCAGCGGGTGTCCGACGCTGCCGCCGCCTCCGGCCGGGTGGAGGGTGAGCTGGCCGAGTTCGGAGTTGCCGTAGTGGTCGTACACGGTGACGCCCGCGTCGTGCCAGGCGGTGACCGCCTGGGCCGGGAGGGCCTCGCCCGCGCTGACGCACCGCTTCCAGGACCCGGTGTGCGGCACGCCGCCCCGGCCCCACCAGTCCAGGATCAGCGGAACGCTCTGCAGGACGGTGGGCCGGTGGCGCTCGGCGAGGGCCGCTGCCCTCGCCGGGGTGAGCGGCCCGGACGGTATGACCTGGCAGGCCCCGGCCGACAGGACGGCCAGAGTGCCCGCCTCGATGGCGTAACTGTGGCCCAGCGGGCTGGTGGTGAGCACGACGTCGTCGGCGTCGATGCCGACACCCCGCGCGAAGGTGGCCGAGTTGTGCAGGGTGCCGGACCACTCGCGGGAGATCACCTTGGGGCGGCCGCTGGTGCCCGAGCTCGTCACCGCGAAGGCCGGGTCGCCCCGGCCGGGCCGGGGCGGCCGCAGCCGGGTCACCCCTACGGCGTCGATGCTCAGTTCGGCGCCGAAGTCGGCCAGCGCGGCCGAGCGCTCCGCCTCGCCCGCCCGCTCCTGGAGTACGAGCACGGCGGCGTGCAGGGAGGTCGCGGCGGCGAAGTCGACCACCGATTCCAGCGACGACGTCAGGACGACGCCGGTCCGGGTGCCCGGGCCGACACCCGCTGATCTCAACTCACGCACACGGGCCGTGACGTCGCGCTCCAGCTCCGCGTACGTCACCGAGCGCCGCTGGTCCACCAGGGCGGGGCGGTCGCCGCGCCCGGCGCGGCGGTGCCCCGCGAGGACGTCCACCAGTGTGTCGTCCACGGTCATCCCTCCTTGTAGGCGGTGCAGCGGTAGCCGTGCCGCCGCCCTGCCGCCGCGACGGTCGTCGTGGCGGGTGCGCCGTCGTCGGTGAGCACCGTGGCCAGCTCGGCCAGGGGAGCGGTCGCGCGGATGTCGGCCGACCGCTCCGACGGGGGCGGACACGTCTGGACGGGGCCGAGCCGGGCCAGTACGCGGACGCCCCGCTCATGGGCCCGCGCGGCCGTCTCCAGGACCAGGAAGGCGGCCCAGCCGGTCACCGGGTCGCTGCCCCGGGCGCGTGCGGCGGCCGGGCTGAGCATCTCGTACGCGCCGCACAGCACCGGGCCGTCGCCCGCGAGCCGGAGCCTGCGCTGCCCGAGGGCGAGGGCCTGGAGCCCGGCGCCCGGGCCGAGCACGGTGGCGCAGTAGCCGCGCAGCCGGTGGCGCAGGCAGACCAGCGACGTCACGCCGTGCGCGTTGAAGTACAGGAACGACTCGGGTGCCAGCGAGGAGCGGGCGCCCGCGTCGAGCCGGGCGCGCATGGTCTCGGCCACATGCCCCGCCCCGTACACCGAGCCGATGACGCAGGCGGTGTCGCCCGGGTCCGTAGCGCCCGCCCCGGCGAGGGCATGGCCGGCCAACTCGGCGATGCGCTCGGGAAGTTCCCGCGTCCACTTGTTGACGTCCCGCCAGCCGTCCGCGCCCGCCGTGTGCGCGTCCCACAGCTCCGCCGTGTCGACCTCGCCCGAGGCCACGGCGGTGATCACGACCGAGTCGTCCATCAGGGCCTCCGGAAGATGAGTGCGGTGTTCATCCCGCCCAGACCGCAGGACACGCTGAGCGCGGTCCGCAGGTCCGGCAGCTGCCGTGGGCCGTCCTCCAGGACCAGGTCCAGATCGGCGCAGATCGGGTCGACCGGCTCGGCGCCCCACGTCGGGGTGACCGCGCCGTGCGCCAGCGACAGCACGCAGGCCATGGCCTCGACCGCGCCCGCGCCGCCCTGGAGGTGCCACAGGACGCCCTTGACGCTGTTGACCGGGATCGAGGACAGCCGGGGGCCGAACACCGCGCGCAGCGCCTCGATCTCGGCGGTGTCGCCGCGCCGGGTGCCCGGCCCGTGGGTGTTGACGAAGTCGATGTCCTCGGGGGCGAGGCCCGCGTCGGCCAGGGCGAGCCGTACGGCCAGCTCGATGCCGTCGGCCCCGGGGGCGGCGAGGTGGCCGGTGGCGTTGGTCAGCCCGCAGCCGGCCAGGACGGCCAGTGGTGCGGTGGCGTCCGGCCCGGCGTCGTCGAGCGGTTCGAGCCGGAGCACCGCGGCGCCCTCGGACACGCCGATGCCGCGCCGCTCGGTGCTGAAGGGCCGGCAGCCCTTGGGACCGAGCGTGCGCAGCGAGTTGAGGCCCAGGAAGGCCATGTCGGTCACGGCGTCGGCGCCGCCGACCACGGCCACGGGCGCCTCGCCGAGGGCCACCAGGTCGCGGGCGACCGCGATGGCCGCGGCGCCCGATGCGGAGGCGTTGGCGATGGTCAGGGCTTCGCCGCCGAGTCCGGTCCGCTCCGCGCAGGCCCCGGCCAGGTCGCCGGTGAAGTGCCCGGGCCGGGGCGGGACCACCCCGGGGTCGGTGGTGCCCAGGACGAGGGCGACGCGCTCGCGGTCGACGCCGTCGAGGGCTTCCCGTACGGCGGTCTCGGCGAGGTCGAGGGCCCGCCAGACGCCGTCCCCGCCGGTGTGTCCCGGGACTTGCCCCGCCGCGCCGAGGGTGGCCCCGGTGGCGTCGAAATCCGTGAGGGACGGGTGGTGGGCCCTGCCGGTGGACAGTGCCTCCCACAGTGCGGGTACGCCGACCCCGCCCGGGCCGCACACCCCGAGACCGGTGACGGCGACCATGGCGCGTGTGCCGCTCATCGGCGCTCTCCCCGGGTCAGTGCGGTGGCGAGCGAGCTGATGCTCGCCGATTCGAGGACGGCGTCGTCCGGCAGCGCCACGCCCAGCTCCTGTTCCAACTGGCCGACCACCGAGATGAGTTGCACCGAGTCGACTCCGGCGGGCGCCAGCGGCTCGGTGTCGCTCAGCCAGGGCAGGCTCGGCTCCTCCTCCTGCAACTGGTGCGCGAGTTTGGCCCGTACGCGGGCCCGCATCGCCTGCTGGGTGTCCACCACGCTCACGCCACCTTCGCCGCGGCGCGGAACGCCTCGTCGCAGGCCGCCAGGGTGTGGTCGAGGTCGGCGTCGGTGGTGGCGGCGCAGATGAACCAGTGGTGGGTCGGGTGCAGCAGCACACCGCGACGGGTGGTGTGGGTGAAGAACGTGTCCTGCATGAGGCGCGCGCGGGCCGGGTCGGGGTGGGAGAAGGTGAGGAACGGCATCTGCGGCACACCGCGCACCTGGGCCGGGACGCCGTGGCGGCGTATGAGCTCGTCGAGGCCGCTCTGGAGGCGGACGCCGAGCCGCCGCACCCTCTCCAGGACGGTCCCGTCGGCGAGTTGGTCCATCGTCGCCACCGCCGCCGCCATCGCCACGGTGTTGGAGTAGAACGTGGACGAGATGTGGGTCCGGCCGACCATCGCCATCACCTCGGCCCGGCCGGTCAGCGCCGACACCGCCCAGCCGTTCGCCATCGCCTTGCTGAAGGTGGCCAGGTCCGCCTGTACGCCGAACAGCTCCTGCGCGCCGCCGAGGGCCACCCGGAAGCCGGAGCGCATCTCGTCGAAGACCACCAGCGCCCCGTGCTCGTGTGCCAGATCGACCGCGCCCTGGAGGAAACCGGGCTCGGGGCTGTCGAGTTCGAACGGCATCAGCAGCAGGCAGGCCACCTGGCCGGGGTGGGCGCGGAAGACCTCGCGCAGGCTGTCGAGGTCGTTGTACCGGAAGGTGTCGACCTGGGTGCGCACCGTGTCGGGGATCCCGCCGGGGCGCTGCGCGGCCCAGTCGTGCCACCCGTTGTAGCCCCAGCGCACGACACGGTCGCGGTCGGTGTACGCGCGGGCGAGGCGGACCGCCGCGCTGGTGGCGTCCGACCCGGTCTTGAGCAGGAACACCCGCTCGGCGCCCGGGATGATCTGCACCAGCCGCTCGGCGAGCTCGATCTGCGTCCGCTTGCGGAGCGTGATCGAGAAGCCCTCCTCGATCTCCCGGAGAGCGGCCTCGGTCACCGCCGGGTCCGCGTGCCCGAGGATGATCGTGCCGTACGCCAGGATGTAGTCGAGGTACTCGTTGCCGTCGGCGTCCCAGATGCGGGCGCCCCTGGCCCGCTCGCCGTAGACGGGGTAGGCGCCGTCGACCAGCCGGTCGCGCTCGATCACGTAGTCCTTCTCGGACAGCGTCGCGTCGACGAGGCGGCCGCGGGCGAGCAACTTCATGGAATTGTCGAGCCGGAGCGCTTCGGAAACGTCGGTCACGGCGTGGTCCCCTCTGTAGCTTGACGTCCTTCGTTCGCCTTGTCCGCCCGCCCTGTTGGTACGGGACGGGGGTGCGCGGTCACCGCGCGGCCCGGGCCGACCGGGTGCCGCGGACGAGCTTGCCGGGCAGTGCGCCGGTCGCCTCGCCGTCGCGGAAGATGATCTCGCCCGCGACGACCGTCGCCGCGTAGCCGTCCGCCTTCTGGATCAGCCGTCCGCCGCCCGCGGGGAGGTCGTGGACGAACTCGGGGGAGCGCAGGCTGAGCCGGTCGAGGTCGATGACGTTGATGTCGGCCCGGTAGCCGGGGCGCAGCAGCCCCCGGTCGCGCAGCCCGTACAGCCGCGCGGGCTCCCAGGTCTGCTTCCTGACGACGTACTCAAGCGGGAGCCGCGCTCCCCGGCTGCGGTCGCGGGCCCAGTGGGTCAGCATCGACGTCGGTGTGCTGGCGTCGCAGATGAGCCTGCAGTGCGCGCCGGCGTCGCTGAGGCCGAGGACCGCCTGGGGGTGCAGCAGCATCTCGCGGATCGGGTCGAGTGTGTACTCCGTGTACCCGAGCAGCGGCCGGAAGATCATGCCGCTGGTCTCCTCGGAGGTGAGGAAGTCGTAGATCAGCGCCTCCGGGTCCTGCCCGGTGCGCTGGGCGAGGGCGTGGAAGGACCGGTCGGCCGCGGGCTCGTAGTCCGGTGCGGTCGCGTCCATCGGGAAGTGCCGCTCGTAGCCCTGCGGGAACAGCGCGGAGCGGGGGTCGGCGTTCTCCGGCTGCTCGGCGAGGATCCGCTCGCGCAGCGCGGGATCGCGCATCGCCACCCGGCGCTCGTGCGCGGGCAGATGGGCGATCCTCTTGTAGGACGGCCGTTTGTGGAAGGGGTGGGTGGAGTCCAGGCTGATGATGACGCTGAACGGGCGCCCGGCCACCTGCGGGTGCAGGTCGGCGCCGTCCGCCACCGCGTCCTCGGCGATCTGCAGCAACTCCCGCCAGCCGTCGGGGTCGTTGTCGTTCTGGAACAGCCCGAAGGTGACCGGGCGCCCGACCGCCGCCGACAGCCGGCGCATCCACGTGATCTCGCCGAGCGGGTCGTCGACCTTCTCGCCGCCCGCCCCCAGCGGCACCAGCTGGAACACCCCGGTCCCGGCCTCGCCGAGCACACCGCCGAGCGCGAACAGCTCGTCCTCGGCGGCGAAGGTGCCGGGCACCGGGGCACCGGTGATGGCGAGATGGGTGAGGGTGCGCGAGGTGGAGAAACCGATGGCGCCCGCGTCCAGTCCCTCGCGCACCAGCGCGCACATCCGGCGCAGGTCGTCCTCGGTCGGCGGTTCGTTGTCGGCGCCCCGCTCGCCCATCACATACGCGCGCAGGGCGCCGTGCGGGACCTGCGCGGCCACGTCGAGCACCCGGGGTACGCGCTCCACGGCGTCGAGGTACTCGGGGAAGGTCTCCCACTCCCAGGTGATGCCCTCGGAGAGCGATGCGCCGGGGATGTCCTCGACGCCCTCCATCAGACCGATGAGCCAGTCGTGGCGGTCGGGCCGGGCGGGCGCGAAACCCACCCCGCAGTTGCCCATGACCACCGAGGTGACCCCGTGCCAGCAGCTCGGGGTGAGCTGGGGGTCCCAGCTGACCTGCCCGTCGAAGTGGGTGTGGATGTCGACGAAGCCGGGGGTGACGAGGTGGCCCTCGGCGTCGATCTCGGTGCGGCCCCGGCCGGTGACCCGCCCGACCTTGGCGATCACACCGTGGTCCACGGCGACGTCCGCGATGCGTGCGGGAATGCCGGATCCATCGCACACGGAGCCGTTTCGGATGATCAGGTCATGCATGGTGATGCGGACTCCTCGTGTCGGGTGAGTGCCACAGGCCCGCCGGTGCGAAGAGCAGGTTCTGGTACTCGTAGTGCTTCTGCGGCCGGTGGGGCACGGGGGTTCCGCCGCGCAGCTCCCACGGCTCGTACTCCGCCGCCGTCAGCGTGTCCACCAGCTCCCGGCTGGAGGGCGCGCCGGCCACGTCGAGGTCGCCCACCTCAAGCGAGATGACGGGCCGCTGTCCGGAGAGCAGGTCGTGCATGCCGGTCAGGACGTGCGCCTCCGCGCTCTCGGTGTCGATCTTGATGAAGTCGGCATCGATGCCCTCGGCGCGTACGTAGTCGTCCAGGCTGATCGCCTGCACGGTGAAGGGCTCGGAGGGGATCCGCGACCGGACGGCGTCGGGCAGCCGTGCCTCGAAGGCGGAGTTGTAGGCGCTGTAGCCGAGCCCGTGGTCGAAGAAGACGAGTTCTTCCTTCTTGGACCAGGCCGCCGCGGCCACCACCGAGGCGTTGGGCAGGCGGGCGGCGTTCATCCGCAGCACCGAGAGCGTCGAGGGGGTCGGCTCGAAAGCGATCACCGTGCCGTCGGGGCCGACCAGGTCGCTCGCCCACATCGTGTAGTAGCCGATGTGGGCGCCGACGTCGAGCACGGTCGAGCCGGGGCGCAGATGGGAGAGGAGGAACGCGGTGAGGTCGTAGTCCACGAAGCCGTACCGGTGGAGGGAGATGGACACTTCCTCGGGGAGCGCGATCGACATCTCGCGGCCCCAGAAGGTCTTCGCGGTCGAGGGCGCTCCCTCGCCGCGGTGTCGTCGCGCGCGCAGTGCGCGGGTGGTCGGGTAGGTGGTCCTGACGGGGTGGCGCAGGCGCTGGGCGAGCCCGCCGATCCCTGCCGTACGGGAGCGCCGGTCGAGCGCGGTGCGCCAGGCGGTGCGGTCGGGTGGGGTCACAGACGGCTCCGAGTCTGCTCGTGGTGTGCCCGGGAATCCGCGAAGGGGAGGACGTTCGACGGTTCTCGGCCGCTGGCCCCGAGCCGGGCGAGCTCGGCGTCCACCATGATCTGGGCCAGCCGCTCCACCGAGGTGCGCGCGCTCCACTCCAGTGCCGTACGCGCCTTGGAGGCGTCCCCGATCAGCGAGTCGACCTCGGTGGGGCGCAGATACGCCTCGTCGTGCCGCACGTGGCTCTGCCAGTCGAGGCCGACGTGGGAGAAGCAGTGCTCGGCGAACTCCCGCACGGTGGAGCCGACTCCGGTGGCCAGTACGTAGTCGTCCGGTTCGTCGCGCTGCAGCATGCGCCACATGCCCTCGACGTACTCCGGGGCGTATCCCCAGTCGCGGACGGCGTCGATGTTGCCGAGGTAGAGGTGTTTCTCCAGCCCGTTCTTGATGCGCGCCGCCGCTCGGGCGATCTTGCGGGTCACGAACGTCTCGCCGCGCCGGGGCGACTCGTGGTTGAAGAGGATGCCGTTGACCGCGAACAGTCCGTACGCCTCACGGTAGTTGCGCGTCATCCAGTAGCTGTACACCTTGGCCGCGCCGTACGGGCTGCGCGGGTGGAACGCGGTGTGTTCGTTCTGCGGCGGCGGGGTCGCTCCGAACATCTCCGAGGACGAGGCCTGGTAGTAACGGATGTCCCGCGCCGACATCAGGATGGCTTCGAGCAGACGGGTGGTGCCGATCCCGGTGATGTTGCCGGTGTTCTCCGGCTCGTCGAAGCTCACCCGTACATGGGACTGCGCGGCCAGGTGGTAGACCTCGTCCGGCCGGATGCGTGCCAGCAGGGTCACCAGCCGGCTCGCGTCGCTGACATCGCCGTAGTGCAGGATCAGCCGCCGCCCGGCGTCGTGCGGATCGCGGTAGATGTGGTCGAGCCGGCGTGTGTTGAAGGTCGAGCTGCGGCGGACGATGCCGTGGACCTCGTAGCCCTTGTCCAACAGGAGGTCGGCGAGATAGGAGCCGTCCTGGCCGGTGATTCCGGTGATCAGCGCGCGCTTCACGCCGAATCGCTCCGGAGCGGGGGTGTGCTTCCGGAAGTCATGTGTATCAACCGTCCCTTTCCAGAGGCTCCAGGGTGTGACGAGGTTCCAGGGGAACGAACCTGGGATTGAACCGCTCGTGCACGTACACCCGGCCCGCGCTGCCGCAGTCGATGATGTATTCCTTGCTCACACACGCGGGCGAGGTGCCGCCGAGCGGCCAGGTGTCCCGTGACACGGCGATCGGTTCGCGCTTCAGCGCCAGCCCCACCTTCTTGAGGTAAGGGCCCAGGAGTTCGTCGGGCGGGGGGACGAGGCGGTCGCTCTCACGACCGGCGATGACCACCCGGTTCACGCTGATGACCTCGTCGTCGGGGGTGAGGATCCTGGTCTGGCGGTCGACCACCAGGGCGTCGGGGGCGGCGCCGAGGATCTGGCATCCGATGTGCCGGACATGCGCGGCGGGCACCTGTTGCTGGTGGTCGATCCGTACGCTCAGCCGCTCGCCGACCAGGGCGTCGAGCAGCAGGGTCGTCGATCCGTCCGCGCAGACGAGCATTCTCGTCTGCGGCGGAGCCGAAGAGAATTGATTCAGCCGTTCTTTCATATCACGACCGTTCCACGCCATGAGGCGGACCAGAAAACGTGAATCGTGCTGCCGATTTCTTCGATGATCATGTGCCAAAAGGCTAAGAGTCAAGGAAGTTGGGGGTCAAGCGGTGTTCGACTGCACAAACTTGTGCAGTCGAACACCTGGAACGCCAACTCCTGGAACACCTTGGAAAGGCCAGGGCCGGGCCTTTGTCCTACCGCTGCTCGAGCTCCGTCGCGAACTCTTCGAGATGGGCCATGCATACGCGCATGGCGCGCGCCGCGATCGCGGAGCAGTGTTCGGGGACGCTGTTCACTATGACGGTGTGGTTCTTGCTGACGGCCGCGGTCAGCCGCAGCCACTGCACCAGCATGCGGCCCGTGTCGGTGTGCCGCACGGACGGATCGCGGGCCAGCAGTTCCAGGTGGCGCAGCTGCTCCGGGCCGGAGCCCGGTCCGTCCACCGGGGAGAGGGCCGGCGGCTGCCGCGCCTGGGGGTCCGGGGAACTTCGCTGGAGCGTCGCGCGCCGTCGTACGTCCTGGGCGGTCGAAGGGGAGATGTTCGCCGCCCGTGCGATCTCCCGCAAAGAGGCGTGGGGGTTTTCCTGGAGGTACTCTTCGGCAATCCTTCGGTTCTCCTTGGGGTTTACGGGTCGTGCGCGCCCGTCCACGCCGATGCGCGACGTGCCGGCCCTGGTGGGGGGAAGTTGCTGCCGAATTCTCGCGACGGTCTGCTGGGCGAGACCGGTGAACTTCGACAGCGCTCGGTCGGACATACTCGGAAAGGCCTTGATGATCCTCTCCGCGGCGGCTCTGCGATCCTCCCGGGTCAGCGGAAGACCGTGTTTCGTATTCGACTGGACGGCGAACAGAAACGCTTCGTTGTCGCTTCCGGTGAAGTAGCGGGCCCGGATGGTGGTGTCGCCGCGCTCGGCCCGGGCCCGCAGACGGTGCATCCCGTCGATCACCCGCATGGATTGCTGGTGCACGATGATCGGCTGCGGTTCGTCGTCCAGCTCCGCGATCAGCCGTACATGCTCCGTGCTCTCGCCGTTGAGGCGAGGGGAATCGGCGGGCAGCAGCGATTCGATGGGCAGGGAGACGGAGTGCTCACTGATGTACCGCTGGAGCGGAAGGAAGTGATCGGCGCGGTCCTCGTTCGCTAAGTCAGGAACTGTCGACATGATCCCCCATGCGTTGGTGACGGTGGTGAGAGTGTCATTTCAGCCATGGTCGGCGCCGGTGGTCGCCTTCCGGCGTGGTGGGACGGGGTGCCCTCGCGCCGGTGCATGCCACGCCCGCGAGGGCGACCCGTGGAGGCAGTGGAGACCACTGAGCTCCCCTTTCGCATCGGTGAGTACTGCATTCAACTTTCGCGAGGGCATAGAGGAGTCGCAAGTTCCGATTCGGACAGTCCTGATCATCAGGGCAACCGGATTATTTTCGGCCGGGGGTACGGACCAGAGCGGACCAAAGTGGCCCGGGGCTGTTCGGAACGGGGAACTGGACAGCGGCCGAGGGGAGTTAATGTCTTGCGGGACGCGCCGGACGGACCGGTGGCGGAGCACGGCCTCCGTTCGACTCGAAGGGACGAGCCATGCCACAAGCCCCCATCCGGACCGCGGTCGGCATAGTCGGCGCGGGCCCGGCCGGGCTCATGCTGTCGCACCTGCTCGCTCGCGCGGGGATCGACTCGGTGGTGGTCGACCACCGCACCCGCGCCGAGATCGAGGGCACCAGCCGCGCGGGCATGCTGGAGGCCGACAACGTCCGCCTGCTGACCGACTCGGGGGTGTCCGACCGGGTGCGCCGCGACGGCCGCCCGCACGACGGCATCGAGCTGCGCTTCGGCGGCGAGAGTCACCGCGTGGACTTCCGGGCACTGGTGGGGGAGAGCGTGTGGCTCTACCCGCAGACCGATGTGTTCACCGACCTCGCCGACGCCCGCGAACGCGACGGGGGAGACGTGCGCTTCGGCGTCTCGGACACCCGGGTGGCCGACCTGACCGGTGAGCGCCCCGGCATCCTGTTCACCGACGCCGACGGAGTGGCGCGGGAGTTACGCTGCGACATCCTGGTCGGCGCCGACGGGTCGCGCGGGGTGTGCCGGTCCGCGGTGCCCGAGGCGGCGCGCACGCACTTCTTCCGCGAGTACCCGTACGCCTGGTTCGGCGTCCTCGTCGAGGCACCGCCCAGTTCCCCCGAGCTCGTCTACACCCACTCCGAGCGCGGCTTCGCCCTCATCAGCCAGCGCACGGAATCCGTCCAGCGCATGTACTTCCAGTGCGACCCGGACGAGGACCCGGCGGCCTGGCCGGACGACCGGATCTGGGCGGAACTGCAGGCACGGGTGCGCGGCGCGGACGGCTTCACCCTCAAAGAGGGCCCGGTCACCGACCGCTCGGTCCTCCGCTTCCGCAGCTTCGTGTGCGAGCCCATGCGCTACGGCAACATGCTGCTGGCCGGCGACGCGGCCCACACCGTCCCGCCCACCGGTGCCAAGGGCCTCAACCTGGCCCTGGCCGATGTGCGGCTGCTCGCCGAGGCCCTGGAGACCGCCCTGACCAAGCGCGACCGCACCGCCCTCGACGAGTACGGCCCCCGGGCTCTGCGCCGCGTCTGGCGCGCCCAGCACTTCTCGTACTGGATGACGGCCATGCTCCACCGCGCCCCCGGCGCCACCGACTTCGACGTACGCCGCCAGCTCGCCGAACTGGCGGCGGTGGTGGACTCCCCGGCGGGCTCGACGTATCTCGCGGAGGCGTACACGGGGTGGAGCGAAAGTCGGCCGGTCGGCGGGTTCACCGCCCCGGTGGGCGGGCGCGGAGTGCAGGATGCGTGGCAATAGCAAGAACCAAGCAGCGCAATGCTGTTGAGGGAATCGACATCCAGCCCGACGAGCACGGCCGCGACCGAAGCGGCCCACCCCAACTCACCATGTAGGACACCGTCTTAAGTCAGCATTCGCCGCCGCCGCCGTCGGTATCGGTCGTCGCTTGTGGGCAGATCGGCGAGCGCCAGCAGCCGTAGCGTCCGGCGCTGAGCGGCGGCGTGGCGTCCCGCACATCGGCCCGGAGGCGGATGCCGCCGCTCCGGCCGCGTGCGAGTGTGAACTGGGAGAGGCCAGCACAACTCACGGGAGGGTATGGGGAGATGCTCAAGGAGTCGGTGTTCCGCAGTGAGGACGTTCCCGCAGCAGACCGTTTCGAGTACTGGCGCGACCACCTCTCCCGCAGCTACGTACCCACCCAGATCAGCAGCGAGCACGGGCCCGACTTCCCGGCCACGCTGCGTGTGCTGCCGCTCGGGGATGTCCGGCTGTGGAGGACCGAGCACGCGCCGATGACGACACGGAGGACGGAGAAGCTGATCCGGGCCTCCGACCCGGAGCTGGTGCAGGTGGCGGTGCCGCTGTACGGCGAGCAGCGGCTTGTTCAGTACGGACGTACGGCCGTCCGTACCGTCCGAGGCATCACGATCCAGGACACGTCGCACCCCCACGTCGTGGAGGCGGTGACCAGCCGCCACCCGGGACCGCGCCTGATCGCGGGGACCGGCCTGTTCGTACCGCGCCACCTGCTGCCGTCGCCCGCCGCAGCGACGGACCGGCTGATGGCGCGGCTGGCCGACCGTCCGCTGAGTAGCCGGACCGGTGTCGGCGGGCTGCTGGCAACCATGCTGCTCAAGATCTCCGACGACTCCGGCAGCTACCGGCCCGCCGACGGGCCGCGCTTGGGCACCGTCGTCCTCGACCTGTTGTCGGCACTGCTCGCCGGGGCCGCCGAAGCCGAGGACACGCTGGACCCGGAGACGCGCCGCCGCGCCCTCGTGGTGCGCGTGCGGTCGTTCATCGGACGGCACCTCGGCGACCCGCACCTCACCCCGTCCACCGTCGCCGCCGCGCATCACATCTCGCTCAGCCACCTGCACCGCCTCTATCAGGGGCAGGGCGAGACCGTCGCCGCCTCGATACGCCGCCAGCGCCTGGAGCGCGCGGGCCGCGACCTGGCCGACCCGGCGCAGCGCGCCACGCCCGTCCACGTGATCGGCGCGCGCTGGGGGTTTCCGAGGGCGGCGGACTTCACCCGTTCGTTCAAGGGCGCGTACGGGGTGCCGCCGAGCGAGTTCCGCGACGGCGCCCGTGGACTCATTGACAAGGAGACGGCCACCGAACGCTAACGACGGGCCGGGCGGGCCCGGGCAGTGTGGACTCCGGCTGAGGGTGACGCCGATACGGGGGGCGAACTCGGATTCAGAAAGCTCCTGTCGGCATCCTCTGTGCACGGAGAAATCACTGAGACCAATCTGGGGGAAACGTGAGACTCAATGCTAGGTCCTCGGCAGTTATCGCCGTCGCGTTCGCAGGGCTGCTGATCGCCGCAGCTCCCGCGCAGGCTGCAGGAAAGGACATTCCTTACACCTATACCATCGACGACAACCCCGGAGGCAAAGCGACATTCCTCTGGGATGGCGACGGTCTGGTGGTCTGCGACGAGCAGACGGACGGCTACGGAGTCATAGCCACGCTCTACAACTCCAGCGGCAAGGTCCTCAAGAGTGTGCGAGACGCAGGTCATGATTCGACCTGCTACAGGAACTCGGATGACATCGCCGACGGAACCGGTGTTCGACTGACCGTCTGCCTGTACAAGGGCGGGATCTACAACTACTTCTGTCGCACGTCTGCATGGGGCGTTTCCTGATCTAAAAGCCAGGAAGCCGTCTAAGAGGATGTCCCGTAATCCCGGGCGGGCGTACGACGACAGCTACGGCACCTCGCTGCGTTGTCGGAACGCCCGAATACGCCCAGTATGAGGACGCCCCTCCGTCTTGCGATGCACCGCATCTGACGCCGTGGGCTGATCCGCCGGGATTACGGGACAGCCCTTGCTTGATCTTTGACGTCGGGCGTCGAAGGGCACGTCGAACTGGGTCACTCGGTTCGGTATCCGGGTGCTGAGCCGGGAGCAGCGCCGGCTGCGGCTGCGCGGCGCGAAGACCTCGTCGCCTTCCGGGCCAAGAAGGGGGGGCCTGGACGCCAGGGTCACACTGGTTCCGGCCCGTGAGGGGGAAGGGGCAGGGCGGAGTGGACGGTTGACGGTTGTCTTGTGGGACCGCTGACAGGACCGCTCGCCCTGCCAGGTTGACGGAAAGCCTACTTTGGCCCGGCGCGACGCCTCCGTAGATTCGGGGGGCGCCTCTGTCCGCAGTACCGCAGCAGGTTCTTCATCCTTCGCGTCGGCCGCGAGGGGGCAAGGGGACCAAGCCGGGATGAGTGACCGCGAGATCGTTCTGATGACGGATCACAGCTCGATGGAAGGCAGTCGTGCCGCTCTGGCCGCCGCGGTCGAGCTTCTGACGGGACGGCCGCCGGTGCTGGTCGACGCGCGGCACTTCCTGACCGGCGGCCCCGGCCGGACGCACGTCGTGGACTCCGTGGTGCGCCTTGAGGTGCCGTCCGAGGGCCTGCTGCTCACCCCGTCGGCCGTGCTCGTCTACGAGGTCCAGCCGCCCGAGCGCCGCCGCTTCGAGCCGTTCCAACGGCTGCTGCAACGGTACGGGACGGTCTCGCTCGGGACGGACGCCGGCGCGTGGCGGGCGGCCACCGACAAGCAGCTCACGACGGCGCGGTTCGCGCTCCACGGCATTCCGCACATGGAGACCGTCACCCTGACGCGGCCGAGCGTGGACGCGGCCGCCACGGCGTTCGACAGGCTCGGCCGCGACGTCTGGGCCCGGCCCGCTGTCGGGACCTGCGGTAACGACGTTCTGCACATCACCACGTTCGAGCAGCTCTTCCAGGCGCTCGCCCGTTACGCCGACTCCGAGCAGGACTGGCTGATCTCGCGGGACGCCGAGAACTTCAACGCCGCCGGGCAACGCCACCAGTTCCGTGTGTCGGTGCTGGACGGGCGCGCGGTGCAGGCGTGCGAACACGTCCAGACGCATCCCGACGCGCCCTGCAACGAGGCTCAGGGCGCGGCCTGCGCCCCCCTGCCGGTGGACGACCTGCCCCTGGACCTCTGCGAGCTGGCGGTCGCCGCCACGAAGTCCGTGGGGCTGCGCTTCGGCGGCGTCGACCTCGCCGTCGAGAACGGCGGTGTGGTGTTCGAGGTCAACGTCCACCCGATGCTCGGCTCGGCACACCCGGCGGAGTCGGTGGCGGTCCCGTACGTGGAGGCGCACCTGGCCATGCTGTGACCAGGTGCGGTGTGCTGAATCGTCGGGCCAGGACGGTCAGTTGGTGATCGTGACGCAGGGCAGGCCCACGCTGTCGCCGCCGCGGAAGCCCTCGGCGCAGAGCCGGGTGCCCGCCGGGAAGTGACGCTGGGGGTACGCCTGGTCCCGGTAGGTCCGGAACGCGGCGACGTCCTCCACCTTGGTGTTGGCACTCCAGCCGTTGGTGGTCCAGACACGCGCGCTGATGCGGTGCGGCTGGTTGGTGTTGATCACCGACACCTCGACCCGGCCCAGATAGGTGCCGATGTCGTACGTCTGGATGCAGACCGAGTTGTTGCACCACTTGCCGTCCGCGGCTGCCGGCGGCCCGGCGGCGATGACACAGCCGAGCGCCGCGGCAGCGGTCCCGATTCCCGCGACGATCTTCTTGGCGATGGTGTGCACGGTGAGCGACCTCACGCATTCGTCTTGATCCGGCGATGGACCGGGCACCCGGCCCGGCCTGACCAACGCGGGAAACGATCACGAGTTACGCGCGGGGGCTGTCGTCATGCGAGGCGCCCGCAGTCGTCGGCGTCGCACCCGGACGATGTGTCTACGCCTCGGGCGGTACCCAGTAGTTGTGCACCTGAGACATCTTCGGCTCGGGGCCCTGGGGCAGGTTGGCCTCGGCCGCGAGCGGCATCACGACCTCCATGAACTTCCTCATGGCCTGCTCGGACTCCCACAGGTCGGAGATCTGCAAACCCCCGCCCACCGGGACGCAGATGTGCGCCAGACATCCCTCGAAGGGGTTGCCGGGCTGAGCCTGTAGTTTGGCGTTGAGGGCGTCGTACTGGGCCGTCGTCACACCGGGCAGCTCGGCCTGCATCAAAATCGCCATCGGTTCTCCTCTGCGGAACGGGTTTCCTGCCTCCCCACCGCCACGTGACGGTCCGTACCCAGGGCCAGCAGAGCACGCCCGTCTCCCATGGGCATCCCACCCGGCGCCGTACGAGTGGCCTGTCCTGCGGGGATAGCGGTGCGTGACCGTTCCGGATGCGGTGGGCGCGCGGCGCTGATTCGCTGGTGGCGTCCGCTTCCCCCCCCAGATCTCAGGAGTGATCATGAGCATTGCAGACGAGTCCGGCGGCCGTTCCCGGCAGATGCGCCAGAAGGCGGAGCAGCTGGAGCAGGCTGCCGAGCGCGCCAACGACCCGGCCGAGCGTGAGCGGCTGAAGGAGAAGGCGCGTCGGCTGCAGGAGGAGAGCAAGCAGGCGAACCAGACGGGCAGCGGCGGCATCGACCCCATGTGACGCTCCCCGCGAGGCAACAGGCCGGCCGGTGGCACCACTCCCGCGAACGCGGGAGCGTGGTGTCACCGGCCGGCTTCTGGTGTGACGGGAAGGGTGAGTGTCGCCAGCGCGCCGCCGTCGGTGGGGTTGCCGAAGGTGAGGTGTGCGCCCAGCAGCGCGGACTGGCCGGCTGCGATGGTGAGCCCCAGGCCGAGGCCCGTCCCCTCCGCGCCGGTACGGAAGCGCTGCGGGCCCTGCGCGATGAGGTGCTCCGGGAACCCCGTGCCGTGGTCCCGTACACGTACGGTCGAGCCGTCGACCTCGACCAGGACGGGCTCGGCCCCGTGCCGGAGGGCATTGGTGACCAGGTTGGTCAGCACGCGCTCCACACGGCGCGGATCGGTCTCCACGGTGGCGTCGGTGACCACGTCGACGCGCACGTCCGGTGCGGCCCCGTCCGTGGCGGTGCGCCCCTCGGTCGCCGCTCGCACCACCCGCCGGGCCAGGGCGCTCAGCTCCACCCAGCGCGGCTCGGCCGCCTCCGTACCGCTGTCGAGCCGGGCCACTTCGAGTACGTCCTCCATCAAGTCCCGCAGCCGGCCCGCCCGCTCCTTGACCATGGTCTCGGCGCGGCCGTCCGGCAGCAGCGCGGCGGCCGCGATCAACCCCGCGACCGGGGTGCGCAGCTCGTGGGCGATGTTCGCGGTCACTTCGCGTTCGGCCTGAAGGCGGGCGGCGAGCGCGTCGGCCATGGCGTTGACCGCGTGGGTGAGGGTGGTGATCTCGTCCCGGCCGGTCTCCGGCAGCCGTGCGGTCAGATCGCCGTCCGCGATCTGTTCGGCGCTGCGCGCGGACCGTCTCAGCCGCCTGGCGAACCGGGTGGCCAGGCCGAGCCCGATCACCGTCGCCACACCGGTGCCGACCGCGCCGGACTGCCACATGACGCGCTCGACCTCGTCACTGAGGCCGTTGGAGGCGGTGTGCATGGCGAGCACGGCGCCGTCGTCCGACATTTCGGCGGCCCAGATCACGTTGCCGTGGCCGGTGCTCTGCACATAGGTCGCCGGGTGGCCCCCGAGGACCTTTGTGCGCAGCGGGCCGGGCAGCTCGGGCGGGTCGACCTTCAGGCCCAGGGCGGGCCTGCCCTGCTGCTCGGTGAGCCGAGAGGCATAGGCCAGACGTTCGAGCTGCACGTCGCACTCGCGGTTGGTGAGCAGGACCGGTACCTGGCTCGCGGTCACCATCGCCGCGAGGGTGGCGGTCACGGTGATCGTGACCCCTATCTTGAGTCGCAGTCCCATGTGCCGGCCTTGTCCCCCGGGGAGCGGTAGTTCGCGGCCGAGCCTACGGAACCCGCTCCGGCAACCTCATGGCGGGCCCGCCCCGTCCGGGGTGAACGCCGGGCGGGCTGCGCGGCGCCGGCGGTTGGCGGGGAGGAATCGGCGCAGCACGGCGAGGGCGCCGCAGTACGTGGTGAAGACGGCGGGCCGCACACGGCGGGTGTGCAGGAGGCGGTCCGCCTCGGTGAGGTGCTCGGCCGACTTCGTCTCTCGACGAGCACGAGGCCTTCGTCGCGGCGCACGGTCCGCCCGGTGCGCAGATCGACGCAGATCAGCCCGGCGTCGCAGGTGATGCGCCGCCGGTCGGCCACGAACACGGGAGACGTGTCCCGTGCCGACTGTGAGGATGATGTCACCGGTTTTGAGCTCGGAAGGGAGGGGCGGAGAGGCGTTCCCGTCTGTCGTGTACCGCCGTCGGCACTGGTTCGCTGCTGCCTTGCCCATCGCCGCCGCGTCACCGACATGTGGTGCGGAGGATCACTCCCCGGGGTGATGAAGTATCGGTCCTGCTCGCCAGATGGGGGCCGACCGGGGGCCGGTGGGACCGTAGCTACCGCGTACGCGCCATGGCCACGAGCCGTTCGACCACCCGCATCAAGTCCGCGGGGCTGCCCGCGGTCTTGAGGTCGGTCCGGTACTTCCCGTTGACGAGGAAGGTCGGGACGCCCTCGACACCGGCCCTCCGCGCCTGCGCCTTGGCGGCGGCCAACTGCCCTTTCACCCCGAAGGAGTTGAGGACCGCCAGATACCGTGCGCGGTCGACGCCCAGCCGGGCCAGGAAGTCCGCCTGCTCGTCGGGCTCGGCCAGCCGCCTCCCCTCGTGCTGGACGGCCTCGTGGACGGCCCGCATCGTCTCGGTGTCGGCGTGCGCCAGGGCCTCCAGCGCGAAGTGCATCTGCGCGTGGGCGTCCCACGGCCCGCCGAAGGGAGCCGGGACGCGTACGAACGTCACCCCGGTCTGCCTCCGCGCCCAGCGGCGTACGGTCGGCTCGATGGCGTACGAGTGCGGATCCCCGTACCAGAAGAACTCCCATACCTCGACCGTGCCGGCTGTGGTCCTCGGGGCGGGTGGTGACAGCTCCACGTACTGCCCGCCCGTCGGAATCTCATCTGCCATACGTTGTTCTTCCTCACCTGTGAGCTGCCGTCGCCTCGGTGCGCCGTGGCCGGGGCCGTGGCGATTTCCTTTGCCGGAGGCAGTCCGCTTGCGTTGGAGTGCGCTCCAGGCTCTAGTTTCGGTCATATGGACAGCGCACAGAACTCCGTAACCACTTCCCCCGCCTCTCCCGCCGCCACCGACGCCGACGAGCGCTTCGCGCGCGGCCTCGCGCTGTTGCAGAAGGTCGGCGGCAGGGAGCGGCCCGCCGTGCTCGACAGCACCGCGGACATCGCCCCCGACCTCGGCCGGATGACGGTCTCCTTCGGCTACGGGGAGCTCCTGGCGAACGACCGGCTCACCCTCCAGCAGCGCCAGGTCGCCACCGTGGCCGCGCTGTCCGCGATGGGGACGGCCGCCGCGCAGCTGCGCTTCCACATCGACGGGGCGCTGAACGTGGGCGTGACCCCGGCAGAGGTCGTGGAGGTGCTCATCCACACCGCCGTGTACGCGGGTGTGCCCGCCGCGCTCAACGGCATCGCGGTGGCGCGCGAGGCGTTCCGGGCGCGGCCCGGACTCGCCTACGAGCCGACCGGGACGGGTGAGCGCGACCAGCGGTACGAGCGGGGGCTCGCCAAGCTCGCCGAAGTGGACGGGCACGCGGGGGACGCCGTCGTCGCCTCCCTCCAGGACATCGCTCCCGACCTGGCGCGTTACATCATCGAGTTCGCGTTCGGCGACGTCTACTCCCGCCCCGCCCTCGACCTCAAGTCCCGTGAGCTGGCCAGCGTCGCCATGTGCACGGCCCTGGGCACCGCCGCCCCGCAACTGCGCGTGCACATCCACGGCCTCCTCAACGTCGGCGGCACCCGCGAGGAGGTCGTCGAGGTCATCACGCAGATGGCCGGATACGCCGGTTTCCCCGCGGCCCTCAACGGCGTCGCCGCGGCGCGCGAGGTCTTCGCGGAGCGCGCCGAGGGCTGAACTGCCTTGTGAAGAAAGGGAGTTCAGCAGCCGGGCGAGGCCGCGCCGATTTGGAGGGTGGCGGGGGCGGCGCAGCAGCCGCCGCCCGGCGCCTCGGCCTCCGGCTCGTCGAACAGGCCCGCGCCGCCGCAGACCCCGGTCTCCGGCAGGGTGAGTTCGACGCGTCCGGCGGCTTCGTGGTCGCCCGCCAGGGCCGCCGCGAGGGAGCGGACCTGCTCGTAGCCGGTCATGGCGAGGAAGGTCGGGGCGCGGCCGTAGGACTTCATGCCGACCAGGTGGACGCCGCTCTCCGGATGGGAGAGCTCCTTGACACCGTGCGGGTACACGGTGCCGCAGGAGTGGACGTTGGGGTCGATCAGCGGAGCGAGCCCGATCGGGGCTTCGAGGCGCTCGTCGAGGGCGAGGCGGAGCTCACGGAGGTACGAGAGGTCGGGGCGGAAGCCCGTCAGACCGATGACCTCGTCGACCGGTTCCAGCCGCCGGC
Source organism: Streptomyces sp. NPDC031265 (assembly GCF_055570295.1). Taxonomy (NCBI): domain Bacteria; kingdom Bacillati; phylum Actinomycetota; class Actinomycetes; order Kitasatosporales; family Streptomycetaceae; genus Streptomyces; species Streptomyces sp. NPDC031265. The sequence continues at coordinate 64,982 of NZ_JBVIHM010000017.1, forward strand.
CGTCGTCGCCGACCAGGACGAGCCCGTCGGCCGTCCGCTCCACTGCGGCGATGCGGAACCCGGTGACCGCGTCGGCGTGCCCGTGGTCGACGGCGGCCTTGGCGGCGAGGCCCAGCGCGCCGCGCGCGGGCAGCTGGTCCGCCTCGCCGCCGCCGAAGGTGGAGCCGCCGATACCGCGCCGCAGGATCCATACGGCGTGCGTACCGGGGGCCTCCTTCGCCAGCTCCGCGAGGGAGGCGAGAGCCGTGAAGGCGGAGGCGCCGGAGCCGACCACGGCGGTGCGCCTGCCCGCGTAACGGGCGCGTACGGCAGGGTCCTTGAGATCGGGGACGCGGTACGAGATCCGCTCGGCCGCCGCACGCTCGCCCGGCGCCGGGAGGCCGTCGCCGCCGAGGGGGCCGGGCGTGGACCAGGTGCCGGAGGCGTCGATCACGGCGCGGGCGAGCAGGCGCTCCTCGGCTCCCTCGGCGTTCACCACGTGCACGGTGAAGGGCTGCCGGTCGCGGTCGGCGTCGACCACGCGGTCGCGGCCGGTGCGCGAGACACCTGTGACGCGGGTGCCGTAGCGGACCCGGCCGCCCAGGGTGTCGGCCAGCGGCTGGAGGTAGCGGGCGGCCCAGTCGCCGCCGGTGGGGTAGGCGGCGCCGTCCGGCTTGGTCCAGCCGGTCGGCGCCAGGAGCTTCTCGGCGGCCGGGTCGACGACCTCGGCCCAGGGGGAGAAGAGGCGTACGTGCGACCACTCGCGCACCGCGCTGCCGGCGGTGGAACCGGCTTCCAGGACGAGGGGCTCGATGCCGCGCTCGACGAGCCGGGCGGCGGCGGCCAGGCCGATGGGTCCGGCTCCGATGACCACGGTCGGGAGGGCGGGGGTGGTGGGGTTCTCGCTCATCGGGTGCTCCAGTGACGGGCGCGTCTATCTTCTGATTCGACGTTTATCGATGTCTCGGACGTCTTCGAGCTTGCTCTCTGCATCGACAGATGTCAATATTGGCGTATGTCGAATCAGGGTGTGGTGCAGCTGCCGGTCCTCACTGGGCCGGTGGTCCCGTGCTGCCCGCCGCTGACCGAGCGACCGCTGACGGCGGAGGAGGCCGAGCGGACCGCGAAGATGTTCAAGGCGCTCGGGGACCCGGTGCGGCTGCGGCTGTTCTCGCTGGTCGCCTCACACGAGGGCGGGGAGGCGTGCGTGTGCGACATCTCCGACGTCGGCGTCTCGCAGCCGACCGTCTCCCATCACCTGAAGAAGCTCAAGGACGCCGGTCTGCTCAGCTCCGAGCGGCGAGGGACGTGGGTGTACTACCGGGTGGAGCCCGGCGTGCTGGCGGCGATGGGGCAGTTGCTCACCGCCGCCGCACGCTGACTCCTGATCAGGAGGCGAGGGTGGGCTGGGGGTCTGTGCTGGGCCGGACGAAGATGACCGCGACCAGGGCAAGCCCCACCGCCGCCCCCGCCAGCTGGGCGGCGATGAACGCCGGGACCGAGCCGGGTCCGATGCCCGCGAAGGTGTCGGTGAACGCCCGGCCGATCGTCACCGCCGGGTTGGCGAACGAAGTGGACGAGGTGAACCAGTACGCGGCGCCGATGTAGGAGGCGACCGCGACCGGGGCGAAGCGGAGGCGGTCGGTGCGGGCCAGGCCGAAGATGAGCAGGATGAGCCCGGCCGTGGCCACCACCTCGCCAAGCAGCAGGTGTCCGGCGGAGCGGTCGTGCGTGGACCACTTCACCAGCGGCTCCCCGAACATCGCGTCCGCCAGGACCGCACCCGCGATCGCGCCGGCGATCTGCGCGGGCAGGTAGACGGCCACCTCGCGGGCCGTGACTCCTGCGCCGCCGCGCCGGGCGGTCCACCACTCCGCCAGAGTGACGGCGGGGTTGAAGTGGGCGCCGGAGACCGGGCCGAGGAGGGCGATCAGCACGCCCAGGCCGAAGACGGTGGCGAGCGAGTCGGCCAGCAGCTGGAGCCCGACGTCATGGGTGAGTTCGGTGGCCTGGATGCCGGAGCCGACCACGACCGCCACGAGGGCCGCCGTGCCGGTGAACTCGGCGGCGGCCCGGGCGGTGAGCGGGGCGCGGGGAGGGGTGGCGCCGGGCGCGGGCTGGGGCGTGCCGGCGGCTACGACGGCCTCCACGGGGGCGGCGCCGACGGGCTCGGTGGCGGTCAAGGTTCTCCTCGTACGGGTGAGGCGGGAGGTCATGGGCAGGATCGCTTGAGGTTCGCCTCGGCGGTGGTACGGGCCGTGCGGGCCAGGTCCGTGAACTGACCGGCGAGGGTTTCGATGACGTCCGGGCGCAGCCGGTAGTAGGTGAACCGCCCGCACGGCTCCGTGTCGACGATTCCGGCCTCGCGCAGCACCTTGAGGTGGTTGGAGAGGTTGGTCTGCTTGGCGCCGGTCTCCTCCACGAGGTGTGTGGTGCACAGCGTCTCGTGGGCGAGCAGGGTCACGATCCGCAGCCTGAGCGGGTCGGCCAGCACCCGGATCAGATCAGTGTCGACTGACGTCATCATGGGCTGATACTGTCACATCATTCGGAGCTGATACCAGTGCGTACTGATCTCGATGGGCTCCCGGACCTCCGCCAGCGAACGAAGTCGAAAGTAGGCGCCATGTCCTCGGCCGCCCCGTCCTCCGGCAAGCCCTCCGTCCTGTTCGTCTGCGTCCACAACGCCGGGCGCTCCCAGATGGCCGCGGCCTGGCTGAGCCACCTGGCCGGGGACCGCGTCGAGGTCCGCTCGGCGGGCTCCGCGCCGGGCAAGGAGGTGAACCCGGCCGCCGTCGAGGCCATGCGTGAGGTCGGCGTCGACATCTCCGCCGAGGTCCCGAAGATCCTCACCGTGGACGCGGTCAAGGAGTCGGACGTGTGCATCACGATGGGCTGCGGCGACACCTGCCCCGTCTTCCCCGGCAAGCGGTACCTGGACTGGAAGCTGGCCGACCCGGCCGGTCAGGGCGTGGCAGCCGTGCGCCCCATCCGCGACGAGATCAAGGTCCTGGTGGAGGAGCTGATCGCCGAGATCGCGCCGGAGCCGACGGCTTGAGAGCTGAGCTCCAGGATGTCCGCGGCACAGCCTCACCGCCGCCCCGAATGCCGGCTACTGGCGCTGGGGACCCCGGTCTTGCCCCGCCCTCCCCGGTTTGCGGGCCCGCTCGCCCGCGCCGATAGTGGGAGAGGTGCCGCACCCTGGAGCGGGCCGCGTCGGGATCGGCGGGCCCACCGGCAGACCGCCCACGCGGCGCCGGAGCGCGGCCGTCCCCTCTGCGTCGCCCGCCCCTCCTGATCTCCCTCGCTGCATCACGAGAGGAGCACCCCCATGCGCCAGAGCACTCGCACGCGCCGTTTTCTGACCGCATCCACGGCCTTCGCAGCCGGGGGCCTCATGCTGCTGCCTGTTCCCGCGATCGCACAGCCGGCATCGCACGCCGCCTCGGCGCCGCAGATCACCGGCGCCGCTTTCCAGATCGTCAACGTGCAGACCGGTAAATGCGCGACGGTCGCCGGAGGCACCACGACCGAGAACAACCACGATCTCGTGCAGTTCGACTGCGACACACACCCGTCACGCCGTTGGAAGGTCACCAACTTCGACGGCAGCTCCTACCAGCTCATCAACGCGCAGACCGGCAAGTGTGCGACGGTCGCCGGAGGAACGTCCAGCGAAAACAACCTCCGGCTGGTCCAGTTCACCTGTGACACGGACCCCTCGCGCCGTTGGAAGGTCAGTGACTGGGACAGCAGCTCCTATCAGATCGTCAACGTGAAGACGCGCGAGTGTGCGACGGTCGCGGGCGGAACGTCCAGCGACAACAACCTGCAACTGGTCCAGTTCACGTGCGACACGGACCCCTCGCGCCGCTGGACCCTGCGCCTGGCAGGGTGACGTCTCGTACGCGTCGGTCCGGCCTCGAAGCAGCGCGGCCGGACCGACAGTTGGTGAACTCACCCAGGAACAGGCCGCAGACCTCAGCCTTCGCCGTCCGCGAACGCCACCCGCATGCTGCGCTTCAGCGCCTTGCCCGTGACGCCCACGTGTTCGTCGGCGCCCTTGACGAGGACCCTTTCGACGGGCGGCCAGCCCCGCTCCGCCAGCAGGGTGTTGATACGTGATCGGAGATCCGCCAACTCCGCCTCGGAGGATGGCACATCGATGGTCAGGACGGGCACCTGGCCGTCGCTGCCCCCGTCACCGCTCTCGACTCCGACGACCGAGCAGTCGACGAGGTCGGGGAAGTGACGCAGTATCAACTCCTCCGTCTGTGCGCTGTAGAGGACGCCCTTCACGGTGGTGATCCGGTCCGTCGTCCGGTCCACGTGGTAGTAGAGGCCGTCCTCGCTGCGATAGGCGAGATCGCCGGTGAGCCAGTAGCCCTGGATCCGGTTCTTCTCGCTGAGCAGACTGTTGTTCCAGTAACCACCCGTGATCGTGGGCGACTTGAGGGCGAGGCGGCCCACCGTCCCGTTCGCCACGGGCTCGTCGTCGGCGTCGAAGATCTCGACCTCCACCCAGCCGAACGGCCGGCCGATGCACCGCTGGTAGCGGTCGCTCGTGGGCGTGTGAACCGTACGGAACATGGCGAAGCCGAACTCGGACGAGCCGAAGTTGTCGATGAACAGCGAACCACCCTGCGGGTTCCCGTCCCGGTCGACATGGTTGCCGCGCGCCACCAGCTTGCGTATGTGCCGCTCGTGGTTGGCGTCGCCGGTCGACATCCACCGGGCGACCGAGGACAGGTCGTACGCGTCCAGGTCGACGCGGCACAGGTCGACGAAGGTCTTCGGGAAGCCCGCGACCAGGTGCGGCCGGAACTCCTGGATGGCGAGGGCGATGTCCTCGGGGCCCCGGCGGGTCGCGAGGAGAGTGGTGGCGCGTCGGGCGACCGCCGACATCAGTACGGAGATCGCGGACGCGTGGCTCTGCGGCAGGGCGGACAGGATGCGCGTGCCGAGGTCGGCCCCGATCTGCTGCTTGATGCCGAAGAAGAACCCCTTGTGGTTGAACTGCACGGCCTTGGGGATGCCCGTGGTCCCGGAGGTGTGCGCGATCAGCACCGGATCGTCGTCCTCGTGCGTGAAGAGCTTGAAGGCGCCCTGACCGTACGGCTCCTCGCTGTAGTACGTGATCGGCAGCCGGTCCTCGGCGAGCCGCTCGGGGTCGGAGACCACGGCGGCCGCCCCGACGTGCTCGATGAACCGCGCCGCGATCTCCGGGGGCAGCGAGCTGTTCACGAACACGGGGATCGCGCCGATCTTCGTCAGCGCGATGTAGTGCAGGAGGTAGCGCACGCTCTCCGTCACGAAGACCGCCACCGGGTCCTTGGGGCGGATGCCGTCGGCGTAGTACCCGGCGGCCACCCGGTCGGTGAGCTCGTCGAGCGCCGACAGCGAAAGTCTCTCGTGTAAGCCCCCGGAAGGAGCGCGATAGGGCTGATCGAGCTCGATCACGGTCTCGGTCGTCTCGCTCGCCGCTGCTGCCGCCAGTCGGAAGAAGTTGCCGGCGCCGAGCCCGTCGGTCCCGATCAGACCGATCAGATCGGCCGCCCGCGTGGTGCCGGTGCCGTCGACGCTCGTACGCGTGGGGTCCGTGCGGTCGGTCGTCATATGTAACGCTCCATCGCTGTGCGGATGTCCTGAGGAATGGGGATCGGGCCGTGGCCGTCGAGCGAGGTGGTCACCAGCACCGCGCGGATCCGGGCGCGCACGTCCTGCCCCCGCGACCCGGCGCACTCGTAACGCAGCTCGAACGACGACTTTCCGATGCGTTCGACGGTGAGCGTGATGTCCAGCGCGTCGCCGAGCCGGCTCGGGGCGAGGAAGTCGCATTCGAGGCGGACGGTGGGAATGCCGATCCGGCGCTCCGCGAACAGTCCGGCATAGCCGACGTTCAGCCCCGTCTCGAACCAGTCCTGGAGCACCTCGTTGATGAGCAGCAGATACTGCGGGTAGAAGACGATTCCCGCCGGATCGCAGTGATGGAAGAAGACACGCTTGTGCTGGGTGAAGCCGGTCGGGCCGGGTTCAGGCGGAGGCAGCGTCACCGGTCGCTCCTTCCAGCTCGGCCGACCGGCCGGAGCCGTCGGCGGGGGCGCCGCGCAGCCGGAAGCGCTGGACCTTCCCGGTGCCGGCGCGGGGGAGTTCGTCGCAGAAGGCGATGACGCGCGGATACTTGTAGGGCGCCATCTCGGCCTTGGCGAACTGCTGGAGTTCCAGGACCAGTTCGGGAGAGGGGACGTGTCCCTTCGCCAGCACGACATGGGCCTGCACCACCGCGCCGCGCTCGTCGTCGGGGGCGGCGACCGCCGCGCACTCCCGTACGGCCGGGTGGGTCAGGAGCGTGGCTTCCACCTCGACCGGCGAGATGTTGTACCCGGCCGACACGATCATGTCGTCCAGCCGGGCGTGGTAGTGGAGATAGCCGTCCTTGTCGGCCCAGCAGGCGTCGCCGGTGAGGTTCCAGCCGTTGCGTACGTAGTCCACCTGGCGGTCGTCGTCGAGGTAGCGGCAGCCCGTGGGCCCCTTGACGGCCAGCGCGCCGACTTCGCCGTACGGCAGTGGGCGGCCCGCGTCGTCGATGATCGCGGCGAGGTAGCCGGGCACGGGGCGCCCGAGCGCGCCGGGCCGGGTCGCGGCCTCGTCGCCGCGCATCGCGATGAAGATGTGCAGCATCTCGGTGGAGCCAAGACCGTCGATCAGGTCGTGGCCGGTGCGCTGCTTCCACATCTTGCGCGTGACCGGCGGCAGCGGCTCGCCCGCCGAGACGCACTCGCGCAGCGAGGACATGCCGTACGGGGCCGGGTCCATGCACATGGCCCGGTATGCCGTCGGGCCGCTGAAGCAGACGGTGGCACGGAACTCGTCGATGGAGCGCGCCAGTTGCTGAGGCGAGGCGCGGTCGAGCAGGACGACGGAGGCGCCGATGTGCAGGGGGAAGAGCAGCAGCCCGCCGAGGCCGTACGTGAACGCCAACGAGGGGGTGCCGATGAACCGGTCGTCGCTCGTGGCCCGCAGCACGTGCTGGGGGAAGGAGCAGCACACGGCCATCACGTCACGGTGGGAGTGCACGGTCGCCTTCGGCATCCCCGTGGTGCCGGAGGTGAAGGCGATCAGGCAGGGGTCGGTCGCGGCGGTGTCGACGGGCGGAAACCAGTCGGAGTGCTCGGCCATGGCCGTTTCGAGGCCCGCGTCCGGGTCCGCCTTCGCGCCCCCGTCTCCGCGTGCCCCGTCGAGGAAGTACATCGTGCGCAGCGGACGCCCGTCGGCCTCCGCCGCCTCCAGCTCGGCGCCGAGAGCGGACTCACAGAGGGCGTGGGTGATGCGCGCCTTGTCGATCACGTACGCGAGCTCCTTGGCCCGCAGCAGCGGCATCGTGGCCACGACCACCCCGCCCGCCCGCACCACCGCGAGCCAAATGGCCACCAGCATCGGGGTGTTGGCGCCCCGGAGCAGCACCCGGTTACCCGGCACCAGGCCCATGTCCTCGGTGAGCACGTGCGCGATGCGGGAGACGGTGGCGAGGAGTTCCGCGTACGTCCAGCGCACCCCGCTCGGCGAGAGCACGGCGAGCCGGCCCGCGCGGTCCGCCGGGCCCGAGGGGCCGTCGAGGAGCTCGGTCGCACAGTTCAGCCGGGACGGGAAGCGGAGTGTCGGCAGGTCGAGCAGGGTGTCCGGCTGGAGGGATGCGGGAGGCAGATGGTCCTGGACGAAGGTGTCGAGGTGCGCGGTGCTGAGCTGGGGCGGTGCGGGAGGTGGGGAGGAGGATGAGGAGGAGGACGGTAAAGGAGACGGAAAGGGGGATGGGGTGCTCAACTGCCTGCCCTTCGGTGTGACGTCCGGTCGGCGTGACTTCCGGTCTGCTGACGCCTTATTCAACGGCCGACGGCAGCGGGATTACCTTGACGATGCGTGCACGGTGCTGGCCTGATCGTGCACGGACGCGCGTACCTTCCCCTCGTGGCGTGGAGTTGCCGCTGCGGGGAGTGGGGGGCAGGTGGTCGGGAGAAGGGACAAGTGCCGTCCCGGACACGCTAGGGCGCTTCGTACGCGGCGCGTAATCCCGCAGTTTAGGGATTGCAAAATGACGCGGAGCGTGAGGCCCTGGGGAGGGGTCCCTGGCCGATACGCGGCCCGGAAGGGCGAGTTGACCACAGCGGCGAGTTGGCCGGAAGGGCGAATTGGCTGGAACGGTGAGTCGCCGGGGACGGCGAGCTGCCAGGAACGGCCTGGAGCCCGCAACGGCCGGGGGGGGGGGGGGGGGGGGGGGGGGGGGGGGGGGGGGGGGGGGGTGGGGGGGAGGGGGGGTTGGCGGGGGAGGGCGAGCGGCAGGGAATGGCCTGGACCCCAAAAGGTCGGGGGGTCCTGTTCGCCACCCCCACCCGGGCCCCAACTTGCCTGATAGTGCCGCTCAGTCAGCCTGTGTGCCCGGCCGTCCGCCAGTCCGGCGCGAGCACCGACCAGATCTCCTCGTCGTGCCGCTTGCCCCGGTACAGATAGCTCTCGCGCAGCACGCCGTCCTTGGTCATCCCGAGCCGCCGGGCCACGGCGATGCTCGGCTCGTTCTCGGTGGAGACCCACCACTCGACGCGGTGGACTCCACGCTCCTCGACGGCCCAGTCGATGATCAGGCGTACCGCCCGGGTCACGAGTCCCCTGCCCACCGCCGACGGTTCCAGCCAGCAACCCGCCTCGGCGGTGCCCTGGGCGACGTCCAGCTTCCGCAGCAGGACCGCGCCGACCAGCGTGCCGCCCGTCCAGATGCCGTAGAGCCGCCCGGAGTCGGCCGCGGCCTTCTCCGCGTACGCCTGGAGGAACGCCCGGCTCGACTGCAGGTCGGTGACGACGTCGGGCAGGCCGTTGTACTGCCCGATGAACTCCCGCCCCCGGTCCACGTGAGCGAGGAACTCCTCTGCCTGCCACGGCTCGACCGGGCGCAGCTCGGCGCCGTCGTCGCCCAGCGATATCGCGTACATCGTCACCCTCCACATGGTTGGAAGCAGCGCCCGTGGCGCAGCGGCCATGGCGCGAAAGTGATCCTCGCAGGTCGGTCCGGCTGGCTCCAGTGGCTTTCAGTCTGTAGGCAGTCCGAAAGGGTGTGACAAGCGATCAGCAGGTGCCTGGCTGTGGGGGCATGACTGAACGCATCCATGTCGTCGGCGTCGGCGTCACCGTGCCCGACGGCCTGTACGACCGCTACGGGACCTGCCTTCGGTGAGTACCGGTTCGACGCCGCGCAGTACGACGCCGAGGTGGAGCGGGCGTCCAAGGGCTTCGGCTGGGAGTGGCCTGCGATGACTGTCGCCCGGCTGCTGGGCGAGCGGCTGCGGTCCCGGGCCCGAATGGCTCTCGTCCCGGTCGTGCGAGCTCGACCATGTCTGGGCGGAACTGGGGGATCCCGAACGCGTTCGCCTCCTGTTCGCGCACTACGAGCGGAGAGCGGACGGCAGCATGTGCTCCGCCGGTGCGTTCGGGGCGTTCAGGCCGGTGACCGGCGAGGAGCCCGCCGTGCAGGCGGAGCGCCTGGCGGCCGAGTTCCTGTCGGGAGACCCGCGGGCAGCGGAGGGAGGGCGCAGCGACCCGTCCGTGGGGCCCCTCTTCGAGTGGCTGGGAACCGGATACGGCATCGGCGGACCGAGCGCGGTGCGCTGGTGAAAGGGCGCGGTGCACGAGGTCCGACCGGGCCCTGATTGCCCGAAATGCGATCTTCGTACGTGTGTGCGAGCCTGGTGTCGTCCATCCTCCGGGACCCCTTGAAGGAGGCATCGTCGTGGGCAAGAAACAGACCCGACAGAACCGAGGCGCCCGCACCGGCGGCCATGAGCGCAGTGCGACGGCGGCGGAAGTCAGGGAGCCGACGAGGTCGCCCGCAGCGCAGGACATGGCGCGTCCGGCCCCGCAGGAGGTCTCCCACAAGCAGCCACGGAAGTTCGGGCACAACTGACCGATTGCGGGAGGAAGTGGGCCGGGGACTGGCCCCGCCGACGGGAGTTGGCGGGGGAGCCGGTCCTGCCTCTAGGCTTACCTCCGCCAGTAAACGATCATGCGGGGGGCCTGTCGTGGACGACAACAAGAAGGCAGTGCAGGGCTTCTTCGAGGCGGTCAGTGGCCGTCGGCTGGAGGATCTGCCTCGGTTCATGGCGCCCGACGTCGTGGACCACAACAAGATCATCCACGGTGAGGCCGATGAGCCGGGTGCCGCGTTCGAGGGGCTCCGTCAGCAGCTCGCCGCGTTCGACCCGCTCACCGTCCGCGTCGACGAACTGATCGGCGAGGGGGACCGTGTGGTCGCTCGGGTCACCCAGCGCGGTGTCCATGGCGGGACGCACCCCCGGATGCCCGAGCCGACCGGCCGGAGCTTCGACGTCGAGGCGATCTGGATCTTCACCCTGGCCGCAGGCAAGATCACGGAGATCCGGGCGGTCAGCGACCGCCTCGGCTTCTTCCTGCAGCTCGGCTGGGACTGGCCGCAGGTCTAGGGTCTGCGGGCCGCTGTGTCGGTCTTCGTGGCGCGGTGCGTCGGCGCGGCCCCACGAAGAACAGCACGAGCAGGAACAGGATCGGCAGCGACCAGCCGAGCACCCCGATCTTCCGGCGGTGCGGGTTGCGCCCCTGAGGCCGTTCGCCGACCTCGTGCGGATCTCTTGTCCGTACCGTTCAGCTTACGAGCCGATATCCGCATCGGGCGGCTACGCCTTGCGCCGCAGGCGTGCCGAGAGGTGATGCTGGAGCGGCTGGCCGACCGCCGCGAGGTCGTGGGCGAAGGTGAGGGTGTCGTCGTCGGTGAGGGTGTAGCGACGGCGGGTGGCCTCGACTTCCTTGGCGGTGGGGGTGAGGGCCACCTCGTGGGTGGAGAGGTCGACCGTGTTCTCGCCCGCGTAGCCGACCACGATCTCCGCGATGCCGGTGGGCTGGGTGATCAGCGCCTCCACCCGGCCTTCGGGCTGGAGCCGCCACCAGCCGCTCTCCCGGGCCGAGGGGCGCAGTGGGGTGTCGTCCGCGCCGAGCAGCCAGGCCCGGGCCTCGTAACGGAGGAAGGGGCGGCCGTCGTGGCTGAAGGTGACCTCCTGCGCGTAGCTGAAGTCCCCGCTGATCGTGGAGTACCCGCCCTGGCCCCGGCCGTGCCAGGTGCCGAGGAGGCCGAGCACCGGCGCGAGCAACTCGTGCGGTGCGGGCACGTCGTCGGGCCTGAGGCTGTCGGGGTACGGGTTCTCCGCTACGGGGTCGAACACGGTGTGCGCTCCTGACGTCGGGATCGGCGGCCGGGCCGGTACCGGTGAAGCCTAGAGCGTCGCCCCCCTCGGGGACGGGTGGCCGTGCTTTCGGCCGCCGCCGTCACACGGCGGTCTTGGTGCGCGTCGCGGCGACCGCCACCGTCGAGTAACGCATCGTGAAACCGCCGCCCACCGTGTCGATGGCGGCCCCGATGCCCTCCAGTGCCTCGGCCAGCTCGTCCGGCGGGAGCCGGGTGAGGGCGCCGTGGGTGGGCACTTGGTCCAGCCAGGCGTCCCGGCTGTAGGACCACTCCCAGTCGAAGCGCCACTGCTCCGGCTCGCTGAACGCACCGGCCCCGCGCATCCCGTCGACGGCCTTGGCGAACAACGCCTCGTATGTGTCCAGGGGTTGCTTCGTCAGCGCCTGGAGGTTGAACGGCGCGTCCGGCAACACCCGCCGGTAGACGGCGGCGAAGGCTTCCGCCACCTCGGGAGGGAGCTGGAATACGTTCCAGAACGCCGCCAGCCGACCGCCGTGCCGCAGCATCCGGGAGGCCTTGGCCGCTCCCGCCGCCGGGTCCACCCAGTGCCAGGCCTGTCCGGCGACGACCGCGTCGAACTCCCGGCCGCCGGGATCCCACGCCTCGAACGTTGCCACCTCGACCTCGACCCCCAGCCGGCGCGCCACATCGGCCATACGCCCGTCGGGCTCGACCCCGAGCACTTCACAGCCGGCCGCCTGGAACTGCCGGGCGGCGATGCCGGTCCCGCAGCCGACGTCGAGGACGCGGACGCGGGCGCCTTGGGTGGGGGCGGTGATCCGGTCCACCAGGGCGTCCGGATATCGGGGTCGCGCCCGGTCATAACGCTCGGCGTCGGAGCCGAACGACTCGGCCGCTTGCCGCAGTTGATGTGTATCGGCTTCGGAAGAACCCTGAGGGCCCTGTGGCTCCGGCGGTAAAGTGGGCATGCGCCCACTATGGTGGGCACGCGCCCACTCGTCAACGGGCGGGCCCGGTGAGGGAGTGAGAGGTACGGGTATGCCGACAGGCGTGGCCATGCGCGACGCGCGCCAGCAGCTGTTCGACGCCGCCGAGCGCGTCCTGCTCCGGGGCGGCCCGAACGCGCTGACCAGCAGGGCGGTCACTGAGGAGGCGGGCTGTGCCAAGGGGGTCCTGCACCGCCACTTCGCCGACTTCGACGCGTTCCTCGCCGAGCTCGTACGGGACCGGGTAGGCCGGATCGGCCGCCAGTCCGACATCCTGCGCGAGTCCGCCGGCACCGGCACCGTCGCGGACCATCTCACCGGTGCGCTGACGGATCTGTTCGGTTCGGTCGGGGTGGCGATCGTCGGGCTCGTCACCTTCCGGGACGAGTTGCGCGCCCGGCTGCGCGGGACCACGCCGGGAGGCATCCCCGTACTGGCGGAGGCCACATCCATGATCGCCTCCTACCTGAGCGCGGAACGCGCCCTGGGCCGAGTCGCGGCGGACGCCGATGTCGACACGCTCGCGCTCACGCTGATCGGGACCGGGCACCTGCTGTTCGCGGGGCGGGAGGGCGTCCCGCCCGAGCCGGAGGAGGTCCGAAAGGTCGTGACCACGGTGATCGCCGCGGTCGTACCGTAGAGGGCACCCGCCCCGAGGTTCGCGTTTTCCGCACCCGGTACCACGGCGTAGGCGACCTGCTGGCCGTCCTAGACCCAGCTCTCGCTGTCCCGGTGCCGGTCGAGTCCGACTGCGGTGAACTCGTCGAATGAACGGCCGGGCTGGACCCCGAGCTCACGCAGGGCCCGTATGACCGGTGATCCTTCGGCGGGGACGGGCTCGCCTTCGAGGAGGTGGAGGGGGCCGAGAGCCAGACGCCCGTCCCGCCAGACGGCGCTGTTCTCTTCGCCGATCCCTCCGAAGTACTCGGATTCGAGATACGCCACCGGTCCGGCCTTCGACCATTCAGCAAGGGTGAGGTCGAGGCCGGCGGGCAGGCGCCAGAACCCCGGGCGGCCGGCCTCGGCCTCCTTCGCCAGTTCGCTGAAGAGGGTGTCGGTCATGGGCAGTAGCGCGAGCCCCTGCGGCAGGGGTGCAGTCCGCGCCGACGGGAGCGTCGCCGCTGCGGACGTGAGAAGTCCGCTCTCGGCGATTACCGCTGTGAGCTGGTAACTCAATGGTGAGACTCCAAAACCTGTGTACTCATACCCGACTTGGCGGCGCCCGCCGCCGACCGGGGTGCTTCGCGGGCGCCGCCTGTCGGCTGGACGCCCTTCGGCGCAGACGACGCCGATGTGGTGAGTGTGAAGGATCTCAAGGAACGCGTCGAGCGATTTTGTCAGCCCTGCCCGAGCGGGGCCCGATCACCCCACCCCGCCCCCACACGGATCCACCGGCGTCAGCACTCCGAGCCGGTCCTCGACCGCCTGGGCCGCGTCCAGGCACAGGTCCTCGCGGAAGGGGCGCCCGATGATCTGCACCCCGCAGGGGAGTCCTTCGGTCAGCCCGGTCGGTACGGCCACCGCCGGTACGCCGACGAAGCTCGTCGCCGTGCACAGGCGCATCGCCGAGGCGACCCGGTCCCGGCCCGCCCGGTCGCGCGATTCCAGGCCCGGCTCGACCGGCGGCTCGGTGAACGACGGACCGAGCACCAGTGGGTACTCGTCGAGGAACTCGGCCCATGAGCGGCGGATGTTCATCCACGTGCCCATCAGCCTCATGAGCTCGTCCGCACCGGTGACCGGCGGGGTCCGCTCCATCGCCATCTCGATGTAGCGGTCACCGCCCTTGCCGAGGAGTGTGCGTACCGTCGGCCAGTTCGGGGCGAACTCGGCCACGGTGATCCGGCCGTACGCTTCGAGGGCCTCGTCCAGCCTCGGTACGTCCGGCACCTCGCACACGTCGTATCCGGCGTGGCGGAGCGCGTCGGCCGCGGCCTGGAGGGACGCCGCGACGGTGGGATGGACGCCGTGGCCGCCCGGGTCCGTCACGACGGCCACCTTCACCTTTCCCGGCAGGGGGTCGCCGTACGCGGGCACCGGAACCGCCCGCGGGTCGCGCGGATCGGTCCCGGCCAGCACCTCGTAGGCCAGGCGCAGATCGGCCACGTTCCGGGCCAGCGGGCCGTCGGTGACCAGCATCTGGGAGGCCGGGCCCGGGTCGTCCGGCCCGAGGACGCGATGGTCGGCGGGGAAGCGCCCGGGGGTCGGCTTCAGCCCCGCCACTCCGCAGAACTGGGCCGGGATCCGGATGGACCCGCCGGAGTCGTTGCCGAGGCCTAGCGCCGCCATACCCGTGGCGACGGCCACCGCGTCGCCGCCGCTGCTGCCACCGGGCGTCCGGCCCCGGTCCCATGGGTTGACCGTGTCGCCGAACAGCTCGCTGCGGGTGTGCATTCCGGCCAGGATCAAGGTGGGTATGTTGCTGTGCCCGATCGGGATGGCACCGGCGGCACGCAGCCGGGCCACCGGGGGCGCGTCGGCCGCCGCGACCAGATCGCGGAAGCGCTTCACGCCGAACGTGGTCGGCACGCCTTCGATCGGGGTGCTCTCCTTCACCGTGAACGGCACGCCCGCGAGCGGCCCCAGCACGCCCCCCGCGGCCCGCCCGCGGTCCGTCTGCTCCGCGGCCTCGCGGGCGCGATTCGCCAGGAGCTGGGTGACGGCGTTCACCTGCGGGTTGACCGCCGCGATGCGCTCCAGATGGCTCTCGACCAGCTCGACGGCCGACACCTCTCCGCTCCGTACGGCTGCCGCCTGCGCAGCTGCGGACCTCTGCCACAACGCGTCCTGCATGCTTCGCACTCTCCCCATGGTCGTTCCGATGCGGTTGCATCGGAACAATAGCCGGAGTACCGATGCGGGCGCATCGAATAGAGTGGGCGGAGCGCGACAGGCCGCGCCGAGCACGGCAGATGGAGGCGACGGGCATGCCCAGACAGGTGGACCACGAAGGCCGACGCCGGCTCATCGCGGAGGCCGTGTGCCGACTCGCCGACGAACGCGGGCTGGAGGGCGTGACCCTGCGCGACGTCGCCGCCCAGGCGCAGGTGTCGATGGGCGCGGTTCAGCGCTGCTTCCGCACCAAGGAAGAGATGCTGGTGTTCGCGCTCGGGGTCATCGGTGAGCGGATCATCGAGCGCGTACGGGCCCGCCTCGTCCGAAGCCCGGCCCAGTCGGCCGCATCAGCCCTGGGGCACGCGGCCACCGAGATCTCACTGCTCAGGGAGGAACACCGCGCCGAGGCCAGGGTGTGGCTCGCCTTCGTCGCCCAGGCGGCGGTCAGCGAGGCGCTCGCCGGCACACTGAAGGCGAACTACGCGGCCCTGCACGAGGTGTTCGCGCGCCTCGTCGCGGAGGCCGACGAGAGCGCCGGGTACGTGGAGCCCCTCGACGCGCACCACGAAGCCCGCACTCTCCTCGCCCTGGCCGACGGCCTCACCGCACACGTCCTCATCGGCCATCTCACCGCGCGGCAGGCTCAGGACGTCCTCCACACCCACTTGGGCCGGCTGTGGGAGAGGCCGACCCGGGATTCTCGCTCAGGCTGAACCGGCAGGCGTGTTGCGGGGCGTGCACGTCATGTCGAGCGGGCCCGGTCCCAGCGTGCCGCGCACCTGTACGTGGAGGGTGGCCCCGGGGTCGGGGGTCAGGTCCCAGCGGGTGCAGACGGTGGCCAGGGCGAGGGTCATCTCGGTGAGGGCGAACTGGTCGCCGATGCACTTGCGGTTGCCGCCCCCGAAGGGCACGTGCGCGCCCCGGGGCGGGGCGGTCTCGTCGGCGGCCCAGCGGTCGGGGTCGAAACGCTCGGGGTCGGGGAACAGGTCGGGCCGGTGGTGCAGGAGGTAGGCGCTGTAGAGGAGGGCGGTGCCCTTGGGGAGGGGGTGTCCGGCGAGGGTGGTGTCGGTCGTGGTGACGCGGGTGAAGAACCAGCCTGCGGGGTACATGCGCATCACCTCGTGGATGATGCGCTGGGTGTAGGGCAGGCCGTCGAGGTCGGCGGGTGTGGCGGTGCGCCCGGCCAGCGTCGCGTCCACCTCGGCGCGCAGCTGTTCCCGTACCTTCGGGTGCTGGCTGATCAACCACAGTGCGAAGGCGAGGGTGTTGGCGGTGGTTTCGAAACCGGCGCCGATCATCACCATCAGCTGGTCGCGGATGTCCCCGTCGGACATGGGCTCGCCCGTGTCGTCGTCGTGGGCGCTCAGCAGGATCGACACGAGGTCGTGCTCGCCGGGCGCGGCCCGCCGGGCGGCGATGATCTCGTCGATCGCGCGGTGCAGACGCGTACAGGCGCGGCGGTAGCGCAAGTTGCCCGGCGTGGGCAGCCGGTAGAGCGGCCCCAGCGGCAGCATCACGCGCTGGTAGATACCGTCGATGACCGTGTGCAGACTCTCCAGCACCTCTGCCACCGCCGAGTCCTCCGCCTCGGCGGCCAGCACACTGCGGGTGACGATGCGCAGGGTCAGGGTGGTCAGCGCGGCGGTGACGTCCAGCCGCTGGCCGGGCTTCCAGGCGGTGGTCATACGGTCCACCTCCTCGCCCATCACCACCGCGTACCCGTCGATGCGGCCGGGCTGGAAGGCGGGCTGCATCTGGCGGCGCTGCCAGCGGTGTTCGCGCCATCCGGCCATGGGCAGACTGCTGCCGAACAGCACCCTCGCCTTGTCGAAGAAGGGGCCGCCCTTGTCGAAGGTCCGCGAGTCGGTGAGCATCTGGTGCGCCGCGTCCGGGCGGCAGACGACATAGGCCGGCCAGGGCCCCATCCCGATCCGTACGAGGTCCCCGTGGGCCGGCAGCGAGGACAGGAACTCCAGCGGGCGGGCGTGGAGTTGCCAGGCGTGGCCGAGCAGCGGCAGGCCGCCGGGAGCCACACCGGCGCGCGGCCTGGAGGGGGTCGTGGTCACAGCAGGACACCTCCATGAGGAACATGCCGGGCCTGTGCGGGGCAGGCCGTCGGCTTCCGACTATCCTTCCCACGCACACGTCCGGGAACCCGGCGCGAAGCAGCCCGCGAGGGCGCGGCCCGGACGGACAGCAACCCCCAGCCGGCGGGCACGAAGGCCGAGTTGGAGGGTCCGGAGCAGATGCCCGCACTCACCTGGCAGGTTCACATCAGCGAGTCCCTATCCTCGCGGTATGAGAAATCGTCTGCGCATACCGCGGCTGCTGGCTGCCGCGCTGATCGGGGCGGTCCTGCCGGCCCTGCTCGGTGCGCCCGCCACGGCGGCCGCACCGACGCCCCCGAACACCTCCAAGTCGGCCGGACAGCAGTGGGAGCTGCTCTCGCTCGCCACCGGCAAGTACGTCTCGGTGGAGGCGTCCAGCACCGACGAACTGCACGCCCGGGCGGACAGCCCCGGAATCCCGGAGCAGTTCACCCTGCACACCGACAACGCGGCCAAGGGGGCGACGGTCGCTCTGCGCTCGCAGGCCAACGGCGCCTATGTGGCAGCGGAGTTCGGTGCCGGGGCCGACGGCCGGTACGGGAAGCTGCGCGCCCGGACCGAGGGGCCGCCCGCCGGCTGGGAGAAGCTGGAGCTCGTGCCGCAGCCGCAGACCGGCGCCGACGTCTACGCCCTGCGCTACCACCACGACGGGCAGGACCGCTATGTGTCCGCCGACGCGGGAGCGACCGGCGACGGGCTGCTCCAGGCCCGCGCCACGGCGGTGGGTTCATGGGAACGCTTCCGCCTGGTGCCCGTGGCCGCACCGGCCGACCCGACCCCGCCGCCGTCTCCGTCCCCGCGCGCCGTCAAGGCGCTGACCTGGAACGTGTGCGCCGACAACAACGAGAACTGCGGCTTCTACCACACGACGGCGGGTCCGTTGGCGGACCAGATCGTGGCACGCGCGAAGGCTGCCGGAACCCCTGATGTGATCCTGCTCGAAGAGTTCTGCGAGAAGTTCGCCAAGCCCGTGGAGCAGGCGCTGGAGACGCAGCTCGGCGGCGGCTGGGACGTGCGGTTCGCGCCGGTTCAGTACCTGGTGCCCGGAACGGACATCAAGGCGCGGAAGAACTGCCGGCCCGACGCGTCGGGAGCGGACCGGGGAGCGTACGGCGTGGCGCTGGCCGTCCCCGAGGAGAACACCTGGTACCGGGCGTACGAGTTGCCCTCCCCGCCCGGTGTCGAGCAGCGCACCGCACTGTGCGCCACGGTGGCCTCCTGGGCGGCGGAGGTGTGCGCCGCGCACTTCAGCACGGGCGGCCCCGGCTACGACGACCCGGACCGTACGTACCAGCCGCAGCAGGCGGACACCCTGCGCCGGGCGGCATCCCTGCCCGGCTACCGCCCGCTGCTCGGCGGTGATCTGAACGCCACGCCGTCGACGGGTGTGCTGTCCACGCTGTACTCCGCGTACGAGGAGTGCGACGCGCATTCCGCGACGCCGAACCGGCCGACGGCGGGCACCATCAAGATCGACTACCTGTTCGGCGGGGGCACGTGGAGCGGCTGCGGCGTCGCAACGGACACCGGCTCCTCCGACCACCGGGCGGTGTGGGGCACGCTCACTCTGCCCTGACGCCACCGTCCGGGAGTGCCCGTGGGCCGGTGGGCTGGGGCACGCGGGGCAGCCGGATGACGGCGCGCCGGCCGTCGAGGTCGACGGTGCTGTGGTGGGGCGGAGCGCCGTCCTCGGTGTCGTCCTTCTGAAGGAGCGCGCTCTGGCGCTCCTTCAGCTCGTTCTCCTTGCCCCCCGAGAACACGGTGTGGAGTTGTTCGAGGCCGGTCGTGGAGACTCGGCCGCGCTTGGGTGTGCGGCCGAGTCTGACCCGTATCTGGTCGATGGAGATCAGTGCGACGAGGACCAGCACCAGGCCCGGCAGGGTCATGAAGACGGCTATTCCCATCACCCCATTGTCCCTGAGTGGCAGGCGGTTTGGGGGCCGCGTGGGATCCGGGCCGTCCTGGACAGCCAGGTCGACCATGTGGCCGTGCTCCGGGTGGTGGCGGGCCGTGCGTGTCGCAGTCGGCCCGCCCACCACGACGGTCGGCTACTTCTGGGGCGGGAGGTAGTAGACGTGCTTCGGCGTGACAACGCTGGTGATCGCCTTGCCGAGGACGGTGCTCGGCTCCTCGCCCTTGTAGAGGATGTCCGTGTTGAGCAGCGCCACCAGCGTCGCCTTCTGCTCCGGCAGATAGATGGTCAGGCTCTCGTACCCGGGCAGGGAGCCGTTGTGGCCCGTCCACCCGTTGACGTTGAAGATGCCGAGGCCGTAGCCCGCGCCGGGGATGCCGGTGGGCAGGACCTTCAGGCGCTTCGCCTGGGTGGCGGGCGAGAGCAGTGTGCCGGTGGCGAGGTCCTTGGCCCAGTGCTTGAGGTCGTGCAGGTCCGAGATCATCGCACCGGCCGCCCAGCCCCAGCTCGGGTTCCAGTGCGTGGCGTCCGCGACCTTCCCGGTCGGCGTCTGGTCGGTGTAGCCGTGGGCGTGCGGGCGGGGGAACTCGGCCGCTTGCGGGAAGAGGGTGTGGTCGAGGTAACTGGGCCGCAGCACGCGATGCTCGATGAAGTCCCGCAGGCTCTTGCCGCTCACCTTCTCGACCACCAGGCCGAGCAGGATGTAGTTGGTGTTCGAATACTGGAATTTTGATCCCGGAGGGAACTGGTTGGGGTGCTTGAACGCGTAACCGAGCAGTTCCTTCGGCGCGAAGGGGCGCTTGGGGTTGTTGAGGAACGCGCGGATGAAAGCGCTGTCCGCACTGTACGAGAACAGGCCGCTGCGCATGTCGAGCAGATCGCGCACGGCGATGTGGTTGCCGTTCGGGACACCCTTCACGTATTTGGAGATCGGGTCGTTGAGGCCGACCAGGCCGTCATCGACGAGCTCCAGCACCGCCGTCGCGGTGAACGTCTTGGTCTCGCTGCCGATGCGGATCCGCAGGTCGTCGGTCATCGGTGCGCCGGTGTGCTTGTCGGCGACACCGAACGCACGGACGTAGCTGCCCTTGCCGGGCATCCACAGGCCGACCTGCACCCCGGGGATGCCCGCCTTCTTCATGACGTCCCGCACCGTCTTGTCGAGCTTGGCCTGGAGCTCCGGGCTCAGCTCGTGGTGCGGATAGTCGTGGTCGCCCCCCTTGGCGAGGGTGTCGACGGGCGGCGTCGCCTGTGCCGGGGCGACCGCCAGCGGCAGCAGCCCCGCGACGGCGAGCGTCGCCGCGGCGAGCGTGCGGGCCGCCGTCGACCGGCGGGGCGGGGAAGGTCTTCTCATGATCGGGCCTCTCTCATTGTCCGTTCGTCTGCCGAGCCGATCGTCCGCGATGAGAGGCCCGCGTCACGTCCGGCGGCGGTGCGGCCCGGGTGAAACCGGCCCCAATCCACCCGATCGGCCCTGCTGCGGCACCGGCTCGCCGGTGGGCACCGCCGGAGTGGCGGTGCCCACGGGTCGTGGATCAGCGCGGTGTCACGCGTGGGGGAGGGGGAAGTGGCTGAGCTCCTCCTCCGCCAGGGCGTGTGCGCCAGCCGAGGAAGACCGGCATGTCCTGGATGCGCCTGCGGCCCAGGAACGGGAAGGCCGGCGCGGGGCTCGATCTATCCCCGACGCGGTCCCTTTTGACCTGCCCTTGCGGCTTGTTCTTGAATGGACACTCAAGTATGTTTGCCTCATGCCCCGACCTCGCGAGTTCGACCCCGACGCCGTCCTGAAGCAGGCCATGCTGCGCTTCTGGGAGCGCGGGTACCGGGCGACGTCCATCGAGGACCTGGTGAAGGCGACCGGCGTGAACCCCGGCAGCCTCTACAGCGCCTTCCCGGGTGGCAAGCAGGCGCTGTTCCTCAAGTCGCTGGAGCGCTACTCCAAGCTGGTCGTCCCCGAGAAGCTGGGTGAGCTGGAGGCGCCGGACGCCTCGGTGGCCGAGGTGCGCGGCTACTTCGAGGGGCTGGTGCGCGATCTGCTCAGCCCCGAGGGGCGCCAAGGCTGTCTGCTGGTCAACACCGCGATCGAGAAGGCCGCCGAGGACGACGCGGCGGCGGCCGTCGTGCGGGGCCATCTGGCCCGGCTCGAACGGTGCATGACCCACGCGCTGGAGAACGCGGCTCGCCGGGGCCAGGTGCGTGCATCGCTGGACCCCGCCGGCAGTGCGAAGCTGCTGGTCGCGACCTGTCAGGGGCTGATGGTCATCGGGAAGGCCAACCCTGACGAGGCGGTCCTGCGTGCGATCGTCGACAACGCCTTCGCCGCTCTCGCCTGACGGCGAGTCACCGAGGCCACCGTACGCGGTGGCCTCTTTTGCGGACCAGTAGTTGAACGACCACTCAAGAACGACCACTCAAGGATGGAGTCGAGGCACATGAAGGCCATCGTCATATCCGCCCCCGGCGGCCCCGAGGTTCTCACCCCCGTCGAGCTCCCCGATCCGGTGCCCGCCCCGGGTGAAGTGCTGGTGCGGGTCAAGGCGTTCGGCCTCAACCATGCTGAGGCGTACATGCGCAGCGGAGCCTGGGGAGAGGCGGCGGCCGTCCCCGGGATCGAGTGCGCCGGGGTGGTCGAGGCCGCTCCGGCCGGTGAACTGCCCGTCGGCACCAAGGTGGTGGCGATCCTCGGCGGTATGGGCCGCACCCGCAACGGCAGCTACGCGGAGCTGGTGACCGTACCGGCGACCAATGTGGTGGCCGTGCACTCGTCACTGGGCTGGGCCGAGCTGGCCGCGGTGCCCGAGGTGTACGCGACGGCGTGGAGCGGCCTGTTCGGCAATCTGGACCTGCGGCCGGGCGAAACGGTGCTGGTGCGGGGAGCGACCTCCTCGCTGGGCCAGGCCGCCGTCAACCTCGCGGTCGACCACGGTGCCACGGTGCTCGCGACGACCCGGAACCCCGCGCACGCACCGCTGTTGAAGGCGCTGGGAGCGTACGACGTACTCATCGACGACGGTGCGATCGCCGCCCAGGTCGGGGAGCGGGGCCTCGGTGTCGACGCGGTGTTCGACGTCGTCGGCAACAGCGCCCTGCGCGACTCGCTGGCTCTGGTCCGGCCCCGCGGCCGCGTGTGCCAGCTCGGCTTCCTGGGCGGCTTCGAGCCGGTACGGGACTTCGACCCGATCGCCGATCTCCCCAGCGGGGTCCGGCTCAGCTTCTTCGGCAGCGCTTTCGTGCTGGGCAGTCCCCAATTCCCGCTCGGGGGCGTGCCGTTGGACGAGATATACGCCAAGGTGGACGCCGGTGTCCTGAGGGCCCGCCCTGCCCGGGTCTTCCGGTTCGACGAGATCGTGGAGGCCCACCGGGTCATGGAGGCCGGAGCGGCCCTCGGCAAGATGGTCGTCACCCTCGACCGCTGAAGACCGGCAGCGGGAGCCGCGCGCTCTGCCCGTCCCGGCCGCGCAGTGTGACGGTGCCCTCGGACAGGTCGGCGACCAGGGTGCACAAGGTGGTGAGGGGATCGGTGCCCGCCGCGGTTCGGTGGACGCCGAGGGGCAGGGCGGCGGAGGTGAGTGCCTCCGTGAACCAGTCGGTGGTGGGGGCCTCGGGCGGTCGGAGTGCTGCCGGCGCCCGGCTTCGGGCCAGGCTCTCCTCGTAGCGGGCGGTGTGGGTACGGGCTGCCCCGTCACCGAGGAGCGTGGGGGAGTCGGCGGGGTCGGGCAGGTGGCGCAGATGGTCGGTGTTGGCCGGACGGGGCCGCCCCCCCGCCCCCTGTCGCGTGTGCCCACCACAGCCTGCCCTCGGTGCCCGCGTCGCACGCCCGCCGTGGCCGGACGGTTCCCGCAGGCGGTTCAGAGCCGGAAGACGACTCCGCGCCACGTCCATCCCGCGTCCAGGACCGCACCCCGCAAGGGGTTCTTCATCTCCGCGAAGTCGAAACGCGCCCCCTCCGTCTTCTGCAGACGGCCGTCGGTCCCGCGCTCGATCGTCCAGTCACGGGCGACGCTGGTCACCTGTCCGCGCGAGTACTCGCGCGTCTGAGCGTCCCACTGTTCGTCGATCGCCCGCACTTCGTGCTGCGCCGGGACCAGCCGCATCCGGGTCCGCACGGTGATGCCCAGCTCCCGGACCCGCCAGACCGCCACCAGGTCGGCACGCTCGGAAGGGGCACCGTTGCGTACGACGAACGGCACGCCCGGGCCGTTGACCGCGAGCAGCGCGGCCCGGACCTCCGCGGCCGAACGTGCCGCGACACCGGCGTCGGGGTAACGGGTGCCGGTCAGCCTGTCGAAAATGCCCATCGGGACAACTTACGGATGCGGGGTTGCCCGGCACAAGATCTCTCGCGTCGGGGGAGCGTGGGAGGGGGTGCGGGCAGTGGCTGCCATGGAGGGGGTCGTCCCCTGTATGCCGGGCAACTCGTCCGTCCTGATGAGGCAGGTCCACCCGGACGGGGCATCCTTGCGGCGTTCCCCGGGCAACTCCTTTACGCCGCAGCTATGTTGGCCGATCTCGTCGGCTCTTGTCGGCATTCCGGAGTCGCCATGGAGGCGTCGTGAAACTCTTCTGGGTCCTCTTCGCCCTCCTGCTCACCGCGCTCGCGCTGGGCGGATTCATCAACGCGGTGAAGGACGCCGACAAGGCGAGCCGCATCGGCGACCTCGTCACCAGCGCCCTGCTCGCTCTCGCGGCTCGGGGGAGCTGGAGGCGCGTCGGCGCGTGAGGGGCTTCGCGCGCCGAGGGGTTCGCCGACCGGGTCGGTCTTTGCCGGTGGTGCGCGGGCCGCCCGCTGTGAACGATCCTCCGCATCCGGCCGCTGGCCAACCACGGCGACGAGGTGACCGTCATCAGGAGAAGTCCCCGCGTACCTCGAACCCTGCCTCCGCCTCTTCGGTACGGATCCCAGCGGCCCGGAGGACGAGCCCGCCCCCGACCCCCTACGGTAAACCCTCAATGCGATCGCCGCCGAATTCGGTGTGACGCTTTCCGAGGAGGCACTCGTCGACGGACGGCTGGACGCCTTCGAAACGGTCTCCTGGCTGCGAGAGCCCCGGGCCGGAGAGGCCTGGGCCCACATCAGGATGGGAGGACCGCCGGAGTGAGGCGGACCGCCGGACCGACCGGGGGCCGGACCGACTGCCTCGGCCGCGTCGGGCACCGCGCACCCCCTGGGTAGGGTGGGCGTACCAGCACATCGTGAAGTGGAACAAGGAGCAGACGTGAGCGAGCCGGCGTCCACCGCCCTGCAGCAGGAGATCGCCCGGGAACTCCAGGTCGCCGAGACCTTCGAGGCCGAGCGGGAGATCGAGCGCCGCGTGGCCTTCCTCGCCGAGCGGCTGACCTCCACCGGCCTGCGCTCCCTCGTGCTCGGCATCAGCGGCGGCGTCGACTCCACCACCACCGGCCGCCTGTGCCAGCTCGCCGTCGAGCGGGCCCGGGCCGCCGGGCACGAGGCGCGGTTCCACGCGATGCGGCTGCCGTACGGGGTCCAGGCCGACGAGCACGACGCCCAGCTCGCGCTCTCCTTCATCCAGGCCGACCACGTGCTGACCGTGGACATCAAGCCCGCGAGCGACGCCGCCCTTGAGGCCGCGCTCGCCGCCCAGGTGAGCTTCCGCGACGCCCACCACCAGGACTTCGTGCACGGCAACATCAAGGCGCGCCAGCGCATGATCGCCCAGTACGCGGTGGCCGGCGCGCACAACGGCCTGGTCGTCGGCACGGACCACGCCGCCGAGGCGGTGTCCGGGTTCTTCACCAAGTTCGGCGACGGCGCCGCCGACCTGGTCCCGCTGACCGGCCTGACCAAGCGCCGGGTGCGCGCCGTCGCGGACGCCCTGGGCGCGCCCGCCGAGCTGGTGTGGAAGACCCCGACGGCCGACCTGGAAACCCTCGACCCGGGCAAGGCCGACGAGGACGCGCTCGGTGTCACGTACGACGACATCGACGACTTCCTGGAGGGCAAGCCGGTGGACGAGCGGACCTTCGAAACGATCGTCCGCCGCTACCGCCTCACCGAGCACAAGCGCCAGCTGCCGGTCGCCCCGTAGGGGCGCGCGCCGGGAGCGCCTACGAGCACTCCGTCAGCAACCCCGCCAACTGGTCCGCGAACTCGGTGAACCGGTCCAGCCTGGGCCCGTTGCGGGCGATGCGGAATCCGTGGCGACGGCCCCAGAACGCGGTCTGGACGGCGTGGAACTGGGCCCATCGCCGGGTGCGTTCGCGGTCGAGTTCCGCGGCCTCGACGAAGACGTCGAGGGTGCGGTGGACGGCTTTGCGCAGGTCGTCCGCTGCGAGGAGCGTCAGCGCGCGGCTCTTGAGCAGCGTGCCGCCGTCGTAAGCGGGGTCTCCCGCATACCCCTTGGGGTCCACGGCCAGCCACGGTTCGCGGTCGGCGCGCAGGATGTTGCGGGCGTGGAGGTCACCGTGGATGAGCGTGTCCGGCTGGATGCGGCCCAGTTCGCGGACCGTCGCCACCGCGGCGTCCACCACGTTGCGCGACAGTGCGTGCGTCAGTTCCGCGGCGTCCTTGCTCAGCTGCTCCTCCCACGCGTCGGCCTGCTCCCGCAGCCGGGGCAGCTCGGGCGGTGCGGGGACGGCCAGTCGGCGATTGAGACGCCCTGCGACCGTCACCACCTCATCGCTGTCCTGGACCTCCGCCAGGGTCGACGTCCGCGCCTGTTCCAGCAGCATCGCGAACCGTTCGTCGTCGCGTTCGTACAGCAGGACGGCGCCGCGCCCGCCCCACGCGGCGAACGCGTCCGGCTCGTGGACGTTGCCGGGATGTGGAAACGACACCTTCAGGACGGCGGGCCCCTCCGCCGGCCGGCGCACCGGGACGATCACGCCGACACCCCCGTGCATCACCTCGCCGTCCGGCACGCACCTCCAGCGGTCCAGCAGCCCGTCCACGATCCCGGGAAGCTCGGCGAGCCACAGCGCGCCGGGTTCTCCTTCGCGCTCGACGGTGGTCCGCGCGAACACCTCTGGTATCACGATCACCTGGGCACGTTACGCGCCCGAAGGGCGCCGAGGCCATGGGTCGGCGTCATGGCGCAGACAAGTACGCTGACCGCGTGACCACGCACAAGAGCGTCGATGTGAGTGTTGACGCGATGATCGAGGACCTCAGGACACTCGTCGAAGTCGAGTCGCCCTCGCGCGATCCCGACGCCTTGACGGCATCGGCGAAAACTGTCGCCGCCGTCGTCGAGAGCCGCCTCGGCGGGAAGGCCGTCCTCGTCGAGAGCGCGGCCGGGCCGCACGTCCACTGGTCGGGCGGTGGCGATCCCCGCGTACTGATCCTCGGTCACCATGACACGGTGTTTCCGCTCGGCACGCTTGCCCGCCGCCCGTTCCGGGTCGAGGGCGGGCGGGCGACCGGCCCGGGTGTCTTCGACATGCTGGGCGGTTTGGTGCAGGCCATCCATGGGCTGGCGGCGCTCGACGACCTCTCCGGCGTCGAGATCCTGGTGACCTCCGACGAGGAGGTCGGCTCCCGTTCCTCTCGGGCCCTCATCGAAGAACGGGCCCGGGCATGCGGCGCCGTACTCGTCTTCGAGGGGGCCGCTGACGGCGGAGGTCTGAAGACCGGCCGCAAGGGCTGCGGCACGTTCCGGGTCTCGATCGCGGGCCGGGCGTCGCACGCCGGACTCGAACCCGAGGCCGGGGTCAACGCCCTGGTCGAAGCGGCACACCAAGTGCTGGACATCGCGGCGCTCGGTCGCCCTCGGATCGGCACGACCGTCACCCCGACCGTCGCGTCCGCGGGAACCCTGGACAACGTCGTTCCCGCCGAGGCGACCGTCGTCGTCGACGTCCGGGTCGAGTCGGCCGAGGAGAAGGAACGCATCGAATCGGCGTTCGCGGCTCTGGCTCCGCACCTCGACGAGGCGGAGATCACGGTCGAGGGCGGCGTCGGCCGACCCCCGATGCCCGAGTCGGCGTCGGCCGAACTCTTCGCGGTGGCGAAGAAGTTGCATCCGGGGATCGAGGGTGTGGCAGTGGGCGGTGGCAGCGACGGCAACTTCACGGCCGCGCTGGGTGTGCCTACGCTTGACGGCCTGGGAGCGGTCGGGGGCGGGGCCCATGCCGATCACGAATACGTGGTGGTCGAGGCGATGGCCGAGCGGGCGAACCTTGTCACGGGGCTGGTGAACGCGATTCGCTGCGCCTGGCGGGAGGGCGAGGCGAGGTAGGGGCAGGTAAGGGGAAGGTCAACGTCCGCTGACGATATGGGTGACCTTGCCTTACTTGTCTTAATCTTCTTGAAGAAGACGGGCGGCGCCAAGCCCGCCGCGACGAAGGCGTCGCAGGACAAGACCACGGCCGACGACGGCAGCCGCCCGTACATCCGGCCGTAGCGACGCCACCGGGGTGGCGCCGACAGCGCGGCGCCACCCTTGGTGTGACAGCGTGAATCAGTCCCAGAGCTGCCACTGATTCCCGTCGTTGCACTCATGCATGTAGACGTCGGTTCCATTGCTGTCGAGGCATTCGTGCGTCTGCCGGTTCCGCAGCTTCCAGCCGTTGCCGGTGTCGATCTCGTCCCAGCGCTGGTAGTTGTTGCCGCTGCAGGATTCCATGTACGCGTCGTGGTCGGTGTACGCGGTGAGGCAGAAGCCGTTCCCGGGCTTGGTCGCGTCCTTCTCCAGCCAGCTTCCGTCGCCCAGCGACACGTCGTGCCAGGGGTTGTAGGAACTGCCACAGCCGCGGCCGTTGAGGTGGACGTTGTCCGGTGTGCCTGCCCAGTTGTAGCTGATGTCCAGGCACTTGCCGCTCGGCTTGTGGTTCCACTGGACGTCCGAGTCGGCGTGGGCCGCGGTGCTCGTCGCCAGTACGAGGAGCGGCGTGAGCGCCATCGTTCCGACAACCTGAGCTATGTGCTTGATGCGCATGGTTGATCCCCCGATTTCCTTGGGTTCGACAATTTGTGTGCGTGGCTGCTGATATATCGGCGGCCGGGGGGCGGAACAGCCGGTCAGTACCAGAGCTGGTACTTGTTGTCGTTGTTCACGCCGCCGGGGCCGAGGTAGACGCTGGAGTCGTTGCTGTCGAGGTAACGGCCGGTCTGCTTGTGCTGGAGCTTCCAGTGCGTCCCGGTCCAGCGCTCGTACCAGCGCTGCCAGTCGTTGTTCGGCGTGCAGGGCTCCACGTAGACGTCATCGTTGGAGTACGCCGCCAGGCAGTAGTCGTGGTTGGCGCCGGGATGCATCAGCCAGGTGTCGTCGTCACTGTTGTGCTGCTCGTACCAGACGTTCGAGGCGGCACACCAGTCGATGCCCACGTCGTAGGGCACGCCGGCGCCGTTGACCCGGTAGAAGAGGCAGTCGTCGGACGTCTTGTGGTGCCAGGTCACGTTGCCGTCGGCGGACGCGCTGGTCGCGCCGGCCAGGACCAGAGCGGTGACCGCCGTCGCGGTCACAACTGCCCGGCGTACGTGCTTGATTGACATCGTTCCCCCGTTGTTCCTGATCAAGTGCGGCCGCGGGCCTGTCTGCCGCCGCCGGGGCGATTATGGCAACGAGCACCAACAAGCCACTAACAACGCCGTGTCCACCCCTGCGGCCGCTTCCGGCGATCATGAGGGGAGTGAGATGACAGTCGGCACGAGGGCAGGAGCTTCACCCGTGGACAGCGTGGACAGCGTGGAGATCGATGCGGGGTTGGTGCGATCCCTCCTGCAGGCGCAGCATCCGGACCTTGCCGGGCTCGGCCTGCGTCCGGTGGAGGGCGGGTGGGACAATCAACTGTGGCGGCTCGGAGCTGAGTTGGCCGTGCGGATGCCGCGCACGGCACGCGCGCCGGGACTCCTCCGCAAGGAGCATGAGTGGCTGCCCGTGCTGGCTCCGGGCCTTCCGCTCCCGGTTCCGACCCCGTTGCGGCTCGGTGAGCCGTCCGCCCTGTTCCCGGAGGTGTGGACCGTGGCGAGATGGGTTCCCGGCGAGCCGGGCGACCGTGCCCCGATCACCGAGGGCCACCGCGCGGCCGATACCTTGGCGACCTTCCTGAAGGCGCTCCACAGGGACGCGCCCGCCGGGGCACCGGCCAACCCGATGCGCGGCGTTCCGCTCACATCGCTCACGCACCCTTTCGAGAAGCAGCTCCAGGCCGTCGCCTCACGCGTTCCCGTCGGGATCCGGGACGTCTGGGAGGAGGTGGTTTCGGCCCCCGACCGGGAGGGCCCGCCGGTATGGGTCCACGGGGACCTTCATCCTGCGAACGTCGCCGTCTCGGACGGGACGCTCACGGGCGTCTTCGACTTCGGCGAGCTCTGCGCCGGTGACCCGGCGACGGATCTCGCAGCCGCGTGGCTGCTTCTTCCGTCGGGCTCGGCTTCGCGGTTCTTCGAGACGTACGCAGATGCGGACGAGGCGATGATCCGGCGGGCGCGCGGGTGGGCCGTGCTGCGAGGCCTCTCCCTCGTCAGTATCGGGCAGGCCTGGGAGCGGGGGCTGCCCGGTGGAAAGCAGACATGGGGACCGGCAGGCCGAGCGGCGCTGGATCGTGTTCTGGCCTCCAGCTGAGAGGTTGCCCTCGCGCGGAGGTATGCGGCCTCGCGGAAAGCCCGTTGAGATGCTGCCGTACGTCGGGGAGACTCCGTGGCCATGGAGTTCTTCTGCTACCACCGCGATCGGCCCGGTTCCGTCAAACTGCGCGAGGAACTGCTGGAAGCCCACTGGTCCTACATGGACGGGTACGCGAAGGAGCTGATCGCCCGCGGCCCGACCTTCGCCGACGACGGTGAGACGCCCAGCGGCAGCGTGCACTTCGTCGACCTGCCGGATCCGGGCGCGGCCCGCGCGTTCGCCTTCGACGAGCCCAACTACCAGGCAGGCGCGTACCGGGACGTACTGGTGCGACGGTGGCGCAACCTGCTGGGGCGCACCATGTGGGACTTCCCCGGAGGCCCGACCGGTGGCAACCGCTACCTGGTCCTCGGCCTCGGCTCGGGGGAGCCCGCCGACCTCGTCGTGCCGCCGGACCGGGACGACCTGATCGCGTTCGGGCCGCTGCTCTCCGACGACGCAGCCACCTGGGTGGGTACGGCGGCACTGGTCCGGGCCACGGACCCGGACGCGGCACGCGCCGTACTCACCCCGCAACGGTATGCCGACATCGAGGTCCACGACTGGCAGTTCGGCGGGCGACGGTAGGGAGGCACGGGCGCGGTACGCCCACGGGGTCGGCGGGCGGCGCAAGGTGGGGCCCTGGCCACGGCTGCCGATGGACAAGGATGCGCGCCGCGTGCGCACGGCGTTCGCGCTCGTGTTGAGGGCTCGGCGGTATCACCGCTGGGCCTCACAGCCCCCTGGCGCCGTCGATCCGCTCGCGGAGCAGGTCGGCGTGTCCGTTGTGCCGGGCGTACTCCTCGACCATGTGGATGAGTACCCACCGCAGCGACACCGTCCCGCGCCACGCGTCCTCACCCTCGACGTCGAGGTGCGGAGCCTGGCGTGCGAAGTCCTCGGCGTATGCGACCTCGGCCCGCCAGGCCTGCCACGCGTCCGCGATCGTCTCCGGATCTGCGGACACGGCGCCGTCGAAGTCCCCGTCGGGGGCATCGCCGGAAGAGTAAAGGGCCGGGGCGTCCTGCCCGGCCAGCACCTGGCGGAACCAACGGCGCTCTACATCCGTGAGGTGCCGGACCAGGCCGAGCAGGGAGAGCGTGGACGGTTCGACGGCCCGCGACGACAGCTCCGACTCCAGGCCCGCGCACTTCAGCTTCAGGGTTGCGCGCTGATCCCTCAGGAAGCCGAGGAGCATGCGCCGCTCATCACCGGTCGCGGGTCCGTTGAACCGACGGTCCGGCCCGTCTCCGTCTCCGTCTGCGGCGAACAGCTCGGCTCTTCTGGTTGAGGTAGTCATGCTCGTCATCATCACCCCTGGGCGTGGAGCGGCGGTTGCGGTGCCCCGCCGACCTCTCTGAAACGGTCGGTGTTCCTCCCTCACCACTATGGTCTGTTGACCCTCACACCGTGTCAGGCGCTGAACTCGGAGACATCATGTTCACCATCGGAGACTTCGCCCGGCACGGTCGCGTCTCGGTCCGGATGCTGCGTCACTACGACGCGACCGGTCTGCTGCGGCCCGCCCATGTCGACCCTGTCAGCGGGTACCGCTACTACACGGCCGCCCAACTGGCCCGCCTCAACCGTGTCATCGCGCTCAAGGATCTCGGGTTCACCCTTCAGCAGGTCCAGGAGATCCTGGACGGGAAGGTCACCACCGAGGAACTGCGCGGCATGCTGCGGCTGCGGCAAGCCGAGTTGGAGGCAGCGATGGCCGCTGCGGCGGCGCGGTTGGTGCAGGTCGAGGCGAGGCTCCGGTCGATCGAGAGCGAGGGGCACATGCCCACGAACGACGTTGTCATCAAGACCGTCCCGGCGGTCCGGGTGGCGGAACTGACCGCGACCGCCGCGAGCTTCGAGCCGCAGGAAATCAGCTCGGTCATCGGGCCGCTCTACGACGAGCTGTTCCGGCGTCTGGGCGAGGCGGGCGTCACGCCGACGGGGCCGGGGGTCGCCTATTACGAGGACGTCTCGGAGGGTGACGGCAGGATTATCGTCCACGCGGGCGTCCAGGTCGCGGCGCCCCTCCAGGACGGCGCCTTCCGGGTGCTCGACCTTCCGCCCGTCGACCGGGCGGCGACGATCGTGCACCGCGGCTCGATGGACGCGGTGCTGCCCACGGCGCAGACCCTGGCCCACTGGATCGACGGCAACGGCTACCGGTCGGCCGGCTACCCCCGGGAGATCAACCTGGAGTGCCCGGACAACCGCGACGAGTGGGTGACCGAACTGCAGACGCCGGTCGCCAGGTCCCTGACGCCGAAGGAATGACTGCTCTCCCAGTGACCGGGGGCTGTGCCGAAGGGGGCACGGCCCTCGCCTGAGCCCTCCGTCAGGGGGTGGGGCGGTAGCGGGCGAGGAACATGTCCACGCCGCCGGTGATCAGCCGTTGGGTGAGGTCGGGGTCGGGTGCGGCGCCGGCCGAGCCGTACGCGATATGCGGCATCAGGACCAGGCCGGAGAGCTGGATGGCCGCCAACTCCATGTCGTCGATGGCGAGTTCGCCGCGGTCGACGAGTGAGGTGAGCGCGGCGCGGACGATCAGGTGGAAGCGTTCGGGGCCCTGCTCCTGCCAGGTGCGGCCCAGGTCGGGCAGTTGCGGCATGGAGCCCATGACGGCGTTGTGGAGTGCGAGGACCTCGGGGGTGGCGTGGCCGGCCACCCAGGCCTCGCAGATCGCGACGAGGTCGGCGCGTACGTCGGTGGAGGAGCCGAGACGTTCCTCGATCAGCCGTGTCGACTCCGCGAGCGCGGCGTCGAGGACGTCGCCGACGATCGCCGTGAAGAGGGCTTCCTTGCTGCCGAAGTGGTTGTAGACGGTGACCTTCGCGACGCCCGCTTCGGCGGCGATGGTGTCCATGCCCACGCCGTAGCCGTCCCGCAGGAACGCGTCGGCGGCTGCCTGCACGATCGCCTTGCGTTTGGCCGCCGCCCGGTCGCCCGAGGGGATCCGCTTGGGGGCCCGTTCGCTTGCGCGCACTCTCGCCGTCTCCTTCTGTCGCCTTGGCACCGCAGTCTGGACAGTACTGAACCAGCCCGTTGAGTTCAGTTCAACTGAACCGTCTAGTACATGTGAACTGTACTGTATGGTTCAGTTCATCGAGCGGGGCTTCACACCGCCGGTTCCCCGTCCTTACCGTGCAGAGGAGTTCGTCACCATGACCACGACTGCTTGGGTCGCAGGCTTCCGTTCCGCCGTGCTCAGCCCGTACGAGACCATCCAGATCAAGCCGTCCCGTGGCTTCCGCGACCAGACGCTGCGTCAGATCCTGCACCTCGACGGCGGCGGCGAGGCCGTACGGGTCCAGCTCAGCAACGAGTACGGCAAGGAGCCGCTGGTCATAGCCGCCGCTCGGGTCGCGCTCCGAGCCGAGCGCGGTGACACCGCCGATGCCGCCGCCGAAACCGCCCTCCTGCCCGGGACCGACACAGTGCTGCGCTTCGGCGGTGCGGCCGAGGTGACCGTCCCGGTCGGTGAGGTGGTCCAGAGCGACCCCGTCGACCTGGCGGTGAGGGCGGGCACCGACCTCGTACTGAGCCTGTACCTGCCCGAGGACACCGGGCTGGCGACGTTCGCCCACACCGCGTCGCAGAATGCCTACGCGGTGTCCGGCGACCATGTCTCGGCGGCCGTGCTGGACGGCGCCGAGGAAGTGGACAGCCGCTTCTACATCACCGGTGTCGACGTCCTGGCCCCCCGGGGCACCGCGATCGCCGTCGCGTTCGGCGACTCCTGGTTCGAGGGAACGGGCACCTCGACAGGCATGAACCACCGCTTCCCCAACCACCTCAACCGCCGTATCGGCCGGGGCTGGGTGGTCAACCAGGGCATCGGCGGCAACCGGCTGCTGACCGACGAGGTCGGCCCGCACGGCCTGGCCCGCTTCGACCGCGATGTCCTCGGCGTGCCCGGCGCCACCCACGTGCTCTTCCACTTCGGCCTCAACGACCTCGGGCTGCCGGGTATGACCGGCGAGCCGCCCGCCACCGCCGAGGACCTGATCGCGGGCTACACCGCGCTCGCCGCGAAGGCCCGCACCGCGGGGCTGACCACCATCGGCATGACCATGGGCCCGTACGCGGGCACGATCTACCCCGGGATCGACAGTCCCGAAGGCCGGGTGATCCGCCGTCAGGTCAACGACTGGATCCGCACGGCGACCGTCTTCGACGCGGTCGTCGACATCGCGGCCGCGGTCCAGGACCCGGACGCAACGGACTTCATCCGCCCCGATCTCGACAGCGGAGACCACCTCCACCTCAACGACGAGGGTGCTCGTGCGATGTCCGACGCGGTCGACCTCACCTACCTGGGACGGTGACGGCGTTCGTCGCCCCGACCCCCTCGGGCCGGGGCCTCGGCAGGCTCGGCCGGGCCGGAACGCGGTGTCACGGGGCCCACGCGTCCGCCACAATGTCGCGATGATCGGCAAAGCGCGCACCTACCGCATGGCGGACGGCATACGAGTACCCGGAACCTGGCGGCACGCATTCATCCGCAACGGCGACTACCACCTCACCGACTTGTTCATCTACGCCGACGGTCTCATCGACTGCTGGGGCCTGGTCACGCTCAAGGAGTTCGAGGAGAAGCTGCACTGCGGCTGGGTCGCCACCGAACTCCCGGAAGGCGCCCGGGCGTCCGGCCATGAGCTGGCCTCCTGGAAGTTCAGCGAGCCGTACACGTGGCTCACCCCTGAGCTGTTGCTCGCCGAGGTGCGCGACACCATCGAGCAGCTCAACGGGCGGCCGGATTCAACGGATCGCTGTCTGGCCGCCGTTGACGCCTTCCTCGCCGACCGCACCGAGGAGCGGCGGGCCGCCGCCCGCGCCGCCTACCTCGCCATCCCGGAAACGCAGCGCCACTACGCGCTCGGCGACATGGACCGCAGGGACGTGCCGCTGCAGGTGCTGGTGCTCGGGCCGGGCGGGTACACGGAGGACTGGCCGGACGACGCGATCACACAGGAGGAGTACGACGAGGCGGTCGCCTACTTCGAGGAACGGGCGAAGTGGATCGCCGAACGGCCCTCGCGGGTCCCGGCGGACGGACCCGCGACCTCTGTCGCCCCCGCGGTCCACCTCTACCAGAGCTATCCGCTGAAGCCGTCCGACGATCCGGGCACGAAGGCCCTGCGCAACGACTATCCGGCACCCGTCGACGTCGACGGCACCACCTACCTCTCCGTCGCGCACGCGTACTGGGCCCTCTCGACCGCCGACCCCGACGCCCGCGCCGCGATCATGGAAGCGGACAGCTCGTTCGCGGCGAAGAAGCTCGCAGCCGACGCCGGCCGGCGCGACGGCTGGGAGCAGGTCCGGCCGGCCGTGATGACCCGTCTGCTGCGGGCCAAGTACACCCAGCACCCGGCTCTGGCCGAAGTGCTCCTGGCCACGGACGACGCGACCCTCGTCTACGACGACTCCGACTCCGACTTCTGGGGCGACCGTTCCGGCCGCGGCCGGAACTGGACCGGCCGCCTCCTGGAGCTCATCCGTTCGGAACTGCACGCGGAGCGCTGCGGCTGACGAAGGCCGGCCGCGCTCGTCGTCGCGCTATTGGACGGCATCCGGGTCCTGGGCGGCAATGGCCGTGCGGCGGCCGTCCGATGGGGCGAGCAGCGACAGTGTGCGGGTGACGGTCAGCAGCCTGTGTACGGCGCTGCTCGGGGCGTGGACGCAGAGCGTCTTGCCGTCCTGGAGTGCGCGTTGACGGATGCGCAGCAGGATGTTGAGGCCGGAGCAGTCGCAGAAGTCGACCTTGCTCAGGTCGACGTCGACACCGTGGCGCGAGTGGTCGAGAGCCGCACGCAGCGTGCTGTGCAGGAGGTGGTCGGCGTCGATGTCGATCTCGCCGGTGACCGCGACCAGCTGGCGGTCGCCGGCCGGCCGGACCTCGATCTCAAGGCGCGGCAGTGGCCGGCCGCTCGGCGAGTAGGCCGGTGCCGCGTAGGTGGTGCACCCGCGACTGACCTGCGCGGGTATTGCATGCTCTGGCATGGCATTGGCTCCCCAGGCATCCGCCGGTGCCCTGCTTGGCTCCCTTCAGGTTCCGCCTCCGTCCCTGATACGTCAAGGGATACATGAAAAGTATTTCGCCTGTTTGTATGCGCGAAAGGTGCGTCATACCCTGAGGGGATGGGTGCCGTACCTGAACCGCATGCGGGCTGGACGTTCTTGACCAACCACGCCCGCGTGCTGGCCGCGATCGCCGACGATCCTTCCGTCCGCATACGCGACATCGCCGCGCACTGCCGGCTCACCGAGCGGGCCGTCCAGAGAATTATCTCCGATCTGGAGGAATCCGAATATCTCTCCCACACCCGGCAGGGCCGTTCCAATACGTATCGCATCGAACCGGGCACCCCTCTGAGGCACCCGGCCGAGGCCGGGCTGACCGTGGCGACCCTGCTAGGGGTTCTGGCCCAGCACGACGAACAGCGGGGGCAGCAGCCTCAGCATCTGTGAACGCCGCCGACGGGTGACGTGCAGGGGGCGATGAGTTTTCGCGGGTCCGTGAGGCAACCGGGAAACGGACGGATTCCGCACGCGAAAGGCAGCATCATGAGCCCACTCATCGTCACCGCGTTCGTCACGCTGGACGGCGTCATGCAGGCCCCGGGCGGGCCGGGCGAGGACGTCGACAAAGGCTTCGAGCACGGCGGCTGGCAGGTCCCGTACGTCGACGGCGACTTCGTGAACCTCATGAGTGACATCTTCGAGCGGACCAACCATCTCCTGCTCGGCCGCAGGACGTACGACCTCTTCGCTTCCTACTGGCCTCGCGTCACCGACGAGAACAACCCGATCGCCGCGAAGCTCAATGCCATGCCCAAGTACGTGGCCTCGCGCACCCCGCGCAGTCTGGAATGGAACAACTCCCACCTGCTGACGGGCGATGCCGCCGAATCCGTGGCCCAGCTCAAGGAACAGCTCGACGGCGTGATCATGACGCAGGGCAGCAGTGACCTGATCCGCACCCTGCAGCGGCACGAGCTCGTCGACGAGTACCGGCTCCTCGTCAACCCCGTGATCCTCGGCACCGGCAAGCGGCTCTTCGGCGGGGGCGCCTCCCCGTCCGCCTGGACGCTCAAGGACTCCCGCACCACCGGCGCCGGCGTGCAGTACTGCGTCTACGAGCGCTCGGGAAAGCCCGAGTACGGATCCTTCGCGCTGGACGAGGAGGAGTGAGGAGGCGCGACCGACCCCTCGCCCCCTGCTGATCAGCCCTGGTCCACCTGGTGGGCGAGGTCGCCCGGGTCGGTGTTGGCGCCGCAGAGGACGACGGCGACCTTCTCGCCGTCGCCGGGCCGGTAGCCGAAGCCCGCCGTGGCGGGCAGGTCCCGGCCGGATGCGTGGTGCTGCGGCGTGGTGAGGGCCGCGAGCGCGGTCGCGGCGGCGTGCTCCACGGCGATGCGACGGTGGTCCCACAGGGCCTGCCGGGCGCGGACGATCTCGCTGTCGGGTACGAGTACGGAGTGCACATCGGCCTGCTGGGCGGCGTGCAGAGCCATCGCCGAGGCGCGACGCGCGCCGAGGGCGTCCGCAGCGATCGAGTCGACCTTGACGTCGACCGGACGGCCGGCCCCGATCGCGGCGTTCAGCGCCCGGCAGTTCTCCGGCTCGACCGCGACGACGCGTACGCCGTGGTGCCGTGCGGCGGTGGCGACGCCCGCGAACAGGCCCCCGCCGCCCACCGCGACCACCACGGTGTCCAGGTCGGGTACCTGCTGGAGGATCTCCTCCAGCAGGGTGCCCGCCCCGGCGGCGATGAGCGGGTGGTCGTACGCGTGAGAGGCGAGCGCGCCGGTCGTGGCGGCGAAGTCCCCGCATGCGGCCAGGGCGTCCGCGTACTCGGCGCCGACCAGCCGGACGTCGGCGCCGAAGCCGCGCAGCCTGGCGACCTTGACGGCGGGCGCGGTGGTGGGCAGGAAGACGGTGGCGGTGGCGCCCTGCTGCTGGGCGGCCCAGGCGCAGGCGAGCCCGGCGTTCCCGCCGGAGGCGATCGTCACCCCGGCGTCCGGGAGAGTCCCGGCCTCGCGGTGGGCCTGGAGGAAGTTCCGCGCCCCACGGGCCTTGAACGAGCCGGTGTGCTGCATGAACTCCAGCGCCAGCCACACCTTGGAGGCCTCTGCGGGGCGGTCGTCGAGGAGGCCGCGACGGGCGGCGCGAACCTCCCCGGGATCGGCCGGGGCGAGGACGACGGGCCGGACGCGTCCGGCGATGCGGTCGGCGGCCGCCTTGACGTCGCCGTACGTGAGCTGGTGCATGTCGGAGAC
The DNA here is from genome assembly GCF_055570295.1 of Streptomyces sp. NPDC031265. Taxonomy (NCBI): domain Bacteria; kingdom Bacillati; phylum Actinomycetota; class Actinomycetes; order Kitasatosporales; family Streptomycetaceae; genus Streptomyces; species Streptomyces sp. NPDC031265. Next base: position 102,870 of record NZ_JBVIHM010000017.1, read on the forward strand.
TCCCATGCGGAGAGGGCGCTCAGGACGAGGCGTGGCCCCGGGCGGTGACGATGACGTTCGATACGATGTACCGTACGCTGGCTCACATGCCCAGGCAATCCGCATCCCTCGACCTCGCGACCCCCGAGCGCATCGCCGAGACGGCCCTGCTCATCGTGGACCAGGAAGGCACCGCTGCCCTGAGCTTCCGGACCCTGGCCGCCCGGCTCGGCATCGCCCACGCCACGCTCCAGCGCCGCTGCACGGACCTGGCCGGGCTCCTCGACCTGTGCGTGGACCACCTCGCGGCATCCCTGCCCGACATCGCACCCGGCACCGCCTGGACCGACGCCACCGAGGCCCGCTTCCGGCGCCTGTACGAACTGCTGGCCGCCCATCCGGGCCTGGTCGCCCTGCGCGGCGCCCGCCCCTGGCTCGGCCCCCAGCTCCTCAAGCGCCTGGTCGAGCCGCAACTCGCCGATTCCCTCGCGGCCGGGATGACGCCTCAGGAGGCGATCACCTGCTACCGGCGGATGTACCTGCTCACCCTGGGCAGCGCGAGCTTCGTCGACCACCGCGACCCCGGCGCCGCCCAGGCCGTCACCCGCACCGCACTGGCCGCGCTGGACCCCGCCGAATTCCCGGTGCTGACCGGGCACCTTGCCGCCATCCTGCCCGCCGTGGTCGACCACGAGGTCTTCTTCGGGGCGCTCCGCCAGCTCATCGACGCGGCCGACCCGGCGCGGACTGCCGTTACTCCGGGGCGCGTTCGGTAACGGCCGCTCGGCTCACCGCTGGGCGCGGCGGAATTCGCCCGGGGTGCGGCCGGTCTCGCGGGCGAAGAACTTCCCGAAGTTGGTGGCCTCGGTGAAGCCGAGCGCGCGGCCGATCGCGGCCACGGGCAGGTCGGTGTGGGCGAGCAGCCGCTGCGCCTGCAGGGCGACGCGTGCGGCGGCGAGCTGCTTGGCGCTGCGGCCGGTGGCGGCCAGGCATGCGCGCGTGAGGGTCCGGGGCGAGTAGCCGAGGCGCGCGGCGTAGTCCTCGACGGAGCGGGTGGTGGCGAAGGAGTGCTCCAACTCGCGCCGGAAGGCGAGGTGGACCTCGGCGCCGGGCGCGGCGGGGACGGGCCGTCCGGCCCGGTCGGGAAGGCGCGCCATGCGGATGAGCAGCGCACCGAGGAGTTGGCGCAGCAACGCGCCGGTCAGCTCGGCCTCGGCCTCGGTGTCGGCGCGCACTCGCGCGTCACGGGTCTGCTCCTCTCGCAACGTCCCGTATTCCGCCTCCATCTCCGTCACGGCGCGATCGAAAGCATCGAACCCGTCGGGCGGCAGACGCCATGCCACCGGGCCGAATCCATCGAGCACCTCGCGCGTCGCGGGCAGAGGCGGCGGGAAGTCGGCCGTGAACATCAGCAGGACGGCGTCGAGGTCGGCGGGGCGGCCGTCCGTGCCGTACGGCAGGCGCTGCACCTGGCCGGGCCGCAGATGCAGCAGCGTGCCTCGGGTACAGGGGTAGGTGACGAAATCGACCATCGCGGTGCCCTCGCCGCCGCGTACGAGCATGATCTGGTGGAAGTCGAGACGGCTCGGCCGACGGGCCACCGAGCTCTTCAGACGCGACTTCAGCATGTCGAAGGTCAGCACCTCGATGCCGGTGTGCGTCCGGTCAGGGTTGTCGTAGGTGATGTCGATGACATCGCGCTGTCCACTTTCGACCATGTCGAGTCCGGACTCTACCTCGTCCGCAGGGTGGCCGCGGAGGCACTGTGGAGTCACGGCCGAACGACGCGCACCCCGCCGGTCACCGACGGGTCACCACGCCGGGCACCGCGCCGAAGAGCCGTCACCACCATCCCTTCGTGACGTAAGGACCCGACCATGTCCCCTGCCATCACCGACCCCGCCAAGCTGCCGATCCTGTTCCAGGACGCGCTGAACGTCGGCGACGTCGACGGTGTGCTGGCCCTGTTCGCCCCGGGTGCGGGTATGCGTACGGTGGCCGGCGAGCACATCGCCGGCACCGAGGCGCTGCGTGCGGAGATCGGCGGAACCGTCGCCGCCCGCGGCAGGCTGACGAACGTTCGGCGGCATACGCTCGTCGGCGCGGAAACCGCCCTCCTGGTCACCGACTGGACCATGGAGATCGACGGCCCCGACGGCGAACGGATCGCCCCGACCGGCACTACCGCCAACATCGCCCGCCGGGACGCCGACGGCGGCTGGCGCTTCACCCTCCTCAACCCGCTCGGCACCGCCTGAGCCCGCGCGTGCTCCCGGGGCCCTCCCGGGAGCACGCATCGGTAGTCGGTTCCCCGTCGGACTTCTACCCTGACGGGTGGTCAGAAGCGCCCGTGGACGGCCTCCGGATCCGTGGGTGAGATCGCGGCCACGGAGGCCTTGGCGGCCGGCGTGGGCTCGACGTACGTCGGTGCCGGGTCGGCCTCGGGGGCGCAGGTCTTGGCGATGAGTCCCTTGCCGCCGGGCAGGGTTCCGTCGCGCAGGTAGTCGACGAAGGTGTCGTCCAGGCAGGCGTTGCCGTGGAAGAGGACCTCGTGGAAGCTGCCGCCGTTCTGGACGACCAGCTTGGAGCCGGGCAGCGCCTTGCGCATCGCGACCCCTCCGGCATACGGCGTGGCCGCGTCCTCGGTCGCCTGGAACAGCAGCACCGGCGGAAGGCCCTTGCCGGTGATCTTCAGTCGGCCCGGTCCGCCTTGGTAGGGCCAGAACATGCAGGCGGCGTTGTACCACATGTTGTTGTACGTGTAGAACGGCGCGACCGCGTTGACCTTGGCCTGGTCCTTCTTCCAGAACTCCCAGTCCCGGGGCCAGGCGCTCTCCGTGCACTGCGTGGCGTTGTAGTTCGGGAAGGCCCCGTCGTCGGCGCCCGGCGCGGCGTACCGGTTGTAGGCGATGGTGAGCGGCCGGGTGTCGTGCCGGGTGAGGTAGCCCGAGAGCACCGTGGCCATCCGGGGCCAGCGCAGGAAGTTGTAGCCGCCGCCGTAGAAGGTGTCCTCGAACTCGGCCGGCCCGATCTTGCCGGGGGCGGGCGCGGCGGACACCGGGGCGGTGCGCAGCGCGTCCTCCATGGCGTAGTACTTCTTGATCACGGCGTCCGCGTCGGTGCCGAGGTGGTAGACCGGGTCGGCTTTGGCGGTCCATTCCGCGAAGGCGCGGAAGCGCCGCTCATGCTCCTTGTCCTGGAGGATGTTGTGGTCGTACCAGGCGATGGTGGGACCGACGATGCTGTCCAGGACCATGCGCCGCACATGGGAGGGGAACAGCTGGCCGTAGGTGGAGCCCAGCGAGGTGCCCCACGAGCCGCCGTAGAAGTTGATTTTCTTGGCGCCGAGCGCGCCGCGGATGCGGTCCATGTCCCGGGCGCTGTCGACCGTCGTCATGTGCGGCAGGATCCAGCTCCAGTCCGCCGCGCAGTCGGCGGCGTACGTGGCGGCCTTGCCGAGCCACGCCTTCTCGGTGCCGTGGCCGACCTGGTAGTCGGGCCGCTCGCCGTCGAAGTAGTGCGCGTCGCAGACCACATGGGGTTCGCTGCCGTTGGTGCCACGCGGGTCGAAGCCGATCCAGTCGTACGTCGAGGCGACGTCGGCCGGGATCTGGCCGGTGATGTAGGCGGGCATCCACAGACCGCTGTCGCCGGGGCCACCGGGGTTGAGCAGGATCGGACCCTGCTGCTTGGCCTTGGGGGCGGTGGCGGGCAGCCGGTTGAGCTTGAGCTTGATCTTCCGCCCGTCCGGGTGGGCGTAGTCCACCGGGACCTCCAGCATCGCGCACTGCAGCGCCGGGGTCGTGGTGTCACCGCAGGACGTCCATGCGATCCGGCCCGCGTCGGTGTCGCGACTGTCGCTGTCGGGGGCCGCGGCGACCGGGACCGCGCTGCCCAGTAGGACGGTGGAGACCGCAACGGCCAGCAGTGCCAATGGTCTTCGCATGTGCCCTCCTCAGTCGGCGCGCCATGGCGGCGCGACGGGGTCAGTCAAATCATGTGACATGTGCAATGGCACATGTCACACAGTGGAATTACTCGTTATGCAACCGTGATTCAGTGCCGGAGGAAGTACGAAGGGGCGACCGCACCCCGCCTCGGTGAGGGGTGCGGCCGTCCCTGGCTGCCGACCGGTGGTCGCCCGGGTCCGTGGATCGCGTGTCAGTGGACCGTGACGCGGTCCTCGTGGGGCCGGGTGCCGTCCAGTGGATCGGCGTGGTGGCGGCCCTTGGTGCGGCCCGGGCGGACCGGCCACCAGATGCTCCGGCCGAGGAGCGCGGCGAGCGCGGGCACCAGCACGATGGACAGGACGAAGGCGGAGAGGAGGATGCCGAGCCCGGTCGCGAAGCCGATCTGCTGGGTGGCGGGCGCCGCGTTCACTGCGAGGCTGCCGAACGAGGCGGCGAGGACCACACCGGCCGTGGCGATGGCGGGAGCGGTGTGACGTACGGCGCGGGCGACGGCGGCCCGGGCCGGCCCCGGGTGTTCCATCTCCTCGCGGATGCGGTCGCTGATGAGGATGTTGTAGTCGGTGCCGAGGGCGACCACGAAGAGGAACAGCACCAGCGGCAGGACGAAGTTGACGCCAGGCTTGTCGAGCAGGTGCTGGAAGAAGAGTGCGGAGGCACCCAGCGTCGCGGCGAAGCCGAGCCCCACGGCGATCATGAGGACGGCCGGGGCGAGCAGGCTCCGCAGCAGGACGATCAGGATGAGGGCGATCAAGCCCGCGGCGACCGGGAACACGGTCTTCAGATCGTGGTCGACGGCGGTGGAGATGTCCGCGAAGATGGCCGCCGTACCGCCGACATGGGCCTCCGTACCGGCAGGCGTGTGGATGGCGACGGTGTCGCGGACCGGCCCCGAGACGAGGTCGCGGGCCTGCTTGCTCTGGGTGTCGGCGGTGAGATAGACGTCGATGCGGGCCGCCGTGCGGTCCTCGTTCAGCACGGTCTGACCGACCTGGCCGACACCTTGGACCTTGGCGAGGGCCTTGGGCAGGGCGTCGACGCTTCGGGTGGTGAGCGTACGGCCCTGGTCGGCCGTGACGTAGACGGTGGTCGGATCCGACACCCCGGCAGGCAGCGCGCGGTTGATCTCGGCGGCGGTGGCGGCCGCCGGGGTGTCCTTGTCACCGCCCGTCTGGTCGAAGTCCATGTGGATACCGGCGACTCCTGCCGCCAGCGCGCCGAGCAGGGCGACGGAGGCGACCACGAGGGTGAGCGGGCGCCGGGCGACCAGGTCACCGACGCGCCCGGCGGCGCCCGGCCGGGGCTCGCGCCGCAGGGCGCGGGAGGGCCAGAACATCTTGCGCCCGCTGACCGCGAGCAGCGCGGGCATCAGGGTGAGGCTGGCGAGCAGCATGACGAGCACGGACAGGGCGATGGCGGGGCCCAGGACGCGGAACTGCCCGAAGGTCGCGATGCCCAGGGTGGCGAAGGCGGCCACGATGGTGAGGGCCGCCGAGGTGATCGCGGTGCCGACCCGGCCGGTGACCTCCGCGGCCACGGCGCGGGCGGGCAGGTCGGGGTGGGCCCGCAGTTGTTCGCGGAAGCGGAAGAGGAGGAAGAGGAAGTAGTCGACACCGATGCCGATCAGTACGACGCCGATCAGGTTCGGGGTGGAGGTGTCGAGGTCGATGCCCGTGAGCAACGCGGCGCCCACAACCGCGCCGAGCGCCGCGCCGCTGATGATGGCGACCGCCAGCAGGGGCACGAACGCGGCCAGCACACTGCGGAACACCAGAATGTTGATCAACACGATCAGGCCGACCATGAGCGCGCCGACGACGGTGGTGGTGGTCTCCTCCGCCTCCGTGGTGTCGACGAGGTCGGCGAGTCCGCCGGTGAAGCCGGTACGCATCCGGGCACCGGCGAACTCGTGCTTCACGTCGTCGCGGAAGGCCCGGTAGAGGTCGTGCATACCGGGGTCGGTGGAGTTGCCGGTCAGCTGCACGGAGAGCAGCTCGAAGCCCCCGTCGGGAGCGACCATGGCGGGACTGACCTTGGGCGTCTGGGAGTAGTCCTCGGCCAGGAACGTCGGCTGGTCCCCGCTGGGCTTGGGCATCTTGACGTGCCGTCGGCCCAACTCCGCGGCGATGTCGCCGACGCGTCGCTGGTCGGCTCCGGTCAGGCGCTCGCCGTCCGCCCGGGCGACGAGCACCGTCACCGCGTTGGCATCGGGCTTCGCCCCGAACTTCTCCTCGGCGACCTTGAGCGCGGCGGCCGAGTCGTACTTGGCGGGCAGGAAGTCCCCGCTCTGGCTCTGGGTGACGCGGAAGAGCAGCGACTGGCCGAGCAGGGCGAGGAAGATGCCCACCACGGCCCAGAGGGCGATGACCTTCCATGGGCTGCGGGTGGAGAACCCGGTCAGGGCGCGGATCACTTTGTCCTCCGACGGTGAGTGGGGTGCGGCGCTTTCGGCCTGTGACCAGCACATCAGCGCGGCGGGACGCAGTCGTCCGAGCGCGGGAGGAGATACGGCCTGGGAGCTCGGGGTGGCCGGGAGCGAGGACTGGGACCCTGGTCCCAGGGCGGGATCGGACCGCAGGCCCGGGACTGGCCCGGTTCCCGATGGGAGACTGGGATCATGGAACGAGGGCCACTGGCACACCGTCGGCGGCCCGGACCGCTACTCACAGAATCAGGACCGTCATGGTGACCACGCGCCCCGCGCCCTGGGCCCCGGCGACCCGGCAGGGCGGCGACGCGCCCTGGACGCGCAACGACGGCCTGGTCGCGGTCGGCGCCGGGGTCATGGACCTGCTCAGTTTCACCTTCGCCAGCCTGGCGGGACAGGGCGACGTCCCCGTGGCCGGATGCGTGCTGGTGGTGGTCGCCGCGCTGCCGCTGCTGGTGCGGCGCCGTGCGCCGGTGCTCGTGCTCGTGGCCGTGCTGCTGCTGGGACTCGGGCTGAACCTGACCACGCCCACGACACTGCACTTCGGCGCCGCCGTGGTGGTCGCGCTCTACTCCGTCGTACGGTTCAGGAGCGCGCCCGTGGTGGTGGCGGCGTCGCTGGCCGCGGTGGCGGCGCTGGTGGACTGGACGAAGTGGCCGCGGCCGTCGCTGATGGAGTTGGTGGCCAATGCACTCGCCGCCGTGATCGTGATCATCGCGGGGGCCGTGATGAACCGCTGGCAGCGGGACATCGAGGCCAACCGCCGGCTGCTGGCGGACCGGGCCGTGGCAGCCGAACGGCGCCGTATCGCACGGGAGTTGCACGACATCGTGGCGCACCACATCACCACCATGCAGCTGATGGCCGGGGGCGCCCGGGCCAACCTCGCCCGTGATCCGGAGGTGGCCAGGGAGGCGCTGGTCGAACTGGAGGGCTCCGGGCGCATGGCGCTGCGTGAGATGCGCCAACTCCTTGACGTACTACGGGCCGGGGACGAGACGGAGGACGAGCCGATCGCCCCGCAGCCCGGCATCGCCGACCTGGAGCGCATCGTCGCCGAGTCGTGCCGGGCCGGTCTGCCCACCGCACTCGACGTACGGGGCGGTGAGCGTCCGCTGCCGCCGAGCGTGGGTCTGACGGTGTTCCGGATCGTGCAGGAGTCGCTGACCAACGCGCGCAAGTACGCGGGCGAGGCGCGGGCCCAAGTGCGGTTGACCTACGAGCCGGACGGGGTGGCGGTGGAGGTCTCGGACGACGGAACGGGCGCCTGCGAGGGGCTCGTGCGAGCGGGCACCGCATCGGGGTCCGGCTACGGCCTGGTGGGGATGCGGGAGCGGGCCGCGCTGCACGGCGGGACGTTCGAGGCCGGTCCGCTGGACGAGGCGGGATTCAGGGTGGCGGCACGGCTGCCGCTGACGGCGGACCAGGGGGCGCTGCGATGAACGGGATGACGGCCGACGTGACGCAAACGCAGGCCATCAAAGTGCTGATCGCGGACGACCAGCCGCTCGTACGGCGCGGACTCGCGCTGATCCTCACCCCCGACCCGGCCTTCGAGGTGGTGGGCGAGGCGGCCAACGGCGAGGAGGCCGTCGCCCTCGCCCACCGGCTGCGACCCGACGTCGTCGTGATGGACATCCGCATGCCGGTGCTCGACGGCGTCGCCGCGACCGGCCGGCTCGCGGCGGAACTGCCCGGCTGCCGGGTGCTGGCGCTGAGCACCTTCGACATGGACGAGTACGTGGTGGCCGCGCTGCGCGCCGGGGCCTGCGGGTTCCTGCCGAAGGACATCTCACCGGAGGAACTCGTGGCGGCGGTACGGGTGGTGCACACGGGCGAGGCGGCTGTCGCGCCCCGGCTGCTGACGCGGTTGATCTCGACGTACGTCAGGGCCCCGGAGCGTCCCGAGCCGCCCCTCGTACAGATCAGCGGTCTGACACCGCGCGAGGCGGAGGTGTGGCGGCTGATGGCCACGGGCCTCGACAACGTGGAGATCGCCGAGGCGATGGGCGTCAGCGGCTCCACCGTCAAGAACCACATCACCAGCCTCTTCGGCAAACTCGGCGTCCGCGACCGCGCCCAGGCCGTCATCGTGGCGTACGAGACGGGAGTGGTCGAGGTCGGTCGGCCGGGCTAGGGCCTGTCCGGCGGATCTGGTCGCCCGTGAGGTGCCTGCGTCTTTCGGTCCTGGTGAGCGGGGTCCTGGTGCTTCCCCAAGCTCTCCACTTCGTTCGAGCAGGGGAGACCCCAATGCTGCAAGGCGGAGGAGGGGGTCGACGCGATGGGGGTGCCCCCTGCTCGACCGAAGTCGAGAGCTTGGGGGAGTCGGCAGCCGACGACAACGCCGTTGGGGGTCCCAGGTCCCCCCTGGCCCTTGAGGCCTTGGGGGAGGGCGTGCCAGGACCCCACGTCCCAGACAACATCCGCCGAACAGGCCCTAGCCGCCGGTGGAGCCGGACGGGGCCTCGGCTGCGGCGAGGCCGCCCTTGCCCTCGCCGTCGGTCACTCGCTCAAGGTCACGCATGCCCACACGACAAGGGCCAGCGGCACCGCGACGGCCACCAGGCCGAGCGCGACCCCGGCGCGAGCACGGCGACGGTCGACTCCCGCTTCACCGCGCAGATGGTGCAGATCCGCGATGCCGTGGACGATCGCGCAGATCCCCAGGGGCACGGTCAGGTACAGAGGGAAGTAACGGAGCTGCGAGGGAACGGAGCCGGGCAGCCGCGGACATCCGAACAGTGCGACGGCGACCATGCCCAGCACCATCGACGCCGTACCCGTCCACTCCTGCCCCACCGTCACCCGGGCCGACGGGGTGGGGGTCTGCTGCTCGGTGCTCATGATCGAGAGGCTAGGGGGCGGGCTGTCCGGGGCGCGTGGGGGCGGCTACTCATTTCGTCGTGAGTAGTGGGGGAGGGGGGAGGCTTCGGGCTGAGCGTCGACTCGTCGATCAGATGACGTGAGTGGCGATGGCCTGGGCGCATGTCAGGGACTCCGCTTGTGTCGTGTCCACTTCCACGTCGTAGACGACCCCCTCGTGCGCCACGTGTGCTTGGGATGCGGCCATTCCCCGGGTCCGGTCGCCCCGTGCGGTCTCACGGGCCGCGGCGACCGCGCTCTCGCACCGGACGCCGACCCACAGCACGGCCAGGTCGCCAACGGCCCTGCGCCAGCGCTGCTGGGAGGCGGCTCCGCCGAGGAAGACGTCGTCGACGATGACCCTGGCGCCCGCCCGGGCCGTCGCCGCGACGCCTTCCATCCAGGCCGCCTCCAGTGCCCGGAAGTCGGCCCCGACGCTGACCGTGCCGTCCGCCTCGAACCCGATGCCGTCGGGCGATGCCTGCATGCTCGCGGGCAGGGCGTCGACGAGTGAGTCGATTCCGAACGCCAGCCACGGATGCGGCAGTACGGCCTGCAGGCACCGTACGATCCCGGACTTTCCGGAGCTGGAGCCGCCGTTGAGAATGATCATCTGAGTCGTCACCGCGACACAGTACGGTGCCTGTCCCCGCGGTGGGGAATGAATTTCCGGCCCGTTGTCGCGCCGCGCGGCGGTGTTGCCGACTCGACGGGGCCATGATGAGGACATGAGCGACCGTGACGATTTCCTGGTGTGGGTCAGGACCGCGCTGTACGAGGCGGAGCGTGCGCTGCACAACGGCGACGCGGGCCCCCGCCGGGCCCTGTGGTCGAGCAAGGAGCCCGTGAGCGTGCTGGGCGCGTGGCGCAACGCCAACGGCCTGCAGGAGATCGGCACGCTCTTCACCGCCCTGGAGGAGAGCTTCTCCGACTGCACGTCGTACGAGTTCGAACTGCAGGCGTACGACGTGGTGGGCGACATGGCCTACACGGCCGGTCTTGAACACGTCGCCACCTCCGTCGACGGGCAGCCGCGTACGTTCACCTTGCGGGCGACGCAGGTGTACCGCCGCGAGGGCGGCGAGTGGCGGGTGGCTCATCGTCACGGGGACACGGTGACCGGGTGAGCCTTCGTCGGTACGCGGTGGGCGTTCACTGCGGCGTTCATTGCGGCGGATTCAGGATCATCAGGTGGTCGGGGTCCGGCAGGGGTGCGAAGCCGACCTTCGCGTAGACCTCGTGCGCGTCGAGGGTGGAGAGCAGGACGCGCTTGAGCCTGTACGGGGCGAGGTGGTCGCGAACGGCGCCGGCCAGCCAGGTGCCGAGGCCCTTGCCGCGGTGCGCGGGGTCGACGTAGACGTCGCACAGCCAGGCGAAAGTCGCCCGGTCGGTGACGACGCGCGCGTAAGCGACTTGGGAACAGTTCTGTCCGGTCTATCCGGACGGCTTGTCGTGGGGCCTTCGAAGCCGGGCGGACGCCTCCCGTCACGGCACCGGCCGGGAGCGGACGTTTCCCGTCGGTGTGCGCATCGCGTGAGTAGGGAGGTCCCGCTGCCGCTACGGTGAGAGCCGGAGCTCTGGTTTCTTTTGGCGGATCCCCAGGGAGGGACCGATGGGCGGGGTCGGGCGGGACGGGGCGCGGCCGCTGTCGCGACTGAGACTGGATCAACTGCTCGATGAGCTGCAAGTGCGCATCGACACGGTGCGCAGCACGCGTGACCGGTTGCACGTGCTGCTGGAGTCCGTTCTGGAGGTCGGCCGGGAGCTGGATCTGCCGCAGGTGCTGCGGAGGATCGTCGAGGCCGCAGTGGTGCTGGTCGACGCGGAGTACGGGGCGCTCGGGGTCATCGGGCAGGGGCGGCAGCTGACGCAGTTCCTGCCGGTGGGGATCGCCGAGGAGGTGCGTCGCAAGATCGGTCAGCTGCCGTCGGGACACGGGCTGCTGGGCGAGCTGATCCGCCACCCCGTGGCGCTTCGTCTCGGCGAGCTGTCGGAGCACCCGGCGTCCTCCGGCTTTCCGGCCGACCATCCGCCGATGCACTCGTTCCTGGGCGTCCCGATCCGGGTGGGGGAGGAGGTGTTCGGCAACCTCTATCTGACGGAGAAGCGCGGCGGTGCCGATTTCGACGAGGAGGACGAGGCCGTCCTGGCGATGCTGGCGGTGGCGGCCGGGGTGGCGATCCAGAACGCCCGCCTCTTCGAGGAGGTGCGGCTGAGGGAGCGGTGGCTGGAGGCCGGCTCCGAGGTCACCAGCGCCTTGCTGTCCGGGGTGCCCGAGTCGCAGGTTCTGGAGGTGCTGGTCGAGCGTGCTCGTGAGATCACCTCGGCCGAGCTGGGCGTGGTGGACCTGGTGGAGGCGGCGACCGGTGAACTGCGGGGTGTCCTTGCCCTGGGCCGCGGGGCGGAAGGGCATCAGGGTCTGGTCCTGCCGGCGGAGGGGACGCTCGCGGGCGCGGCCATGAGCACGGGTTCGGCCGTCGTCACCGTGGATGTGCGGAAGGACTCCCGGGTGACGTACGGGCCCGACCGGTGGGAGGGGCTGGGGCCCGCGGTGGCGGTGCCGATGAGCACCCGGGACGGCGTCCGGGGTGTGCTTCTGCTGGCGCGCGGAGCGGGGCAGGCGCCGTTCAGCGAGGCGGAGAGCAAGCCTCTGCGCGGCTTCGCCGACCAGGCGGCGCTCGCACTCGAACTGTCCGACCGGCGCCGGGACGCGGAGCAGGTGAGCATCCTGGAGGACCGCGACCGTATCGCGCGGGACCTTCACGATCTCGCGATCCAGCGGCTGTTCGCCACGGGGATGACGCTGCAGAGCGCGCAGCGTTTCATCCAGCATCCGGAGGTCATGGAGCGGGTGGGCCGGGCGGTGGACGACCTCGATACCACGATCAAGATCATTCGCTCGACGATCTTCGGGCTGCGCGCGCACGACGGGCCGGGCCCGGGGCTGCGGATACGGATGGTGCGGGCACTGGAGGGCGTCGCGCCCGCGCTCGGCTTCACGCCCGCACTGCGCATGGAGGGGCTGATCGACGTCGATGTGCCGGGGGACATCGGCGCGGACGTGCTGGCCGTGCTGGGGGAGTCGCTGACCAATGTGGCCCGCCACGCGAAAGCCACGGCGGCCGAGGTGGTGCTGGTGGTGCGCGGTGGGGAGGTCGCGCTGACCGTGACTGACAACGGGATCGGGATCCCCGTCCGGACCGGTCGGCGCAGCGGTCTGCGCAACCTCGCGGAGCGGGCCGACGGGCGGGGCGGGACGTGTGTCGTGGAAGCGGCGGAGGGAGGGGGCACACGGCTGGAATGGCGAGTTCCGCTGGGTGTCCGGCGCCCGGGGGTCAGCGAGACCGGTCCCCCGGAGGAAACTGGGCCGCGATGACCGCGGCCTGGACGCGGCGCTCGACGCCCAGCTTCGACAGGAGCCGGGAGATGTTGTTCTTGACCGTCTTCTCGGAGAGGTAGAGGCGCTTTCCGATCTGGCGGTTGGTGAAACCCTCGCCGATCAGATCGAGGATCTCGCGTTCGCGCGCGGACAGGCCCGCGAGCCGCTGGTCCCCGGCCGGCGCGTCCTCCGCCGAGGGGCCTCGCAGCGTGCTCATGAGCCGCGCGGTGGTGGCCGGATCGAGCATCGACTGCCCCGAGGCGACCGTACGCACCGCCGCGACGAGGTCGGTCCCCTTGATCTGCTTGAGGACGTAACCGGCCGCCCCCGCCATGATCGCGTCGAGGAGAGCGTCGTCGTCGTCGAACGACGTCAGCATCAGGCAGGACAATCCCGCTATGCGGGACCTGAGTTCGCGGCAGACGGTGATGCCGTCGCCGTCGGGCAGGCGCACGTCGAGGACCGCCACGTCGGGCCGCAGGGCCGGGCCGCGCACCAGGGCCTGCTCGCTGGTCGAGGCCTCGCCGAGAACGGTGATGTCGGGCTCGGCGTCCAGCAGGTCGTGCAGCCCGCGGCGCACCACCTCGTGGTCGTCGACGAGGAAGACCCCGATGGTAGGCCTGGAGTCGTGTTCCGTTACGGCCATGCCGCCCCCTGATGCGGTGTGGTTGCTTCTGTGGTCGATCGTGACGTACAGGGCGTTGCGGGGAACAGGGCCGAACGGTCCCCACCTCGTGACCTCGCGAGCCGGAGAACCCTCAGCAGATACGCGGCAGTTGCTCGCCCAGCGGCATGTCGAACGTGTGCACGGCCACGCCCTGGGGGGCGAGTGCTTCGAGATCCGGCGGACCGCGTCCCGCGCACCGGCGTCGCCCGGACGGTGCACGGCCCGCGCGTACTGGTTCTGGGCCTCGCCGCCGAGGTACTTCACCGCGGTGGCGCGGCCGGTGCCGTGAGGTCCGGTGCCGTGAGGTCCATGTGTACGTCCACGACGCCCTCCACGGCCTGGGCGAGGCGCGCCGCGACCGGGACCAGGTGGCGGTCGTGCAGCACCCCGTGAAAGGTGACCACGCCCTCCTGCGCCGTCGCCGTGACGCTCTGCCGGGGGAAGAGACAGGCGATCACGGTGCGCGCGACCTCCGCCGCGATCTCCTCGTCGGGCCGCAGGAAGACCTTGAGCAGGTCGCTGCGGCTCACGACGCCCTGGAGTGCCGCTGTCGGCGCGGACGAGGAAGCGGTGCCCTGCGGCGGAGACGACCTCGCTAAGGGCGAGGTCGTAGCCGTCCTCCGCGGCAGGGCCGCTCCCCATGGAGACACAGAAGCGCGTGCCTCCCGGCTCTGTGCACTCGGTGGCGATCAGGAACGCCCCCCTCCGGCGTTCCCGGCAGCCCGAGCGCGTGTAATGCCCCGAGACCAGTACGCGGTCCGGGACCACGATGGCCCGCAGATCGCAGGGGTGTACGCCCAAGAACGCGTACGACGGGGCTTCGGCCCGCTCCTCACACACCGTCAGCGTCCCGTCCGCTGCGCGCTCCGTGCTCCACAGCTTCTCGCGCTCGGGGTGCGGGGACGTGTCGGTGTGGCCGTCCGCCACCAGAGCGGCGACCACGGCGCCGAGGCCCGCCCTGTCGAGGGCCGTGGCTCCGGTGGTGGCCATCGGGTTCCTCCTCGACTCGTGACGGTGATGAGGTGCTGCTCCCAGCGTCGGCAAGCCCGGAACGGGCTGACAGGGGCCGAACGGCCCTCGCGCCGGGCCGGTCAGGTCCGCGGGCGCCGCCACCCGGGCTCGGTGCGGGCCCAGGCCAGTTCCCACTCGGCCGACCGGTGCCGTTCCGCGTACCGTTGCACGGCGTACCGCACCGTCAGCAGGGTGCCTGCCGCCCCGAGGGCGGCGATGGTGGCCCACGAGAGGGCACTGAGCCACACCTGGCTGTCGTCCAGCGGCTCGTCGGCGACGCGACCGCGGACGTCGAGCCAGATCCGGATGTGCTGACCGGCGGGCGTCGCGGAGTTCACCTTCGCGATTCCGGTGTGTACGGTGCCGTCGGCCTGGGTCCAGCGCACAGCTGCCCGCTCCTTGCCTGTGCTCCCACCGTTGGCCGACGGCAGGTCAACGGGCGCGTCATGGACGAGGACCGCGTCCACCGGCCGTGAAGAGGCCCGCTGGGCGACGGCGGTCGAGTGCGCCGCGCCGTACGCCGCGTCGCCCGCGGCGAATCCCGCAGCCGGTACGCCGAAGAGGAACGCGATCCCCAACGCCAGGGCGGTCCATGCCTCGACCACGTCGCAGCGGCGCCGCAAGGGGTTGCGGCGCCATCGCCACCACCGCTCTCGGGTCCTCATGGCGGGTCACCGCCCCTCTCAGAGCTTGCGCAGCCAGTCGTCGGCGATGCCGTGCATGGCCGGTGCGTCCGGGTGCAGGTGCGAATCGTCGAGCTGGTGGCCGAGCTGGTCGACAACGGCGACGACTCCGTCCACCATGCGCGTCACGCGCACCGCGAGGCGGACCTCGCTGCGCCGTTCCAGCTGCCCGGACAGGGTCACCACACCCTCATTCACGGTGACGTCGATCGTGCCGTGCGACAGCCACAGGGTCCCGACCAGCACATCCCGGATGACCTCGGCGCGGATCTCGTCGTCCGAGCGGAGGAAGACCTGGAGGAGGTCGCGCCGGGCCACGATGCCGACCAGCCGGTCCTCGGTGTCCAGCACGGGGAGGCGTTCGACGCGGTGCGCCGCCATGGTCCGGGCGGCGACGGCGATCGTGTCGTCGGCGCGCACGGTGATCGGCGGACGGGACATCAGCTCACCCGCCGTCCGGGCCCGGGCCTTCTTCCCTCGGGCGCGCGCACCGCGCCCGAAGGCGGCAGGCCGGAACCGGCGTGGCGGCTCGTACGGGTCCTCGGCCTCCGCCTGCCGGGTCATCAGATCGGTCTCGGACAGTACACCGACGACCTTGTCGTCCTCGTCCACCACCGGAAGGCCGCTGACGTGATGCTCGGCCAGCAGGCGGGCGATCTCCTTGAAGGGGACCGATGTCCGCGCGCTCACGACCTCGCTCGTCATGACCGAACCGACCTTGGCGTGTTTCATTACTTCCTCCTCATCGGAGCCTTCGCAGTCTTCGCAGGTACGGGGCGTGCGGCCGCCGGGGGGCAGCCGCACCCGGACATCGAGGGCGGTCACCCCGCTCGGCCGGCGAGAACGGGATCGAGCTCCACCTCGCAGAGCTGCGGCAGGCCGTGCGGACAGACCGTGCGAGGGGGGTGATAGTCCATCCGTGTCCGGGCGGCCCTCGCCCCGCCCTCTGAGTCCGCCGAGTCCGCAGAGTCCGCCGAGGGGTCCGTGAAGCCATGCGAGCAGCGTGTCCCGCGGCCACCTTGGCGGGCAGGGGCCGAATGACCCCTCCGCAGGGCCGGTTCGCCCCTGTATCCCGCCACCGGCCGGTGCCAGTCTCCGGGAGGAGGGCCGCGGCGGCCTTCCCGAGCACACCTGCGGCCGGAAGGCGGTGGAGGCGTGGAGGCGGTGGAGACGTGGAGGCGGTGGAGACGTGGAGACGTGGAGACGTGGAGACGTGGAGGCGACCGGCCGTCCGCTGATCGTGGGGTCGACGGCTCGGGACCGAGCCGGGACGCGACGGCCGCCCACCCCGAGGTGAGGGTGACGCGCAGGACCCCGGAGGGCCGGGCGCGGACCGTGCTCCTGGAGGCGGCGACCGCCTCCGACCTGCTGGTCGCCGGGGCCCGGCGCCGCACGACCGGCCTGGGCATGCGGCTCGGCCCGGTCAGCCACGCCCTGCCGCATCACGCGCCCTGCCCGGTGGGGGTCGTACCCACGACTGAGCACCCCCCGTACGCGGTACCCATACCGACGGCACGCCCCTGACGACTCCGGAGACACCATGACGAAGCACCGCCCACCGAACCTGGCCGCCCTCGACGCCCACTGGCGCGCCGCGAACTACCTGTCCGCGGGGCAGATCTATCTGCTGGACAACGCGCTGCTGACCGAGGAGCTGCGGCCCGAGCACATCAAGCCGCGCCTGCTCGGCCACTGGGGCACCTCGCCCGGCCTCAACCTCGTGCACACCCATCTGAACCGGGTGATCAAGGAGCGCTCGCTCGACGCGCTGTGCGTGTGGGGCCCGGGGCACGGCGGCCCAGCGGTGCTGGCGAACTCCTGGCTGGACGGCTCGTATTCCCGCATCTACCCGGACGTCGGCCGGGACGCGGCGGGCATGGCGCGGCTGTTCCGGCAGTTCTCCTTCCCCGGCGGCGTGCCCAGCCATGTGGCTCCCGAGACCCCCGGCTCGATCCACGAGGGCGGCGAACTCGGCTACTCCCTGGCGCACGCCTACGGGGCCGCGTTCGACAACCCCGGCCTGCTGGTCGCCTGTGTGATCGGCGACGGGGAGGCCGAGACCGGGCCGCTCGCCGCGTCCT
The DNA here is from genome assembly GCF_055570295.1 of Streptomyces sp. NPDC031265. Taxonomy (NCBI): domain Bacteria; kingdom Bacillati; phylum Actinomycetota; class Actinomycetes; order Kitasatosporales; family Streptomycetaceae; genus Streptomyces; species Streptomyces sp. NPDC031265. Next base: position 119,928 of record NZ_JBVIHM010000017.1, read on the forward strand.
GGCACTCCAACAAGTTCCTCGACCCGGTCCACGACGGCGCCGTACTGCCGATCCTGCACCTGAACGGCTACAAGATCGCCAACCCGACGGTCCTCGCCCGGCTGCCCGAGGCCGAACTCGACTCCCTGCTGCGGGGATACGGCCACGAGCCGCTGCACGTCACCGGCTCGGACCCGCTCAAGGTGCACGAGGCGATGGTCCATGCCATGGACCACGCCCTGGACCGTATCGCCGAGATCAAGCGGACCGGCGTACGGGCGTCCTGGCCGATGATCGTGCTCCGTACGCCGAAGGGCTGGACCGGCCCGGCCGAGGTCGACGGCGAACCGGTGGAGGGCACCTGGCGCTCGCACCAGGTGCCGCTCGCCGCTGTGCGCGAAGACCCGCAGCACCTACGGCAGTTGGAGGCATGGCTGCGCTCCTACCGGCCGCAGGAGCTGTTCGACGCCGACGGCCGCCCCACCGAGCAGGTGCTGGCCTGCGTCCCGGACGGCGAACGCCGGCTCGGCGCGAATCCGCACGCCAACGGTGGCCTGCTCACCCGCGAACTGCCCCTGCCGCCGTTGGAGCACTTCGCCGTCCCCGTCGACAAGCCGGGCGCGACCCTGCACGAGCCCACCCGCGTCCTCGGCGGTCTGCTGGCCCAGGTGATGGCCGACACCGCCGAGCGGCGCGACTTCCGCGTGGTCGGCCCCGACGAGACCGCCTCCAACCGGCTGGGCGCCCTCTTCGAGGTCACCGGCAAGGCGTGGCAGGCGGAGATCCTGGAGACCGACGAGAACCTGGCCCGCGACGGCCGTGTGATGGAGATCCTGTCCGAACACCTCTGCCAGGGCTGGCTGGAGGGCTACAACCTCACCGGGCGCCACGGCCTGTTCTCCTGCTACGAGGCGTTCGTCCACATCGTCGACTCGATGGTCAATCAGCACATCAAGTGGCTGAAGACATCGAGGGGCCTGCCGTGGCGCGCCCCCGTCCCCTCCCTCAACTACCTGCTCACCTCGCACGTCTGGCGCCAGGACCACAACGGCTTCTCGCACCAGGACCCCGGCTTCGTCGACCATGTGCTGAACAAGAGCCCCGAGGTCGTACGGGTCTACCTCCCGCCGGACGCCAACACCCTGCTGTCCGTGGCGGACCACGTCCTGCGCTCGCGCGAATACGTCAACGTGGTCGTCGCCGGCAAGCAGCCCTGCTTCGACTGGCTCTCCCTGGAGGAGGCCCGCGGCCACTGCGCGCGCGGAGCGGGCATCTGGGAGTGGGCCGGTTCCGAGAGCCGCGACCGCGAGCCCGACGTCGTCCTGGCCTGCGCCGGAGACGTGCCCACCCAGGAGGTCCTGGCCGCCGCCGGGCTGCTGCGCCGCCACCTCCCGGACCTCGCAGTCCGTGTCGTCAACGTCGTCGACATGACGAAACTGCTGCCCCGCGAGGAGCACCCGCACGGAATGGCCGACTTCGAGTACGACGCGCTGTTCACCCGCGACAAGCCGGTGATCTTCGCCTACCACGGTTACCCCTGGCTGATCCACCGGCTCACCTACCGCCGCGGCGGCCACGGCCAGCTCCACGTGCGCGGCTACAAGGAGTCCGGCACCACCACCACGCCCTTCGACATGGTCGTCCGCAACGACCTCGACCGGTACCGGCTCGTCATGGACGTCATCGACCGCGTCCCCGGCCTCGCCGTACGCGCGGCCGTCGTCCGCCAGACCATGGCCGACACCCGCACTCGCCACCACGCCTGGATCCGCGACCACGGCACCGATCTGCCCGAGGTCGCCGACTGGACCTGGACCGGCTGATCCCCACTGGAGGTGGATCATGCAACGCCACATCACGGCCGGTATCGACGGCTCGCGCGAAAGCCACGACGCCGCCGACTGGGCCGCCCGCGAAGCCGTGCTGCGCGGCCTTCCCCTGCACCTGCTCCATGTGGACGAGGAACCCGGCGAGCGGACCTTCCTCCCCGAACTGGACGTGCCCGCAGAGCGCGGGCGCACGGCCCTGAACCGGGCCGCCGTCCAACTCGCCTACTGCCACCCCACCTTGGAGATCCGGCCCGCCCACGCGCTGGGGCAGCCCGCCGTCACCCTGGTGGAGGCGGCCGAGACCTCCGAGGCCCTGGTCCTGGGCTCGCGCGGCTTCACCGGACTGGCCGCGTTCCTGGTCGGCTCGGTCGCCCTCGACGTCACCGCGCGCGCCGCGTGCCCGGTCGTTCTGGTACGCGCGGGGGAGCGGCCCGAGGACGAGCGGGAGGGGCTGGCGGGCAACGGCCGGTACCGGCCCGTGGTCCTCGGGCTCGACCTGGCCCACCCGAGCGATGAACTGCTCGCGTACGCCTTCGACGCGGCGGCGAGCCGGCACGCGCCGCTGCACGTCCTGCACGCCTGGAGCGTGCCGCTGGTGCCGTCGGCGGACGCGGACGACCCGGCGGAGGAGAAGGCCCACGCACTGTCCGCGGCGCTGTCCGCATGGCGGCGCAAGTTCCCCGACATGGAAGTACGGGAGCACGCGGTCCACGGCCGCGCGGGTCACCATCTGCTGCTGGCCTCCACCCGGGCCTGTCTGCTGGTCGTCGGCCGCGGCCCCGGCACGGGCGACCGTCTGGGCCCGGTCGCCCACTCGGTGATCCACCATGTGCTGTGCCCGGTGGCCGTGGTGCCGCACGGCTGACCGGGAAGGGAGAGGCCCGTACGCCGGGGGGCGACCCCAGGCGCACGGGCCTGTGCGGCATCGCACACGAGACGGTCAGGTGCGCCGGACCGTGATCGTGCGGGTGCTCGCCTTCGGCTCCGCTCTCGGGACCGTGATGGTCAGAACACCGTCCTTGTGGTCGGCGGTGGCCTCGTCCCCGTGGGCGCCGGCCGGCAGCCGGACGGAACGGGCGGAGCGTCCGTAGCGGAACCGCGGTTTTCCTTGCCTGCCTCCGCTCTACGCCCGTGCGGGGCCGAGTGTGAGGGGCCGAACGGGCCCTTCCCGCCGAGTGTGGGCCTGATGGCCTCGCCGGGCGCCCAAGTGGGGTCCGTTCGGCCCTGTCAGAGAAGCGAGGCCGAAAGGGACCGTGGAGCACAACGGGGGCCGGAGGCATGGGGTGCGCGATGAATGAGATCGGCGGGCAGGACCTGGGTGACCGGGACGAGGCGGTGGCACCGCGGCGGATGACTCCGCTCGACCGCCAGGAGGCGCTGCGGCTGCTGGCCACGACGTCGCTGGGCCGGGTCGTCTTCACCCAGGGTGCGCTGCCTGCGGTCCGCCCGGTCAACCATCTCATGGACGGCGACGACATCATCGTCTGCCTGCACGAAGGGGCGGCTTTCGCCTCGCTGGACGCGCCCGGGCCAGGCTCCGCCGTCGTGGTCGCCTACGAGGCGGACGCCATCGATCCGGACACGCACCTCGGCTGGAGCGTCGTCGTGACGGGCTACGCCCGCCTGATCGAAGACCGTGCCACGCTCGACCGCTTCACGAAGACGTTCCGGCCCTGGGCGGCGGGCACGATGAAGGCCGCACTGCTCATCCGGTCGGATCTGGTGACGGGTTTCCAGCTCGATCCCGGGCCTTCGGCGTAGCGGTGGAGCCCGAGTGCCGCGGGCGCGGGTGACGAGTCGCTCCGGGAGGAAGAGCAGCCATGGTGCGTTACGTGTACGACTTCTCCGAAGGCGGCCGTGACATGGCCGACCTGCTCGGGGGCAAGGGCGCCAATCTGGCCGAGATGGTCCGGATGGGACTCCCCGTACCACCCGGATTCACCATCACCACCGAGGCGTGCCGGGTCTTTTTGGCCACTGGTGAGCCGCCCGCCGAACTGGCCGGGGAGGTGGCCACCCACCTCTCCGCTCTCGAACAGGCCACCGGCCGACGGCTGGGACAGGTGGACGACCCGCTCCTGGTGTCGGTCCGGTCGGGAGGCCGCTTCTCCATGCCCGGCATGATGGAGACGATCCTCGACATCGGGCTCAACGACCTCTCGGTTCTCGGCCTCGGCAAGTCGCCGGAGCGGGAGCGGTTCGCGTGGGACTCCTACCGTCGCCTCGTGCAGATGTTCGGCAGTACGGTGATGGGCGTCGACAGCGCGCTGTTCGAGGACGTTCTGGCCGATGTGAAACGGCAGAGCGGGGTCGAGGACGACAGCCGTCTGGACAGCTGCGAGCTCATCAGGATCGTCGAGACCTTCAAGGACCTGATCCGTGAGCGGACCGGCGAGGAGTTCCCGCAGGACCCGGCCGAGCAGCTGCGGCGGGCCGTCCTCGCCGTCTTCACCTCCTGGAACGGCGAACGGGCCCGGCTCTACCGCCGCCGTGAACACATCGCGGACGACCTGGGCACCGCGGTCACCGTCCAGACGATGGTGTTCGGCAATCACGGAGCGGATTCGGGCAGCGGTGTCGCCTTCACCCGCGACCCCGCGACCGGCCGGACGGGCGTCTACGGCGACTACCTGTCCGACGCCCAGGGAGAGGACGTCGTCGCCGGGATCCGCAACACGGTTCCCCTCACCGATCTCGAAGGGCTGGCCCCGGCCGCGTACGAGCAGCTGCGCGGTCACATGCGGCGGCTGGAGTCGCACTATCGCGACCTGTGCGACATCGAGTTCACCGTCGAGCGCGGCAGACTGTGGATGCTGCAGACACGCGTCGGCAAGCGGACCGCGCAAGCGGCGTTCAACATCGCCGGGCAGCTCGCCGACGAAGGCGTGATCACCATGGCCGAGGCGCTGCGGCGGGTCAGCGGCGAGGGGCTCGCGCGCCTGATGTCCCCGCGCTTCGGCGCCGCGGCCGAGGGAGATGCCATCGCCCGTGGCATCCCCGCCTCCCCCGGTGCCGCGGTCGGCGCGGCAGTGTTCGACGCGGGTGAGGCCGTGCGGCGTTCCGCCGCAGGGGAGCAGGTGGTCCTCGTACGGCAGGAGACCACGCCCGACGACCTGCCCGGCATGGTGGCGGCCCAGGCCGTGCTGACCAGCCGGGGCGGCAAGACCAGCCATGCTGCCGTGGTCGCCCGCGGCATGGGCAAGGTGTGCGTGTGCGGCGCCTCGGAGCTGACGGTGGACCCGGCAGGGCGGTGCTTCACCGCCCTGGGCGGCGTCACGGTGCGAGAGGGAACGGTCATCTCGGTCGACGGGTTCACGGGAGAGGTACGCCTGGGCTCCGTACCCCTCGCCGACTCGGCCGTCGTGGGCTACTTCGAAGGGGGCGGCCGTGCACCCGGCGACGGAGCCCAGCAGGATGTGCGGGACGTCCACCGGCTCATGGAACAGGCCGACGCGGTGCGGCGCATGGAGGTGCGTGCGAACGCGGACACACCCGATGACGCGGCACGGGCACGGCGCTTCGGTGCCCAGGGCATCGGTCTGTGCCGCACGGAGCACATGTTCCTCGGTGAGCGGCGCCCCTTGGTCGAAGCCATGATCCTCGCGCACGGCGACGCCGAGCGGCAGGAGGCGCTCGGCGCGCTGCTGCCGCTGCAGCGCGAGGACTTCATCGGCATCCTGGAGGCGATGGACGGTCTGCCGGTGACGATCCGTCTGCTGGACCCGCCCCTGCACGAGTTCCTGCCCGACCGCACGGCGCTCGCCGTCCGCATCGCGCGCGAAGAGGCCCTCGGCGGGGCACCGGACGCGCGGGATGCCGAACTGCTGGCGGCCGTGGAGCGGATGCACGAGGAGAACCCGATGCTCGGCCTGCGCGGTGTCCGGCTCGGCCTCGTGGTGCCGGGGCTGGTGGCCATGCAGGTACGAGCCGTCGCGGAGGCGGTCGTCGTCCGCAGGAAGGCCGGGGGAGACCCGAGAGCCGAGATCATGGTGCCGCTCGTCGGCACGGTGGAGGAGCTGCGTCTCGTACGCGAAGAGGTGCAGCGCGTGCTGAGCGCGGTCTCGGCCGAGGCGGGTGCCGCCGTCGACTGCCCCGTCGGCACGATGATCGAGCTGCCCCGGGCCGCGCTCACCGCGGGCCGAATCGCGCGGGAAGCCGAGTTCTTCTCCTTCGGCACCAACGATCTGACCCAGACCACCTGGGGCTTCTCCCGCGACGACGTAGAGGCGGCGTTCTTCTCCGTCTACCTCGACAAGGGCGTCTTCCCCGTCTCCCCGTTCGAGACGATCGACCGGGAGGGCGTGGGCCGGCTGGTGCGGATCGCGGTGGCCGAAGGCCGCGCCGCCCGCCCGGACCTGAAGATCGGTGTGTGCGGCGAGCACGGCGGTGACCCGGAGTCGGTGCACTTCTTCCACGAAGCCGGGCTCGACTATGTCTCCTGCTCGCCGTTCCGCGTCCCGATCGCCCGTCTGGAGGCCGGGCGCGCGGCCCTGGACGATCACCGCGAGGGCAACTGAACGCCGGGCGCCGCACACGCGAGAGCCCCGGCCGGAGGAGCCGCACGCCCTCCGGCCGGGGCTCCCGCGTTCACTTCAGCCAGCGGCTGCGCCCCACGAACGGCAGCCGCTCCCACAGCGTGCCCAGCCCCCAGGTGCGGCCCGCGCAGGCCACGGCGAGGGTGATCAGGACGGCCGCGTACAGGACGTGGTAGTCGATCACCGGGTTCGAGGACGCGCTGAGGGCGCCGTCCGACAGATGGCGCGCGGGAGGCCATTCGGCGGCCCACATCAGCGCCATCAGCGCGGTGCCCGCCACCGCGGCCAGGCGCAGTGCCACACCTGTCGCCAGGGCGAGCCCGATGCCGAGCAGGCCCAGCATGAACAGCCAGTCGGCCCAGGTGTCGCCGGCCCAGGAGTGGAAGGTGGACTCCATCGGTCCCGCGGCGACGTGGCTCAGGAAGCCCTTGGTGGGGGAGCCGCCGTCGATCCAGCCCTTGCCGGACTGCGTCGCGTAGCCCCAGCCGAAGGTCTTGTCGAAGAACGCCCACAGGAAGGTGAACGCCGTCATCAGACGCAGCCCGGCCAGGGTGCGTGCCAGGGCCGTCGCCGAGGCCGCGGCGGTGTGGCCGTCCGTCCGGACGGCGGCGGTGCCGTCCGTCCTGCCCGTGCGCCGGAAGGCGAAGCGGATGCCCGCGGGACGGTGGGAATGCCCGTGCAGTGCCATGGTCGTCAGCCCTCTCCTCGTGCCACGCCGAGTGCGTGTACACGGACAATCTGATGCCGGGAGCGTCCGCTGTACCGGGGGCGCTCGGACCACTTCCGTGGGCCGATGGTCCCTTCGGGCGGGACCGGCCGGGACCCGGGACCGCTCAGCGCGGCCTGCCGTGGACGGGCCGGACTTCCGCGTCGCTGGGCCGGTCGGCCCTACCCGGCAGGGCGGGGGAAGACCAGTCTGGAGGCACCCCGGGACGACCCCGAGGCACCGCGACCGAGCGGCCGAACCCCTCCGGAGGGGCGTCATGCCACGTACCGTAATCGCCGGAATCGACGGCTCCGCCGAGTCCCGGGCAGCGGCCCTCTGGGCGGCCCGGGAGGCCGGGCTGCGCGGTCTCCCGCTCAGTGTGCTGTACGCCTGGCAGCCGTGGACGCACGCCGCCGCGTACGGCTCTCCGGGGGCCGCCGTGGCACCCCGCGCGACCGGCGCCGACGAGCGCTGGGCCGAACACCTGCTGCGCGAGACCGAGGACGAGGTGCGCGCCCTGCACCCAGAGCTGGATCTCAGCCTGGAGCGCGTTCCCGGTCACCCGGTGGAGGTGCTGGCAGCCGCCGCCGATGAGGCCGAGGTGCTGGTGCTCGGATCGCGCGCGCTCAGCGCGGTCACCGGCTTCCTGACCGGGTCCGTCTCCATGTCCGTGCTCGCTCACGCCCGGCGGCCGGTCGTCCTGGTGCGCCCGGAAGGGGAGGGGGACAAGGTGCCGGATCCGGCCGCGAGGAGCGGGGCGCAGGAGGGCGATGTCGTGCTCGGCCTCGATCTCACCGGCCCGTGCGACCCGCTCGTCGAGTACGCGGTGAACGCCGCCGGGGTCCGGGGAGCCGCGCTGCGGGTCGTCCACACGTGGGCGCCCCCGCCGGTCTTCGGCTACGACCCCGCCGCGGTCGACCCCCAGCACGTCGTCGAGCTCGGGCTCCGGGAGCAGGACGCCCTGGAGGAGGCCGTGCGGCCCTGGCGGGCCACGTACCCCCAGGTCCGCGTCGAGCCGCGGTGCGTGGCGGACCGCCCGGCCGCCCGCTTGGTGGAGGCCGCCGCGGATGCCGCGTTGCTGGTCGTGGGCCGGCGGATGCGCGGCCACGGGGGTCTCGTGCACATAGGCCCGGTGACCCACGCCGTGCTGCACCACGCCCGGACCCCGGTCGCCGTGGTGCCGCACGTCTGAGACGCGGCGTGGCGTGCGGGTGGAGCGGCTTCAGTCCCGGCGCAGCAGGGTCGCCGCGTGATCCGGTACGTACGACTGGAGGTCGCGCGGCGGGCGCTGGTACGAGGGGGCGGGTGGGCGTTCGGGCAGGGACAGCGGTGCGCGCGGGACCTCGCGGTAGGGCACCGCGGACAGGAGATGGGCGATCATGTTGATCCGCGCCCTGCGCTTGTCGTCGCTCTCGATGACGTGCCAGGGGGCCTCGCGGATGTCGGTGTGCTGGAACATCTCGTCCTTCGCCCGGGAGTACGCCTCCCAGCGGGTGATGGACTCCAGGTCCATGGGGGAGAGCTTCCAGCGGCGCGTGGGGTCCTCCAGCCTGCGGCGGAAGCGCTGCTCCTGCACGGCGTCGCTCACCGAGAACCAGTACTTGAGCAGCAGGATGCCGTCCTCCACGAGCATCCGCTCGAAGACCGGGCACTGGCGCAGGAACCGCTCGTGCTCCTCGTCCGTGCAGAAGCCCATCACGTGCTCGACCCCGGCCCGGTTGTACCAGCTGCGGTCGAACAGGGTGATCTCGCCGGCGGCGGGAAGGTGCGCGCAGTAGCGCTGGAAGTACCACTGCGTGCGCTCGCGCTCGGTGGGCCGGGGCAGGGCCACGGTCCGGGCGACGCGGGGGTTGAGATGCTCGGCGACCCGTTGGATCGTGCCGCCCTTGCCCGCCGCGTCGCGCCCCTCGAACACGACCACCAGCCGGGCTCCTTCGAGCCGTATCCACTCCTGGAGTTTCACCAGTTCGGTCTGGAGCCGGTAGAGCTCCCGCTCGTACACGGCGCGCGGCAGCGCCGACGGCGCACCGGCCGCCGCACCGCCGGACCTGCCCGACTTCTGGCCCATCGTCTTCTCCCTCGGTCCGCCCTCGCCTCCATGCCAGGGTGCGGCCGGACCCCGCGCCCGGGGAGGGGCCGACCAGCCCTCGTCCTTACGAGGCCGAAAGCGGCGCGGTGAGCTCGCACTCGACGCCCACCACCCCCTCGACGCCCTCCGCCAGGTGCGCGGCGACCGGGACGAGGCGGCTGTCGCGTACCCCGCCGGAGAGGGTCACGACTCCTTCGGTGACGCTGATCCCCACGTCCCGGTGCGAGAGGGGGAAGAGGGGAACGACGATCTCCCGACGGATCTGGGCCGCGAGGTCGCCGTCGGAGCGCAGGAACACCTTGAGCAGGTCACCACGGCTGACGACGCCCTCAAGTGTTCCGCCGGCACTCACGACGGGGAGGCGTTTGACGTGCTTGCCGGCCATGAGGCGCGCGGCCTGCGGCAGCGTCGCCCCGGCATCGATGGTGACGGCGGGAGAGGTCATCAGCTCGGCGGCGCGTGTCGATCCGGCCTTGGCGGTGTCGTCCTGCCTGTGCCATTGCTCGATCAGGCCGAGCCGGTGTCCGTGGACCTCCTCCTTGACGAGGAGGTCCGCCTCCGAGACCACGCCGACGACCCTGCCTTCGCCCTCGATCACGGGAAGAGCACTCACTTTCCACTCGTGCATGACGGCGACGATCTCTTTGAACTCCGCGCTCGCCGTGACCGTGACGACCGTCCGGGTCATCACATCGGCGACGGTGTACCTGTGGGTCTTGGTGGTGGTCATGCTCGCCTCCGGTCCTCCCCACCAGGCTCGTACCTCGCCGGCGCGGGCGCGAGGGCCCGATGGGGCACTCGACGGGGCCCGGACGGCCTCCGGGGGCGCTGATGCCTCAGTCGCCGGACGCGGGGTACCCCGCACGCGCGAGCGTGGTCGCCGGCACGGGTCCCGCACAGGGCTGTACAGGAGCGGATGAGGTCCGGTCGGCTCTGGTGGCGCGGCCGGTGCGGTGATGCCATGGAGGGGATGGAGAGAGTCCCTACGAGGATGTGGCGAAGCGGCTGACGGCCGTGCACCGCGCAGTCGGGATCCGCGAGAAGCGGGCGGGCTCTTTCCGTCCGTCGGCGTGCCTCCCCGGCCTCGTCGGATCACTCGTGCGCGAGGACGGCGACCGGCGGGGCGGCATGATGCAGGACGGCATGGGCCACCGGCCCCAGACGGGCGCCGACGGGTGAGCGGCGCACGAGCCGGCCCACGACCACGAGACCCGCGTCGGAACAGGCCTGTACGAGCCGGTGGCCCGCCGACCCGCGCATCACGTGCCCCTCGACGGCCACCGAGGGGAACTTGCGCTTCCAGGGCAGCAGGACGTCCTCGAAGGTCTGCAGGACGCTCCGGCTGATCTCGTCCTCGATGGCCGGGTCGAGCATGGGGGCGTAGGCGAAGGCAGGCGGAAGCTTCCAGCAGTGCACGACTCGCAGGGAGCAGTCGCGGCGCGCCGCCTCCTCGAAGGCGAAGGACAGGAGGGTGTCGCAGGACTGCTGGATGTCCAGGCCGACGACGATGTCACCGTGCGGGGCGCGTGGTGCCTCCTCGGGTGCGCCGGTCTCCCGTACCAGGACGACGGGTGTCTCGACGGCCGCGAGGGCCGCAAGGCTCACGGAGCCGACGAGGAAGCCCATGGCGCTTCCCAGGCCGCGGCTGCCCAGCACCAGCAGCCCGGCGTCCGAGGCCTCGGCGGCCAGTACGGTGGACGGACTTCCGGGCAGACAGGCGCTGGTGATCTCCAGGTCGGGCCGGACGCGCCGCAGTGCCTCCAGGGTCTCGGCAAGGAGGTCGTCCGCCCAGCGGCTCGGCGTGACGGACCCCTTCGCCGGGGCGGCGGCCCCTTCCTGCCAGTCCGCGGCGTATACGACGCGCAGGGACACCCCGCGCAACTCGGCTTCCCTTGCTGCCCAGTGCGCGGCGGCGCGGCTCTCGGGCGAGCCGTCGACTCCGACGGCCACGTGGTGTGCCATGACGTGGACCTCCTTCGGTGGGCCATAAATCCATGATCCGCACGGGAGTCCGGTCCATCGAGGGCCGAACGGTCCCGTGCGAGGGCCGCCCGGGCCCCGGTGCCGCCGGGGGACGGCCCGCACAAGGACCTGCGCCGGGCCCGGTCGGCCGCCCTGAGCATCATTCCCACCAGCACCAGCACCAGCACCGGTGCCGCCTGTGCCGTGGGCCTGGTGGTGCCGGAGCTGGCCGGGACCCCGGACGGGATCGCGGTCCGGGTGCCCGTGGAGGACGGCTCGCTCACCGACCTCACCGTCATCCTCGCCCGGGAGGCGACAGCGGACGAGATCAACGCGGTGTTCGAGGAGGCCGCGGACGGCCCGCTGAACGGCATCCTGCGCGTCTCCAAGGCCCCGATCGTCTCCCGCGACGTCATCGGGGACCCCTCGTCCTGCGTCGTCTCCCGCGACGTCATCGGGGGCCCCTCGTCCTGCGTCTTCGACCCGGCGCCGACCCAGGCCAACGACAGCCTGGCCAAGGTCTTCGGCTGGTACGGCAACGAGTGGGCTACGCCAATCGCCTCCTGGACCTCACGGCCCTGGTGGCGGACGACTGACGCCTCCCGGAGGGGGACCACCGGCGGCGGGCAGGGCCGACCGGCCCCCGGCCCGACCCGGACAGCCCATGGGATTCCGTCCCGCCCCGCCGGACGATCGACGTATCGAGAGGCATGGAGGAGAGTTGCGATGACGGATGGCCTGATCGACCGACCCTCGGTGCACGCCCTGCTCGCGGACGGCACCACCGTGTGCATACGGCCGGCGGTGCCCGGGGACCACGATCGGCTGCGAGGGCTCTACGAGGAGATGTCGCCGGAGAACCTGCGCCTGCGGTTCTTCGTGGCGAGCCGGAGGTCGGCCGTCGGAGCCGCCGACCGGGCCTGCGGCCCGGCCCACCCCGGCTACCGGGCCCTGCTGGCCGAGGCGAACGGCCAGGTGATCGGCCTCGCCGAGTACGACACCGCCGGGGAGAGGGACGGCGCGGAGCTCTCCATCGCCGTTGCCGACGGCCTGCACCACCGCGGCGTGGGCACCCTGCTCGTCGAGCACCTGGTCTCGGCGGCGCGCACGGAGGGCATCACCACCTTCACGGCCGACGCGCTGAGCGAGAACCACGAGGTGCTCCGGCTCTTCGCCGACCTCGGCCTGCGCACCTCCCGCAGTTTCGAAGGCCCGGAGGTGCGCTGCACCTTCCACCTCGACGAGGACGACAGCTACCTGTCGGCCGTCGAAGCCCGCGGGCGGTCCGCCGACGTGGCCAGCCTCCAGCCGCTGCTGCGCCCGGACGCCGTCGCGGTCGTCGGCGCCGGACGGACGCCCGGGTCGGTGGGCCGGGCCGTCCTCCACCACCTGCACAAGGGAGGCTTCACCCGCCGCCTCTTCGCCGTGAACCCCCACGTCACGTCGGTACTCGGAGTGCCCTCCTACCCGTCCGTCGCGGCCCTGCCCAAGACCCCCGACCTCGTGATCGTGGCCGTGCCGGCCGCCGCGGTCCCGTCCGTCGCCGAGGAGTGCGGCACGACCGGGGTACGCGCGCTCGTCGTCGTCACCGCGGGCCTCGACCACGTCCAGGCGCAGGCGCTGCTGGCCGCCTGCCGCAGGCACGGGATGCGGCTCGTCGGCCCGAACTGCCTCGGCGTCTCCAACACCGACCCGCAGGTGCGACTCGACGCGACGTTCGCCGCCGATCACCCCCGCGCGGGGACGGCCGGTGTCGCCGTGCAGTCCGGCGGGGTCGGGATCGCGCTGCTCGACGGGCTGTCCCGGCTGGGCATCGGCGTCTCGTCCTTCGTGTCTCTGGGCGACAAGTACGACGTCAGCGGGAACGACATGCTCCAGTGGTGGGAGGGCGACGCCCGAACCGGTCTCGCGCTGCTGCACCTGGAGTCCTTCGGCAACCCGCGTGCCTTCTCGCGTACGGCCCGTCGCGTGACGCGCCGTCTCCCGGTGCTGACCGTCGACGCCGGCCGCACCGACGCGGGCCGCAAGGCCGCCGCCTCGCACACCGCGGCCGCCGCCACCCGCACGATGACCCGCGGCGCGCTGTTCACCCAGGCCGGCATCACCGCCACCCGCTCGGTCGGCGAACTCCTCGAAACCGCTGCTCTGCTGCACTCCCAGCCGCTGCCGGAAGGCAGCCGCGTCGCGATCGTCACCAACGCGGGCGGCGCGGGAGTGCTCACCGCCGACGCCTGCGCCGAGGCGGGACTCGCCCTTCCCCCGTTCACCCCCGCGGTGATCGACGAACTGCTCGCGGTGCTGCCGGACGGCGCCGCCATCGGCAATCCCATCGACGCCACCGCGGCGGTGTCCGAGGAACAGCTGACGGAGTGCGTCGACCGCCTCACCCGATGCCCCGGCGTCGACGCCGTCATCGTGGCCCTCGTGCCCACGGCGGTCGCCGCGGCCACCGGTGACGACCTGGTGCGGGCTGTCACCACGGCGCCGGCCCGGCGGCCGCGGCCGGTGCTCGCCGTACGCCTGGAGCAGGACCGGTCCGTCCGGCTGCTGCCCGCCGCCGACGGCGGCACGATCCCCTCCTACGCCGAACCCCAGGCGGCGGCCCGCGCGCTGGCCCACGCGGCCGACCGGGCGGCCTGGCTCGCCCGGCCCGCCGGTAGCGTCCCCGACCTCGACGGCGTCGAGACCGACCGGGCACGCGCGTTCGTCGAGGAATACCTCACCGCGCACCCCGACGGCGGCTGGACCGGCCCGCGCACCTGCGCCGACCTGCTGGCCTGCTATGGCATCCCGCAGATCCCATGGGCCTGGGCCGAGACGGAGGACGACGCCGTGCGCGCCGCCGGCCGGCTCCGCGGCTTCGACGGCCGGGTGGTCATGAAGGCCCACTGGCCCGGCCTCCTGCACAAGACCCAGCAGCACGCAGTCCACCTCGACCTGCGCGGCGACGCCCAAGTGCGGGCCGCGTTCCGCGACCTGGAGACCCGGTTCGCGGGGCTCATGACCGGCGTGGTCCTGCAACCGCTCGCCGCCCGCGGCACCGAGCTGTTCGCCGGTGTCGTCCAGGACGAGGTCTTCGGACCGCTCGTCCTGTTCGGCCTCGGCGGCACGGTCACCGAAGTGCTGGCCGATCACGCCGCGCGCCTGGCCCCGCTCACCGACCGCGACGTACACGAGCTGATCACCTCGCCGCGGTGCGCCCCGCTGCTGCTGGGCGAGGGCGGAAGCACCCCCGTCGACCTCATGGATCTGGAGCAGCTGCTCCTGCGTCTGTCCCGGCTGGCGGCGGACCTGCCGCAGCTCGCCGAGGCCGACTTCAACCCGGTCCTGGCGGCGCCGGGCGGCGTCACCGTGCTCGACGCGCGGATACGCCTGCTGCCGCGCCGCCCCCAGGACCCGTATCTGCGCCGACTGCGCTGAGGAAGGAACGGCCATGAGGCACGACGAGGTCGGCTCCGTGATGACCACGGACGTCGTACGTGCCGTGTGCGACGCACCGTTCAAGGAGGTGGCCCAGCTGCTCGCGGCCCACCGGATCAACGGCCTCCCGGTGGCGGACGAGGACGACAACGTCATCGGTGTCCTGTCCGAAACGGACCTGACGACGCGCCAGGCGGCCGCCGCCCGGCCCCTCCGCCCGAAGCGCCGCACGGGGCTCGTCCTGGACGACACATGCCCGCCTACCGGGGAACAGGGCCCGCACGGCGTGGCCGCCGTCCGGCCGGGCGGAGACTGGAAGGAGGCGTAGCGCCATGACCTGCACCGTGTTGGTCGCCTACGGATCGAAGAACGGATCGACGGCACAGATCGCCGAAGCCGTCGCCGGCGTCCTGCGCAAGGACGGGCTGACGGCCGAGACGCTGTCGGCCCGGTCCGTGGCGAGCGTGACGTCGTACGACGCCGTGGTGGTCGGCGGGGGACTGTACGCGGGACGCTGGCACAGGGACGCACAGCGGTTCGTCCGTCGCCACCGCGGCGAACTCGCGAAGCGCCCGGTGTGGTTCTTCAGCAGCGGCCCGCTCGACGCCTCGGCCTCGGAGCGGGACATCCCGCCCGTGCCCGGCGTGAAGCGGGCCATGGTCCGGTTGGACGTCCGGGAGCACGTCACCTTCGGCGGGTGCTTGGAAGAAGGCGCCAAGGGGCGAGTGGCCAGGATGATCGTCCGGTCCGGAAAGGGCGGCGACTTCCGGGACTTCGACGCGATCGAGGCATGGGCGGCAGGTGTCGCCGGTGCCCTGACGCGCGTATAGAAGTACGGGGCGGACCGGGGCCAGTGCGCCGGGCAGACCAGGGCGGGCGGGGCCGAGAGGGCCGGATGGCTCCCCGGCAGGACCTGCCCGGCCCCTGCACCCGCGCGGGTCCCGGAGCGACGCTGGTGGCGGATGTCAGACCCAGCGCTGGAGGTGCCGACATGCTTGCGTCCGTTGCCACCGGAGTCGACGGTTCCGCCGGGAGTCCGGCCGCCGCCGCGTGGGCGGCCCGCGAGGCCGTGCGGCGGGACCGGCCGCTGCGCCTGGTGCCCGCCCGGGACGGGCGCCCCCGCCGCAGGGAGCGCGAGATCGCGAACATCGCTCAGCGGAATCCGGGCATGTGCTGCGCCCGGCGGAGGAACGCGCACGCGCCGAGGGCCCAGAAGTCCGGCTCTGCGACGTGCAGTCGGAGGGAACGGCCGTCGACACCCTGCTGGTCGTCGAGTTCGCCTTCGAGGCGGCCCGGCTGCGGCACGCGCGGCTGCGGGCCGTGCACGCCCGGCTCGCCCCCGCCCGGTCGGCCTGGGCCCCGGCGACGTCGGCGCGGTGAACGACCGCCCGCGGGGCGAGGAGTGGCTGGGGCTGCTCACGGCCGTGCTCCAGGTGTGGCGCGACAAGTACCGCGACGTGGAGGTGCTGAGACGGTGGTGGAGGACAAGGCCTCGACCGCGCTCGTCCGGGCCTCGACCGGAGCGGGCCTCCTCGTCGTCGGGCACCGCCTCGCCGAACGGCCGGTCGGCCCTCGCACGGGGCCGGTCACCCACGCCGCGATCCATCACACCGGCTGCCCCGTGGCCGTCGCGCCCCATCTGTAGGAGAGCCGCATGCGCGCAGGACCGGGGCCGGGGCCGGCGGACCGGCCGTCGAAGGTTCACGGGGCGTGGGCTCCGGTGCGGGGACAGACTGGTCGTATGGGTACGGGGTACGCCATCGAGTTGAACCGGCTGACCAAGCGGTACGGGTCCGTGGTCGGCGTGGAGGAGCTGACGCTCGATGTGCGGGCCGGGGAGGTGTTCGGGTTCCTCGGGCCGAACGGCGCGGGCAAGACGACCACGCTGCGGTGCCTGACGGGTCTGCTGCGGCCGACCGCGGGCCGGGCGCGGGTGTTGGGGCTCGACCCCATCGCCGATCACCGTCGGGTGGCCGCGGAGATCGGGTATCTGCCGGGTGAGCTGCGGCTGTACCCGGAGCTCACGGGTGAGCAGACGCTGGATCTGCTGTCCGCCCTGCAAGGTGCGCCGTCGCGCAGCCGCCGGGAGCTGTGCGAGCGGCTGGGTCTCACCCCGGCGGTCCTGCGGCGGCCGGTGGGCGGCTACTCCCGCGGCATGAAGCAGAAGATCGGGTTGGTGCAGGCGTTGCAGCACGATCCGCGGCTCGTGGTGCTGGACGAGCCGACCGAGGGACTGGACCCCTTGGTCCAGGAGACGTTCTTCGAGCTGATGGAGGAAGCCGCGGCAGACGGTCGGACCGTGTTGCTGTCCAGCCATGTGCTGCCCGAGGCGCAGCGCGCCTGCGGGCGCGTCGCGATCGTACGGGAGGGGCGGTTGGTGACCGTGGAGAGCGTGGCGGCGCTCCGGGAGGCACGGGCCCGGAAGATCCGGCTCACCTTCGGTGACGGTACGGGCCCGCGGCCGTTGGGGCGCGCCGATCAGTGGTCGCCGCGGTGGGAGGCCGACCGGGTGGAGCTGCTGGTGCCGCCGAGCGAGGTGGTGGCCGCGTTGCGGGGACTCCTGGAGCTGGCGGTGGCCGACGTCACCGTGGAGGAGGCGGGACTGGACGAGGCGTTCCTGGACCTCTACCGGGACGGCGCCTCGGGGGAGGCCCAGTGACCGCCCGGTGGCCGCTGTTGTGGCTGGCACTGCACCGGCGCCGGCGGATGCTGGTCGCCCTGGTGATCGGGATGGTGGTCTTCGAGGTGCTGATCGTCGTGGTGGCGAACACGATCTCGCCGGGCCGGCTGTTCTCCGGCAACGGGAAGGGGCCGCCCTCGGCGTACCGTGCGTTCAGCGGGTCCAGCGGGGACGTGTCGATCGCGAGCTATCCGGGGCTGCTGGGAGCCGGACTGGTACATCCGTTCTGGATCGCCATGCAGCTCACCGCCATCGGATCCCTCGCGGCCGCAGCCGTGGCCGCGGACGTGGAGTCGGGGACGATCGAGTTGCTGATCGTCCGCCCGGTGTCCCGGCAGCGCCTCCTGGCCGAGCGCACGGTCGCCCTGGGGCTCGCCGTGCTGGCCCTGAACGCGGCGGCCACGCTGACGGTGGCGGCCGGGGTGGCTCTCTCGCCCGACATCCA
The DNA here is from genome assembly GCF_055570295.1 of Streptomyces sp. NPDC031265. Classification (NCBI taxonomy): domain Bacteria; kingdom Bacillati; phylum Actinomycetota; class Actinomycetes; order Kitasatosporales; family Streptomycetaceae; genus Streptomyces; species Streptomyces sp. NPDC031265. Next base: position 137,573 of record NZ_JBVIHM010000017.1, read on the forward strand.
CCGGGACGTGCCGCTCGGAGGGGTGGCCGCCGCCGGGGTGATGGGGTGCGGGTTCGCCCTGTGCCTCATCGGGCCGGCCGTGGCCGTTTCGGCGTGGGCGCGCACACGGGCCCAGGTGGTCGGGGCGACCATCGCGATCGGAGCCGTGGGCTTCGCGGTGAACTTCATCGCCCTCGCGTGGTCGAGGGCGGCACCACTGCGCTTCATCAGCCCGTTCCACTACTACGCGCCGGGTGACGCCATGGCCCGGGGGCAGGTGCTCTGGCCGCAGCTGGGCGTCCTCGTCGGTGTCGGGGTGCTGGGGCTGCTCGTGGCGCACCCTTTGCTGATGAGGCGGGATCTGGCCCCGTAGGCTCCGTCGCCGTGGGTCCCGTCGCGTCCGCGCCTGTACGGGTTGGAGGGCGCGCGCTCATCGACGGACGTAGGCGGGCGTTGCGCTGCCGTGGGGGGCGAACAGGTCGAGAATCCGGGTGCGGGAGGCTGCCAGTCGGCGGGCGATGACGTTGGCCACGGCGATCGATACCGAACGGCCGACCGATGAGTCCTCGTCGCAGAGTTCCCGCACGGCCTTCGCGTCGAACTCCAGGGCCCCGACGGCGTGGCCGGCGGTGGCACCGAGGTGCCAGACGTGGGGCGGGACCAGCCAGGACCAGCCGAGCAGCTCCCCGGCGCCCAGGGTGTCCACGACCGCGGCCCTGTGCCCGGGGACGTGCATGTCGAGCTCGACCGTGCCGTACTCGATGATCCAGAACCGGTCGGCGCGCCGCCGTTCCTCGAAGATGCGGGTCCCGGCGGGGAAGTCGACCCGGCGGGAGTGGGCCAGCAGGGCCTCGCATGCCTCCGGCGTCATCTCGTCGAGCAGGGTCCTCATGGTGCTCATGGTGTGCCTCCAGCCCTCCCTCACAGACTCGCGCCCGGTACCGCGGCTCCGGGAGGGCCTGCCGGGACATACCGAGGGGCCCAAGCGGCTCAGGTCAGCGGACCAGGACGGCCTCCCCGGACTTGGGTACGACGGCTGTCCAGCCCAGTTCGCGGTCTATGCGGTCCCGGAGAGACTCGGTCGCGCTCTCCTCACCGTGCACCAGGTAGGTGGTGCGGGGCGCGGGCGCGCCGCGCAGCCAGTCGATGATCTGGTTGGCGTCGGCGTGCGCGGAGAAGTGCGGTACGTCGGCGACCTCGGCTCGTACGGGTACGTACTCGCCGAACATCTTGAGGGTGCGGGCGCCGTCCACGAGGTCGCGGGCGCGGGTGCCGGCAGCTGCGAACCCGACGATGATCACGGTGCTGCGCGGGTCGGGCAGGACCCTGCTCAGGTGGTGCAGGACGCGCCCGCCCGTCGCCATACCGGCGGAGGAGACGATGACGGCCGGTCGCTCGGCATTGTTGATGTCGATCGATTCCTGCACCGTGCGGGCGGCGAGGAAGGGATCAGGGCTGATCGCCCGCTCGCCCTGGGCCAGGACCTCGGGCCGCAGCTCGGGCGAGCGGGAGCGAAGCGCGTCCCGGTAGACGTCCAGCGCGGCGAGGGCCATCGGGCTGTCGACGTACACGGGAACGTTCCGCGGCAGGACGCCGTCGCGGCGCAGTCCGGCGAGCTCGTGGAGCACCACCTCGGTCCGGTCGATCGCGAACGCCGGGATCACCACGGTTCCGCCCCGCGCGAAGGTCCGGGTGATCGCCGAGGCGAACTCCCGCCGCCCGGTCTCGCGGTCGTGGCGCCGGTCTCCGTAGGTGGATTCCGTCAACAGCACGTCGGCACCCGAGAACGGTTCCGGGGGGAGGAGCAAGGGGTGCCCGGGACGGCCGAGGTCGCCGCTGACGGCCAGCGTGTGCCCGTCCTCCAGCGTGAGGTGGACCCAGGCGGAGCCGAGGATGTGGCCGCCGTGGTGCAGTTTCAGCTTCGTCCCCGCCATGATCTCGACCTCTTCGCCCATCGGCACGGGGTCGAAGTACTTGACCGTCTGCTCCACGTCGTTCTCGTCGTAGAGGGGCGAGGCGGGCCGGTGCTTGGACCAGCCGTGCTCGTTGGCGTGGCGGGCGGCTTCCATCTGCAGCTTCGCGCTGTCACGGAGGACGATCTCGGCAAGGCGGGCGGTGGGGGAGGTGGTGAGGATCGGCCCGCGAAAACCGTGCCGCACCAGCCGGGGCAGATAGCCGCAGTGGTCCAGGTGGGCATGGGTGAGGACCACCGCGTGGACGTCGGAGGCGGCGAACGCCTGCTTCTCCCAGTTGCGCCGCCGCAGGTTCGCGAAACCCTGGAAGAGACCGCAGTCGACGAGGATCCGGGCGTGGTCGCTCTCGACCAGGAACTTGCTTCCGGTCACCGTCCGCACACCCCCGAGGAAGCGCAGCAGGGCCGGACGGGAGCGCGAGGGCGCGGTGGTCGGGACGGTCGGGGCTGTCTCGGACATGGCGGCAGCCCTCCTTCCGAGGCGGGTACCGGTCCTCACGATCGCATTTCCCGGGGCGGCCCGGGGAGTGGCCCGACAGGCCCCGGGCCGGGCCCGACCGGCCCATGTGCCCGAAGCGGCTGCCGGGACAGCCTGGCACTGTCCCCCGCTGGACGACAGACAGGAAGAAGGTCGACGCCATGAAGGCACTCGTCTTTCACGGTCCGGGCCGGACCGCGTGGCAGGACGTGCCGGATCCGGGGATCAAGGACGCCGCCGACGCGATCGTCCGCGTCGACGCGGTGACCATCTGCGGCACCGACCTGCACATCGTCAAGGGTGATGTGCCCGAGGTGACGCCCGGCCGCGTACTGGGTCACGAGGCCGTCGGGACCGTGGTGGAGACCGGCGGCGACGTCCGCACCGTCCGGCCCGGGGACCGGGTCCTCATCTCCTGCATCTCCTCGTGCGGCCGGTGCCGCTTCTGCCGCGAGGGCCACTACGGCCAGTGCCGCGGAGGCGGCGGATGGGTACTCGGCCACACCATCGACGGCACGCAGGCCGAGTACGTCCGCGTGCCCTTCGCCGACCTCTCCGTGCACCCGCTTCCCAGCGCCGTGGACAGCGGCGACGCGGTGCTGCTCGCGGACATCTTCCCCACGTCGTACGAGGTGGGCGTGCTCAACGGGAACGTGCGGCCGGGCGACACGGTCGTGGTGGTCGGGGCGGGACCGATCGGCCTCGCCGCCATCGCCACCGCCGGCCTGTACAGCCCCGGACGGATCATCGCTGTCGACCTCGCGGAGTCACGGCTGGCCGCCGCCCGCGCACTGGGCGCGGACGCGACCGCCGGCGCGACCGAGCAGCCGGAACAGCTGGTCTCCGACCTCACCGACGGGCTCGGCGCCGACGTGGTCATCGAAGCCGTCGGCGTCCCCGAGGCCTTCGAGATGTGCACCCGCATGGTCCGCCCCGGCGGCCGTGTCGCCAACATCGGCGTCCACGGCAAGCCCGCCACCCTGCACCTCGAAGACCTGTGGATCAAGGACGTCACCATCACCACGGGGCTGGTCGACACCTACTCCACGCCGATGCTGCTCCGGATGATGGCGGCGGGCCGCCTGCCCGGGGGCTCGCTGGTCACCCATCGCTTCGAGCTGGGGCAGATGGAGGAGGCGTACGACGTGTTCTCCCGCGCCGCGCACACGGGCGCGCTCAAGGTGGTGCTGGGCGGTCCCCAGCACGACGTGGTCACCACACCGGCTCCGGCGTGAGGCAGAGAGGACGCGATGGTCATGGACAGCACTTCGGGATCCGCCTCCGCGGAGGTGCCCGCTGCTCGTACCGATCTGGGCCGCCGCCTGGCCACGCGCCGTCAGGAGCTCGGCCTCACCCGGGAACAGGTGGGCGAGCGCTCCGGGGCCGATGCCGGGTACATCGCCTACCTGGAAGAACATGTCGCGTCACCCGCGATCGACTCCCTCGTCCGCATCGCCGACGCGCTGGGGACGACCGTGGCGGAGCTGACCGGCGCGACCACCGAGTATCCGCCCGGGCGGGGCACGGCGCTGCGGGACGCGGAACTGGTCGCGCTGACCGAGGACGAGTGCAGGCACCTGCTGTCCACGCACGGTGTCGGCCGGGTCGCGGTCATCACCCCCGAGGGGCCTGCGATCTTCCCCGTGAACTATGTGGTGGCCGGTGCCGGGATCGCGTTCCGTACGTCCCCGGAGGCGGTGCTGGCCAGGGCGGCCGGGACGGAAGTGGCCTTCGAGGTCGACCACATCGACGACGCGATGAGGCAAGGGTGGAGCGTCATGGCCGTGGGAGAGGCGGAAGGCATCACCGATGCCGCGGCCGTGCGGCGACTCGATGCCGCCGCTCACTCCCTGCCCTGGGCCGGAGACGACCGTACGCACTGGATGCAGGTCACACCGGGCCGGATCACCGGGCGGCGCGTGGTGCACCGCTGAGCATGCGTCTGTGCAAGGCCGAAGAGCGGAGGCACGGCATGCTCGACACGCACGCGAAGACGTGGCCCCGGCGGCAGCGGAGGGTTGGAGCCGGACATGGCTGAGGCGGCTACGCCCTCGCGCTCCGCCGACGAGGATCCGCTCCCGAATCCGGACCCGCTGGAGCCGCTGCCGCTGCTGCGGCGCGAGCTCGGCACGGGGCCACGTGGGCTGTCGGCACGGGAAGCAGCCCGGCGCCTCGCGGTCTACGGACCCAACGAGGTCCGCCGCAAGGGCCGTACCTCCCTGGGACGCGAACTCGTACGGCAGTTGGTCCACCCATTGGCCCTGCTGCTCTGGGCCGCCGCCGCGCTGGCGTACGTCGCGGGCATTCCCGTGCTCGGGTGGGCCATCGTCGCGGTCGTTCTCGTCAATGCGGCGTTCGCGCTCCTTCAGGAACGGCAGGCAGAACAGGCGGTGGAGACCCTGGCGCACTACCTGCCCGAGCACGCCCTGGTCATCCGTGACGGCCGGCCCTCGGAGGTGGAGGCGCGCGAACTGGTTCCGGGTGATCTGGTCGTTCTCGAAGAGGGCGCCAAGGTTCCCGCCGACGCACGGCTGACCGAGGGAGGCATCGAGGTCGACCTGTCGATGCTGACGGGGGAGTCCACACCCGCCGAACGCGTCGTGGGCCCCGGACGTGCGGGGGCGCCGCTGCTGCAGGAACCCAACCTCGTCTTCAGCGGCACCGTCTGTACCGGGGGCGAGGCCCGGGCGGTCGTGTTCGCCACCGGGAACCATACGGAACTGGGCCGCATCGCGGCCCTGAGCCAGCGCACCCGACGCGATCCCAGCCCGCTGGAACAGCAGGTCAAGAGGGTCGCCTGGCTCATCGCCGCGGTTGCGGTGGCCATGGGCGGGGTGTTCCTGGCGGCCGGTGTCGCCGTGGGCCTGCCGGTGACCGACACGCTCATGTTCGCGATCGGCCTGCTCGTCGCCAACGTCCCCGAGGGACTGCTGCCGACCATCACGCTCGCACTCGCCGTCGGCGTACGCGTCCTCGCCCGCCAGGGAGCGGTGATCAAACGCCTGAGCGCCGTCGAAACCCTCGGTTCCACCAATGTCATCTGCACCGACAAGACCGGAACCCTCACCCAGAACCGTATGCGGCTCGCAGCCGTGTGGACGCCGGAGCACGGGAGGGAGCCCGGTCCCTGGGACGGGGACCTGATGCGAGCGGGCGCACTGTGCACCACGGTCACCCGGGACGAGGAAGGCGAACTGCACGGCGACCCCACGGAGACCGCTCTGGTGCAAGGCGCGGCCGCCCATGGCGATCCCGTCGACCTCCAGGAGCGTGACGCCGGGCGCCGGGCCCTGTTCCGCTTCGATCCGCGGCTGCGTCTGATGTCCGTCCTCCAGGCAGATGGCGCGAACGGTCTGCGGGTCATCGCGAAGGGTGCGCCGGAGGCGGTGTTGCCCACCCTGGAAGGCGGTTCACCGTCCGCGGCGGCCGCGGCGCAGGAACTCTCCCGCGAGGGGATGCGCGTCCTGGCGGTCGCCGCCCGGGCGGTGCCCGCGGACACCGAGGTGCCCAGCCGCCGACAGGACGCGGAGACGGGGCTGCGGCTGCTCGGGCTGGTCGGCCTGTACGACCCACCGCGTCCCGAGGTCGCCGCGGCGGTCCGACGGTGCCACGAGGCAGGACTTCGCGTGCACATCGTCACCGGCGACAACGGAGCGACGGCCGCGGCCGTGGCCCGGGAGGTCGGCATCGGTCTTCCCCGGCTGCACGTGGTGGCGCAGTCCGAGGCGATCGGCGACCACGAACTCGACGAGCTCCTCGCATCGGCGGACGCCGAAGTCGTCTTCGCCCGCTCCTCGCCCGAGACGAAGCTGAAGGTGGCCGACGCCCTGCGCGCCCACGGCCAGATCGTCGCCATGACCGGGGACGGGGTCAACGACGCTCCTGCCCTGCACCGCGCTCACATCGGCGTGGCCATGGGCAGATCAGGCACCGACGTCGCCCGCGAGGCGTCCACGATGGTGCTGACCGACGACAACTTCGCCACCATCGTCACCGCGATCGAGTCCGGCCGCCGGGTCTACGACAACGTCCGCAAGTTCATCGTCTACATCTTCGCCCATCTGACGCCCGAGGTCGTTCCGTTCCTTGTCTTCGCCCTGTCGGCGGGCGCCGTCCCACTGCCGCTGACGGTCCTCCAGATCCTGGCCATCGACCTCGGTACCGAGACCCTCCCCGCCCTTGCCCTCGGCCGTGAACGGGCCGAGCCGGGCACCATGAGCCGCCCGCCGCGCCCGAGCACGCAAGGGGTGATCTCCCGTGACATGCTCATCCGCAGCTGGGGCTATCTCGGCGCCGTCTCCGCGGTACTGGTCATGACCGCCTTCTTCTACGTGCTGTGGCGCGCGGGCTGGCACCCGGGGGACCCCACCGGCGCGGGCGACCACTTCCACCACGCGTACCTCACCGCCACCACGGCCACGTTCGCCGGCATCGTGACCTGCCAGGTCGGCACAGCGGTGGCCGCCCGAACCGACCACGCGGCGCTGCGCGACATCGGTCTGTTCACCAACCCCCTGCTGCTGGCGGGCATCGCTTTCGAGCTCGCCTTCACGGCAGCCCTCGTCTACGCACCGCCGCTGCAGGGTCTGTTCGGCACCGCCGCCCTGCCCCTCGACGTCGTCGCCCTCATCGCCTGCTTCCCGGTGCTCGTCTGGGGCACCGACGAACTGCGGCGCCGGGTCCGCCGTACGCACGCTCACCGCGCCACCAAGCCCTGATCCGCGCATCCTGGAGGCTCCCATGTCACGCACGGACGAGTGGAAGGTGCGTCTCCACCTCTTCGAGGCGGAGCACACGACGAAGGCCCGCCTGGAACTCGACACGGGCACGAACAAGATCACCGCGCAGGGGACGGCCCGCTGCGCCCCGCAGGACACGGACGTCCCTGAGATCGGTGCCGAACTCGCGGCGGCGAGGGCCCTGGAGCATCTGGCCGAACAGCTCAAGCGACTGGCGTACGGCGACATGCAGGCGGTCGGCGCCCCCTCGCTCCGGAGAACGCCCCGCCAGGGCCCGTCGGTCCCGTGATCCGCCCGATCTCCTGAGCCGACCCGCTCCCGAGGCTCCTCACTCCGCCGTGTCGTCGACGGCGTAGCCGAGCAGCGCTTTCACCGAGATCACGCCGTCCACGGTGCGGCACAGCCGTTCGACGACCGGGACGAGGCTCTTGAACCGCACCGTTCCATGCAGCTCGACGCGGCCGTCGGCCACCTTGACGGTGACGGCCGCGGGACTCTGGCGCAGGGTGCGGTCGAGGATCTCGGCCGTGATCTCGTGGCGGATGTCGTCGTCGTCACGGAGGAAGACGCGCAGCAGATCCCGTCGGCTGACGATGCCGACCAGTACGTCCGCGTCGTCCACGACCAGGAGCCGTTTGACTCCCTGGGACTCCATCAGCCTGGCTGCTTCCGCCACGGTCCAGTCGGGCCTCGCGCACACGGCGGGAGCGGACATGAGATCCTCGGCGCGCTGCCCCTCTGCCTTGTCCTGCCCCCATGCCTCGCGTTCGGGCAGGGAGCGGAAGTAGTCGCCCTGGTCCGCGGACTTGGGCAGCAGGTCGCGTTCCGAGATCACGCCGAGGGGACGTCCGGCGCGATCGACGACCGGGACCGCCGTCACCCGGTGTCCGGTGAGCGTTCGGACGATGTCCTTGAAGACGGCGTTCCCGGGGACGGTGACGACCTCTCGGGTCATCAGCTCGCTGACTTCTCGATGCCTCACGGTCTTCTCCTACCGCTCGGTGGCCGTCGGTGCGCCGGCCGGCAAGTCGTCCTGCTCGTATCCGAGCCGATCGATCACGTCACCACCCCGGCGACGCTCTGGCACGGCCGCAGGACGTTGGGGACGAGGCCGCGCCGGAGCACCGTGCCGCGCTGCACTGACGGCCGTGGGAGTCATCGGGCCGGTGACGCTGCGGTGCCTCATTGCCGCTCTCTTTCAACGTGGGGACGTCGGCGTAGAGCCGTGCCCGCGCTCTGGACCGGGGTCCTCCGACAGGTCGTCGACCGCGTAGTCCAGGGACTGGTCCACGCTGACGACACCGTCGACCGATTGGCACAGCTGTTCGATGACGGGGATGGTGGAGCGCTCCTCGACCCGGCCGCTCAGAGAGACGGCTCCTTCCCGCACGGTGACCTCCACGCCGCCCGGGACCATCCGGAGTGTCCGGCCCAGCACGTCGTCGACGATTTCCTCGCGTATCGCATCGTCGCGCCGGAGCATGGGCCGCAGCAGGTCCATGCGGCTGACGATGCCCACGAGTGTCCCGGTGTCGTCCACCACCGGGAGCCGTTTGACGCCCCGCTCGTGCAGATAGCGGGCCGTCTCGACGATGCCCCACTCAGGACGGGCCGTGAGCGCGGGGGCGGACATCAAGTCGCCGGCCGTGCGGGCGTCCATGGTGTGGCGGTCCACGGTTGTCGTCCCCTGCAGGGGGTCACGCCCCTCGGAGTCGGGCAGGGCGGCTTGCCTGCGCAGGAGATCGGCTTCGGAGACGACCCCGATGGGATGGCGGCGGGTGTCCACGACGGGCAGGGCGGAGACGCCGTTGTAGTGGAGGCTCCAAGCGACCGCCTTGAGCGAGGCTTCGGGACTGGCCGTGGCCACCTCCCTGGTCATGACTTCGGCGACGGTGCGATGCGGCATGGCCGGATCTCCCTTGCGTGCGGCGTCGTCAGTCGTGGGAGACGACGGCGACAGGTGCGGCGGCGGGGCGCGGAACGGTATGCGCGGCCCGGGACGAGTGACCGGCGGCGAGCGGTGCGGAGGCCGACCGGTCTCCCCGGTGGGCCGCCATGCTCTCGGGAGAGCCGTCGGCACCGGCGCTCATGTGGTGTCTCATCGCGGGAACCTCCTGTGCGCCCGTGGGTCAGCGGTCTGGGGTCCAGCTTCCAGCGTGGCCCGGGTGGCCAGAGGGGACGAGGGGCCATGTGGTCCCTTGTGGGACCGGCCAGCACCCGGTCCTCGTCGTCGAGGACGGGCAGTCCGCTGATGTCGTCGGTCATCAGGTCTCCCACCTTGATGTGCTTCGTGGGGCACCTCCCGCCGTCACAGCGATCCACACGGACGTGGGCCGGAGGTCGCTCAAGCACCCACGATCCGCCAACCCCCGGCGAGAGGAAAAGTGCCGAACGGTCCGGCGCGGTGACCCATCGGGCCTAACCTCGCAAATCATCACTTACCCTCGCGTATGCAGGCTCCTCGCTGCACCAACAGGGACGTTTGGCCCCTGCCGGGACCTGAGCGGCCCTCTCGGCGGGGAATCCGCAGTGTCAGTCTGGGAGCCGCACCATGGGGGCTCTCCGAGGAGGAACCATGGAAGACACCACGAGCGGTTCGGAACTCGGCCCCGTCGCAGTCGGTGTCGACGGCTCCGGGCCGGCCCGCCAGGCGGCGCTGTGGGCAGCGGCCGAGGCCGCGCGCCGTGAGCGCCCGCTGCGCATCGTGTACGGGGCCGACACGGACGGCCGGGCCCTCTACCTCTCGGTGGAGAGCATCGAGCGCGTCCGCCTCGAGGGCCGCGAACTGCTGGACGCCACCGCCACCGCGGTGACGGAACGCTTCCCCGGCCTGCAGGTCAGCACGGAGTTCAGTCGCAGCGCACCTGTCCCGAGCCTCCACCGGTCGGCAGGCAACCACGGCACGATCGTGGTCGGCAACCGGGGCGCGGGCGGATTCCGCTCGCTGATGCTCGGCTCGGTCGGGCTGAAGCTCGCGGCGGGCGCGAAGACGCCCGTCATCGTCGTCCGGGGCATCGACGACGGGGCCGAGACGGGTGCGGTGCTCGCCGCCGTCCGCGATGAACACGACCTCGGCTGCGCACGGTTCGCGGCCCGCGAGGCCGGTCTCCGCAAGGGCTCGCTGCGGCTGCTCCATGTGTGGAACCTCCTTGGGTCCGTCGGCAACGCCGTGAGCATGCTCGACGACGTGGAGGAAATGGCAGGTGAGCACGTCCGGCACCTGAACGCGGTGGCCGACCGGATCCGCGAGGAGTTCCCGGACCTGACCGTGCAGGCGGACGCCGAGAAGGCCGTGTCGGTGGCCGGTGTCCTGGTCGAGGCCTCGCGCCACGCGGACCTGCTGGTGATGGGCGGCCGCAGAGCACCCAGCTACCTCGGACCCACTCTCGGGCGGGCGACGCACACCCTGGTCCACCATGCCCACTGCCCCGTGCAGCTCATTCCGCGCCCCGACCACGACCACGGGAGCGAGTGATGACGGCCCCGGGTGGACGCCAGGAGATCGTCGTCGGCATCGACCCGGCCAGGGACTGGCGTCTGCCTCTGGCCTGGGCGGTGGACCAAGCCCGACGACGCGGGGACGGGCTGCGGCTCGTCGCCGCCGTACCACCCCAGCACGACGCGCAGCACGTCGACGACACCCCGCACGACATCGCCCTGCACCACACCGCCTCGGAAGCCCTCGACGCGGCTGCCGCCTGGGGCCGGGAGCGTCACCCGGACGGCGAACCGGCCGTGGAGCTGGCCGACGGCTTCCCCGCTTCGGTGATGGGCCGGCTGTCCGGGCGCGCCCGCATGATCGTCCTGGGTTCGCGCCATCTGAGCCGGACCTCGGAGTTCTTCAGCGCCGGTTCCCTGGTCGTCCCCGTCACCGCGCAGGCGCGGTGTCCGGTCGTCGTCGTGGGGGACGCCGAGCACGCCACGCAGCAGCCGCCCTACCTGGTGGTGGGAATCGACGGCAGTGAATCGTCGAAGGCGGCGCTTGCGCTGGCGTTCGAAGAGGCCTCGCTCAGAGGAGCCGTGCTGCGTGCCGTTTCCGTGTGGCAACCTCCCGTCTTCCTGCTCCACGGCGAGGAGGTCGCGCTGCAGGCGCAGCGACGGATGCTGTCCGAGACGACGGCCGGATGGTCGCAGAAGTACACGGACGTCACGTTGAAGCACGAGGTACCGATCGGACACCCGGTGGAGGAGCTCGCCGGCGCCGCCGAGCACGCCCTTGCCGTGGTCGTGGGCCGGCGGGGCAGAGGTGGCTACACCGGTATGCGGCTCGGCTCGGTCGTCCACGGGCTGCTGCACCGGGCGCACTGCCCGGTGATCACGGTCCCCCTCGTGTGAGGGCCGCTGTGACGACGTCCGCCGCTCGCCACGCAGAGGTTGCCGAGGTGACCGGAGGCGGGCTGACGGAGGCGGAGGCGGCGCGCCGGCTCGTGGAACACGGCCGCAACGAGGTGGCGGCCGACAGGGCTGTGCCGATGTACGCCAGGGTGGCCGCGCAGCTGAGGGATGCGTTGATCATGGTCCTGCTGGCGGCCGTGGTGCTGACCCTCGCCATCGGCGACCACGCCGACGCGGTGGTCATCGCGCTGGTGATCTTGGTGAACACCACGGTGGGCGTGGCGCAGGAGATCCGGGCCGACAACGCAGTGGCCGCTCTGTCGGCCATGTCCGCGCCGCATGCCCGGGTCCTTCGTGACTCCGCCCCGCGGGAAGTTCCCGCCCCGACGGTCGTTCCCGGTGATGTACTGCTCCTCGGCGAAGGCGACGTCGTCGCCGCGGATGCCGAACTCGCGCAGGCATCGGCCCTGTTGGTCGATGAGTCCATGCTCACCGGCGAATCGGAGTCCGTGGACAAGGACGCCGGCGCCCGGTTGAGCGCCGGGACCGTCGTCGTGCGGGGAAGAGGCGTGGCCACCGCGACGGCCACGGGAGCCGACAGCGCGCTCGGCCGCATCGCCGCCCTGCTCGACGGCCGACGCGAACAGACTCCGCTACAGCGCCGTCTCGGAGGCCTCGGCCGCCCGCCGGAACCCCTTCCTGCCGTTGTCCGTACTCGCGTCGGTCCTGCTTGCCGCGGCCGCGCTCTACGTGCCATTCCTCCGGTCGGTACTGGACACCAGGCCCCTGGGCTGGACGGGTGCCGGCCTTGCGGCGATCGCGGCCGTCACCGGGTGCGCTGCGGCCCGGCTCTCGCGAGCCGCATCCCACAAGGAGAAAAGACGATGAACCCCGACCCTGGCGAGAGCGGCATCCATGCCCACGTGGGAGACGAGGTAGTGGTGGGCGGTCGCTCGGTCGGCAAGCCCGGCCGTGACGGCGAAGTCGTCGGCCTGCGCCACGACGACGGCACTCCGCCGTACGACGTCCGCTGGTCGGACACCGGCCGAGTCACGCTCTTCTTTCCCGGTCCGGACGCCCACGTCAGACACCCGGGTGAGGCCGGGGGAAAGCCGGCGGGCCGCAGGGCGTAGCGGCGGCCGTGCGCGTCGCCGGAGTGAACCCCGTGCCGTGCCGAGCTACCGTGGAGGCAGATGTCAGTTCCGTTCCCGCGTGCCCCTGGAGGTGCCATGGCCGGGGAGGGCCACGGCACCCCGCGCAACCCGGTGCCCCGACTGCGGCTGGATGAGCTGCTCGACGAGCTCCAAGTGCGGATGGACGAGGTTCGCGGTACCCGGGACCGTCTCAACGGCCTCTTGGAGGCCGTCATGTCGGTCGGCCGTGAACTCGACCTCCCGCAGGTCCTGACCGGGATCGTGGAAGCGGCCGTGGTGCTCGTGGACGCGGAGTACGGGGCGCTCGGCGTGATCGGCGACGACCGGAGACTCGCGGAATTCCTTCCCGTGGGCATCAGCGACGAGCTGCGTGCCCGGATCGGTGATCTGCCCACCGGACACGGCATCCTCGGAGAGCTCATCCGCCGGCCCGAGCCGCTGCGCCTGGCGGAACTGTCCGACCATCCCGCCTCGTACGGCTTCCCGGCCCATCATCCGCCGATGCACTCCTTCCTCGGTGTGCCCATCCGGGTGCGCGACGAGGTGTTCGGCAACCTCTACATGACCGAGAAGCGGGGACGCGCGGAGTTCGACGCCGAGGACGAAGCCGTCCTGTCGACCCTGGCCGTCGCGGCGGGAATCGCCATCGAGAACGCCCGGCTGTTCGAGGAGGTCCGGGTCAGGGAACGCTGGCTGGAGGCCAGTTCGGACTTCACGAACGAGCTGCTGTCCGGCTCCGCCGAGATCCAGGTGCTGGAGGGGATGCTCGAACGGGCCTGTGAGATCACCGCGGCCGACATGGGCGTCTTCTACCTGGTCGGCCCGGGCGGCGAACTGCGCGGCTCACTGGCCCTCGGGGAGGGAGCCGAGGCGCACCGCGGCATGGTGCTGCCGAGCAGCGAGGGGACCCTTGTCGCGGCCGCCCTCGCCCAGGACGGGCTGATCACCGTCTCCGACGTCGCGAGCGACGAGCGCCTGACCGTACAGACCGAGCGCTGGATGGGCTTCGGGCCCGCGGTGGCGGTGACGGTGGGGACCAAGGAGCGGCTGAGCGGTGTGCTGATGCTGGCCCGCCGCCGCGGTCGCGCGCCGTTCGCCGCCATGGAGATCTCGGCTTTGCCTGGCTTCGCGGGGCAGGCGGCGCTCGCCCTGGAGCTTGCCGACCGTCGACGGGACGCCGAGCAGATGAGTCTGCTTGAGGACCATGACCGCATCGCCCGGGACCTGCACGATCTCGCGATCCAGCGGCTGTTCGCCACCGGAATGACCTTGCAGAGCGCCCAGCGCTTCGTGGAGCATCCCGAGGCGTCCGAGCGGCTGGCACGGGCGATCGACGACCTCGACGCCACCATCAAGATCATCCGGTCGACCATCTTCGGCCTGCGGGAGCACCAGGTGCCGGGTGCGGAGCCGAAACTCAGACTCCGTGCCGTGCAGGCCGTCGGCGCGGCCGCCGACGTGCTGGGCTTCGCCCCCGCCCTGCGGATGGAGGGCCTGGTCGAGACCGCCGTGTCGACGGCAGTGGCCGATGAGGTGCTGGCCGTGATCGGCGAAGCGCTCAGCAACGTCGCCCGGCACGCCAGTGCCCGGCACGTGGAGGTCTCCATCGCGGTGGCCGACGGCGTACTGGTGGTCGCCGTGACCGACGACGGCATCGGGTTCCCGGACGGCGGACGGCGCAGCGGTCTGCGCAACCTGGCTGAGCGGGCGGAGAAGCTGGGCGGCCGGCTGACCGTCTCGGCGCGGGGCGGGGTGGGGACCGGAACCTGCCTCGAATGGACGGTTCCGCTGCCCGGGGCCGCCGTCTGATCCCGTCCGCTCCACAGCGCCTGTCAGCGCTTGTCCTCTTCGTGCTCGTGCACCTGGGCGGCGATGACCGCGGCCTGGACCCGTCGTTCGACGCCCAGTTTGCCGAGCAGCCGCGAGATGTGGTTCTTGACGGTCTTCTCGGACAGATAGAGCTGTTTGGCGATCTGCCGGTTGGTCAGGCCCGCGCCGATGAGTTCCAGCACCGCCCGCTCACGTTCGGTGAGTACGGCCAGGCGCTCGTCGACCGGTGGCTTGGCGGCCTCCGGGTCCCGCAGTGAGCGCATGAGTCGGGCGGTGGTCGCCGGATCGAGCATCGACTGCCCCGTCGCGACCGTCCGCACGGCGGCGACCAGGTCGGATCCCTTGATCTGCTTGAGGACGTATCCGGCGGCTCCGGCCATGATCGCGTCGAGGAGGGCGTCCTCGTCGTCGAACGACGTCAGCATGAGGCAGGCGAGCTCCGGCATGCGCGAGCGCAGTTCGCGGCAGACGGTGATGCCGTCGCCGTCGGGCAGCCGCACGTCCAGGACCGCCACGTCCGGCCGCAGAGCCGGACCTCGGGCCATGGCCTGTTCGGCTGTGGAGGCCTCGCCCACCACCTCGATGCCGGGTTCGGTGTCCAGCAGGTCGTGCAGACCCCGCCGGACGACCTCGTGGTCGTCGAGCAGAAAGACCCGGATGGGCGCGCCGGGTGAGGCTGCCGGTGCTTCGGACATGTGAGCCCCTGTCGTCTGACCGCGGATCCCCTGCTGCACAGCCATTGTCTCAGGTGGGGCGTGCTCTCACCCGGTAGCAAGGACACCCGTGACCGCTCACTCGGACAGAGGGAGGTCGCACACTTCGCCCGGCGTCACCAGCACCCTTCGGTCCGGCAACCCGATCTCCAGGGGCGAGCGGTCGGACGGCGGCACTTCCACCCGCAGCTGTCCCGGTGTTATCCGCACGCGTACGTCCCAGTGGCCCCGGTGGCGGATCGTGAAGCCGTACTGCGAGAGCCCGGTCAGCGGCACGGGATCCAGGCACAGTGCGTCCGCCCGCACATGCAGCCCGGTGAGTCCGCGCTGGACGAGGTCGAGCGTGCCCGCCATGGCGCCGAGGTGGATGCCCTCGCCCGTGGTGCCGCCCTGCACGTCCGCGATGTCCCCGCGCAGCGCCTCCTGTACGAACTGCCAGGCCTGGGACCGCCGGTCGCGCGCCAGTACCCAGCCGTGCACCAGGCCGCTGAGGGTGGAGCCGTGGCTGGTGCGCAGCAGATAGTGGTCCACGGTGCGCCGCCAGACCTCGTCGTCCAGGCGGTAGCCCAGCCGTGCGAAGAGGTCGCTCAGTTCGGCGGGCCGGAAGAGGTAGCCGAGCATCAGCACATCCGCCTGTTTGGAGGCCTGATACCGGTTGACCGAGTCGCCCTCGGCCTCCAGGATCCGGTCCAGCCGGCGGATGTCCCCGTACCGGGAGCGGTAGCCCTCCCAGTCGAGCTCGGCCAGCTCGCCGTAGCCCTCGAACTGGCTGATCACACCTTCGTGGAAGGGCACGTACAGCTTGCGTGAGACCTCCTGCCACCGGGACAGCTCCCGGCCGTCGAAACCGAGGCGCTCCGCGAGTTCGCGGCGGCGCGGCTCGGGCAGCGTGCCCATGAGGTCCAGGGCGCGCGTCAGTACCCAGGCGGCGGTCGCGTTCGTATAGGCGTTGTCGTCGAGCCCCGGCTTCTTCGCGTCCGGGTAGGCGTCGTGGTACTCGTCCGGTCCGAGCACCCCGCGGATCCGGTAGCGGCCCAGGCCGTCGTCGTACTCCGCCGAGTCCGACCAGAACCGGGCGATCTGCAGCAGCATCTCGGCGCCCTTGGTGTGCAGGAAGCCGATGTCGGCGGTCGCCTCGCAGTAGCGCCAGACGTTGTAGGCGACGGCCGAGCCGACGTGGTGCTGAAGGTGGGAGCGGTCCGGGAGCCAGTGGCCGGAGCGGGGGTTGAGATGCAGCCGCGGGCTCTCCTCGCGGCCGTCGCTGCCGCTCTGCCATGGATACATGGCTCCGGCGCGGCCGGACTCGCGGGCGGCGGCGCAGGCCTGCCCGAGCCGCCGGTGGCGGTAGGTGAGCAGGGCGCGTGAGACCTCGGGGAAGTGCAGGTTGAGATAGGGCAGTACGAAGAGTTCGTCCCAGAAGACGTGGCCCCGGTAGGCCTCGCCGTGCAGACCGCGCGCGGGAACCCCGGCGTCGAGGTCCGCCGTGTGCGGAGAGAGCGTCTGCAGGACGTGGAAGAGGTGCAGCCGCAGGATACGGCCGGGCTCACCCGGAACCTCCAACTCGGCCCTGCGCCACAGCTCCTGCCACGCCGCGCGGTGGGTGCCGAGGAGCACGTCGAAGCCGGGGGCGGCGTTCACGCGGTCGACCGCCGCCCCGAGCGGGTCGCTGATCGCCCGGTCGCGTGAGGTGTGCAGGGCGACCGTCTTGTCGACGGTGACGGTGAGCCCGGGCGAGAGCGGGATCCGCAAGCGCTGGACCGCTCTGTGCTCGCCGCTGTGTGTCTCGGTACCGGAGGGGGCCGTGGTGCGGGCGGCCATGCCGACGCGGATGTCGGAGGAGCTCGTGCGGCACCGCAGCCACATCGTCTGCGGCCCGGAGGTCCCGGTATGGACGTGCGTCAGATGGGTGGAGTTGAGCGAGCGGTAGCGCTCGACACCGCTGTTGCGCACGCCGCCGTCGAGCGCGGACTCGACCTCCAGCACGCCCTGCCAGTTCCCGGCGGTGAACTCCGTACGCAGAGCGGCCAGATGGGGATCGCCCATGTGGACCAGGCGCCGCTGGCGCACCGCGAGGGCACGGCCCTCGGGCCCGGTGTAGCGCACCTCGCGCTCCAGGATTCCGGCGCGCAGGTCGAGCCACTGGCGGTGGGAGTCCAGCGCCTCGCCGTCGGGGGTGAACCAGGCGCCCTGTCCTTGCGGGTCCAGGATCCGGAAGCGCAGCGGCAGCCAGTTGGGCAGGTTGACCATGTCCTCGCTCACGACCTGGCGGCCCGCGACGGTCGAGGTGAGACGGTTGTAGCAGCCCGCCGCGTACGTCCCCGGATAGTGGATGTCGTCCGCCGCGCACTCGGGTGCGGCACCACGGGTGGCGAAGAGGCCGTTGCCCAAGGTGCACAGGGACTCGCGCAGGCGCTCGCGTGCCGGGTCGTACCCCTCGTACTCCCACGTCCAGTCGTTCACGGGCCCGCTTCCTCGGTGAGTAGTTCGGCGAGGTCCCGGACGACCAGATGCGCGCCGTGCCGCAGCAGGGCGTCGCCGGTGCCCGCTCCCGCCGTCCGGTCCACGCCGACGACCAGCGCGAAGCGGCCGCGCCGCCCGGCCTCGACACCGGCGAGCGAGTCCTCCACGACGGCGGTCCGGGTGAGCGGCCGGCCGAGGCGCCGGGCGGCTTCCAGGAACAGCGCGGGATCGGGCTTCCCCGGCAGTCCCATACGGCTCGCCTCCGCCCCGTCGACCAGTGCTTCGAACAGGTCCAGCACCTGGGCGCGGTCGAGGAGCTCCCGGGCGTGCCGGGAAGCGGAGGCGGCGGCGAGCTTGACGCCCTCGGCGCGCAGCGCCCGCAGCAGCCGCACCGTCCCCGGGTAGGCGGGGATGTCGCCGCTGCGCAGCCGGGCGGCGAAGAGCTGCTCCTTGCGCTCGGCAACGAGGGCCACGGCGTGATCGTCCGAGGGCAGCCCCCGCGAGGCGAGGAAGGACGCGGCGCCGTCGTGCCGGGACTTGCCGTCGACGTAACGGAGGTAGTCCGTACGGTCGTCGAACGGGCGCCGCTGTGCCGGGTCGGGAGGCGGGTGTTCCCTCAGATGGGCGTCGAAGGCCGCCTTCCAGGCGGCTGCGTGCACCCGGGCGGAGTCGGTGATCACTCCGTCGGTGTCGAGGACCACCGCCGCGATCCCCTTCAGCGGCCCGGCGATCACGGGCGGGTGGCGGGGCGGATACCGTACGGCGGCGTGGCGCGCGGCCCCCGGTGGTGGACGGGTCCGGGCCCGGTGTCGCTGACGCATGCGGTCATGAGCGGCTCCTCCGTGTCACTGCGAGCAGTATGGAACGGTCAGCCGTGCTGGGGCACGATCGCCACCGGGCAGTCGGCGTGGTGGAGGAGGGTGTGGGCGACCCGGCTCAGCTGGAGCCCCAGGTGACTGTGGCGCCGACGGGCGCCGAGGACCAGGAGATCCGCCGTCGCCGTGCGGTCGTGGAGGACTTTGTGGGCCGGTCCCTCGGACGTCGTCCGCAGGACGTCGAGGCCCGGGTGTTCGCGCAGGGGCTCGCGCAGCGTGTCGTCGATGAGCGCGGCGGCCCGTTCCTTGTGGTCGTCGGCGGGCCCGTTCGCCAGGGACGGGTGACCGGCGCCCTCATAGGCGGGGCAGCGCCAGGCGCGGACCGCTTCCAGCACGCATCCACGGGCCTCGGCCTCGCGCAGGGCGAAGCTGGCCGCCGCTCCCGCGGTGTCGGCTTCCCCGATGCCGAGGACGACGCGGTGGTGCCGGGCTTTGAGGCTCTCCTCGGTGCCGCGTACCACGATCACAGGGCAGTGCGCACGGGAGGCGACGGCCAGGCCCACGGAGCCCAGGAGCAGTTCGGTCAACGGCCCCCGGCCCCGTGAACCGGTGAGGAGAGCGGTGGCGTTGCGGGCCTCGTCGAGCAGCGCGGTCTCGGGGGCCTCGGGCAGCTCCTCGGTGGAGATCACCAGATCCGGCACGCGCCGCCGAGCGCGCTCGGCGGCCGAGTCCAGGAGGTCTTCCGAGGGGACTTCAGCCGAGGGGATCACATATCCGTACGGATAGGGGGCGGTCTCGTACCTCTCCCAGAGCGAGGCGTGGACGATGCGCAGCGGCAGCCCCAGGCGTTCGGCCTCGTCCACCGCCCAGTCCAGTGCCCGAAGACTCGACTCGGAGCCGTCGACCCCGACGACCAACGGCATCCTCATGGCGGCCATCCCCTCTCATCTCACCTCGGACAGGGCTCTTCGCTGCCACAGTCGCCCCTTGACGGCGGTGTTCGACAGGTCCGGTTCGGCCCCTGTCCGGGCCATCCGGCCCCTTCCCCGGGCCGTTCGGCACTGGGGCGCGCGTCAGGAGGGGGGAACGTGGGTGAAAGGCCGGGAAAAGGCCGTTGCGGATGAGGACGGGGCAGAGACGATGGAGTATTCGGTGCTCGACACACAGACGGTGACCGCGCTCGTCAACGACGCCACGACCGCGCCGTCGCTGCACAACGCCCAGCCGTGGAAGTTCGTCTTCCGCCGGGAGTCCGGCGTGCTGGAGCTGCACGCGGACCCGAGCAGGTCCCTGCCACACGCCGATCCGGCGGGGCGGGCACTGCACATCAGCTGCGGGGCCGCGCTTTTCACGCTCCGGGTCGCGGCCGCCCACCGGGGCTGGGAGCCGGAGGTCTCCGTGCTGCCCGACGCCGCCCGGCCCGGTCTGCTCGCCGCCGTGCGCCTGGCGAGGTCTCCGCGCACGGTCGAGGAGCTGGCGGCGCTCCACCCGGCCGTGCGGCGCAGGCACACCAGCCGTTTCCCGTTCGCGGACACACCTGTGCCGCAGGAGGTCAGGGAGGCGCTCGCCGCCGCGGCGCTCGCGGAGGGCGCGTTGCTCGTCTTCCCCGGGGCGTGGCACGTAAAGGCGCTGCTGGACCTCGTCGAGGACGCGGAGCGGCACGACTCCGAGGACCCTGAACGCGTCGCCGAGCTGGGCCGGTGGACCCGGCTGGGCGCGGCGGCCGCCGACACCGCTGCCGACGGTGTACCCGAGTACGCCTTCGGGCCCCGCAGGCGGACCGGCGGTGCGGCGGTGCGGGACTTCGCGGCGCGGCGGCCGGTGGCCGACCGGGGTGCGGTGGACTTCGAGTCCGTGCCCCAACTCGCCCTGCTGGGAACCTCGGAGGACGATCCCGCCGCGTGGCTCAGGTCCGGTCAGGCCCTGCAGCGCGTTCTGCTCCTGGCCACCTGCCACGATCTCGCCGTGGGCCTCAGCAGCCAGGTCCTGGAACGCGGTGAACTGCGCTGGGCCGCCCGGGATCCGCTGACCGCGATGTCGTACGTACAGATGGTGCTGCGGATCGGTTACGGGCCGACCGGGCCGAGCAGCCCCCGGCGCAGGGTGCGCGACGTGGTGACGTTCGCCTAGGGCGTTGGACACGCGTCGGCTCCTGGCCGGAGCTGCCGCCGGTGCCTACAGGACGGTGCTGCCCAGCGGCCGCTCCGGGCCCGCGCCGGGCGGGACGAAGAACAGGGCGGAGCCGAAGTGTTCGACGAACGGGCCGAGTGCGTCGTGGCCCGCGAGGCGGCGTTGTACGCGGGTGAACAGGTCGGGGTCGTTCATGTACGCGAGGAAGAGCAGGCCCTGGTCGTCGGGGGCGTTGTCGTAGGAGTATCCCCGGCGCAGTATCCGGGCCCCGCCGTCGAATCGGGGGTGGGCGAGGCGGACGTGGGCGTCGGCGGGGAGCAGGTAGCTGCCCTGCGACGTCTTGGCGAAGAGATCGGCCTCGGTGTGTTCGGGGCCGCCCTGGAGGGGGCCGCCGTGCGGTTTGCGGCGGCCCACGACGCGTTCTTGGCGTTCGACGGGCAGACTGCCGAACTCGGCCGTGGCCAGCCGGATGCGGCGCACCACCAGGTAGGTGGCGTTGTGGTGGGGCCCGGGGCCGAGCCACACCCACCGTTCGGCCTCCTTCGCGTTCGGATTGGAGGTGCCGTCCTTGAAGCCGAACAGGTTGCGGGGGGTCTCTCCTGGCGGCGTCGCGGGCAGGACGCCCGCCTGGTGCCAGCGCGGGCGCAGCACGCCCGGCACGGCCCGCTCCAGCCGCCGCGCGAGGTCGGTGCAGACGGCCGGGGTGCCGGCACAGATCTGCAGGAACACCTGGCCGCCGCCGGCCGCGGGGCGCAGCCGGTCACCGGCGAAGGCGGGGAGGTCGCGGAGCGCCTCCGGTGTGCGTGAGCCGAGGCGGGGGAAGAAGGCCGGGCCGAAGCCGACCGTGACGGTGGGCCCGTCGCGGACGGTGGACGGGCGGGCGGTGAGCAGGGGCGTCCACGCGGCGAACATACGGCGGACGGCGTCCCGGCCCGACGGACCGTGGGTGCCCGGGCTCAAGTCGTAGGACAGCAGCAGCACACGGGGAGGCTGCGGGTCCGTCACGCCCGGCTGGCGGCCGGGCTGGGAGGACGGGGCGGGCGCGGGGGCGCGGTATCCCTGGCAGCCGTTCACGGCGGCGGCCGTGCCCAGGGCGGCCAGCCCGCCGAGCAGGCCGCGCCGGGCCGGCCCGTTCACGTCGGCGCCCCCGGCGGGACCGCCGTCCGATGAGCTTCGTGCGGAAGAGGCACGCTGTTCATCCCCCTTCATGCCGGTCACACGGCAAGTAGTCGTATAAGGGGTGTAGTTCGCATTCGCGGCACTTCGCACGATACACCTGGCACCGGGCTCGCTCTCGTTTCTCGTCTTCTGCCGCGGCGTCGGCTCGGCCTGCCCGTCGCCGCGCTGCTCCTGCTCGTTCCGGCGTGTTCCGGCCCGGCGGACGACTCCCGGCGGTCGCGGTCCGCACCGGGCGCTGGGGCCACCAGACCCGCAACGGCTGGCACGAGATCACCGAGCGCCGCATCGACGACCACTCCGAGCTGTACGACAACGCGCCCATGCCGTACTCCCAGTACTTCTCCGGCGGCCAGGCCTTCCACGGTGTCTACGGCGACCTGTTCAACGGCGGCGGCTCGGCCGGCTGCATCAACCTCCAGCTCCACGACGCCCAGCTGCTGTGGAACACCACGGACCTCGGCGACGCCGTCTTCATCTGGGGCCGCAAACCGGCGACGTGAAGGACCGCCCGGCTGTATCCGTCGTAGCGCACGGGTGAGACATCACCATGCACCATCCTCCACGGCCTCCCTCGGGCCGGATCCGATTCCGGGCGGTGCCCGCGCAGCCGGTGACCGGCCCGTACACGGTGACGGCCGCCAACGCCGAGCAGGGCATCGAGATCAGCCTCGTGAACCAGAGAGGCGAACCGGACAAGGGAAAGGGGAAGGGAGGCGCCCCGGGGGGCCCGGCGTCATGGCTCCACCGGCCCCGGCACCTCGTACGACCCGTGCTTCAGCCACCGCGTGTACGCCGGGCTGCCGGCCCGGGCGTTCGCGTAACCGGTGTGCACCCGGCGGAGGATCTCGGTGTCGTGCGGGGCGAGCGGCCCGTCGCGGCGCCAGGCCAGAACATGACGGTAGTGGAGGGGATTTCCGGCCAGCGGGCGCACGGCGACACCCGGGACCTCGATGAACGTGGCCTGGCACAGGCTGACGGCCAGGCCGGCCCGCACGATCTCGATCAGCTGGCGCCCCTCGGCCTCGTACGGGGCCGAGGGGCGGCGGTGTTGCAGGGCGCAGACCGACGACCAGTACTCGCGGGTGCGGTCCCGGTCCGGGCCGGGCACCGCCCAGTCCTCGTCGAGGAGCTGGGCCAGGGCCACTTCCCGCTGGGCGGCCAGCGGATGGGCCGCGGGCAGCAGGGCGAACACGGGCTCGGTGGCGAACGGGACGAGGACCACCCCGTCGCGCGGCAGGAGCTCGTCGTGGGGGTTGTCACCGAGCACGGCGGCTTCCAGGCGGCCCGCGGCCACGTCCTCCAGGAGGGGCACGGGGGAGGGGTGAGAGCGGGCGGTGACCTCGGTGCCGGGCAGCAACTCCCGTACCGCCAGGATGAGATGGCCGAGGAGGGGGCCGCCGACGGAGCCGAGGCGGACGCGGTGCGGGGCGGACATCCGGCGGGCGGCGCGGGTGGTGTCCGCGAGCAGACCGTCTACTCCGGGCAGGATCGACTGGGCGCGGGTGAGGACCAGTTCACCGAAGCCGGTGGGGACCGCGCCGTCCCGTCTGCGGTCGAAGAGCGCCCCGCCGAGCATGGTCTCGATCCGGCGGAGCTGTGCGCTGAGCCCGGGCTGGGTCATGCGCAGCGCGGCGGCCGCCTTGGTGAGGCTCCCGGCCTCCGCGATCGCGCACACCACTCGCAGGTGCCGCAGCTCCAGATCCATGGCGCGGATGTTATGGAGCGACGACATCTTTCGGACAGGGGCGAGACTCCACCACTCTTATGTGAAATGTCACATGCCATTCATATGGAGGTCGCGAGTCCATGAGAAGCACCGCTCCTGTCCCTTCCCCCAAGTCCGCGCGCGCCGAGCGGCCTTGGCCGGCTCTGCGCCGGGCTCTGCAACTGCCCGCCCTGGCCGTCACCGTGCTGCTCCTCCTGCTCGGCGTGGCGCCGGCCCGCGCGCAGGCCGACACCGCCTCCGACTGCGCACTGCGCGGCACGACCGGCTGGTCGGACGAGGGTCACAGCACCGACCGCACTGTCTTCCAGCGCTCGACCGGCACCCTCAAGGTCGCCATGATCTTCGTGGACTTCCCGGACGCGGCGGCCACCGAGGCCCCGGCCGATGACGCGGCGCAGCTCACGCCCGGCGCGAACTGGCTGTGGAACGCCTCGTACGGCAAGGTGTGGCTCGCCGTCAGCCAGCACCGGTGGTGGGTGCGCATGCCGCACGACTCCACCTCGTACGGCTTCGCGCGCGGCCTGAGCCACGAAGCGCACGAGGCGTACCTCAGGGACGCGGTGAGGGCCGCCGACCCGGCGGTGGACTTCTCCCGGTACGACATGGTCTACGTCGTCCCCACCAGGAACGCGAAAGCCATCTCCTTCACGCCGACCTATGTGTACCAACCGGGCACCGCGGGCGTGGTCGCCGACGGTACGACCGTGAAGTGGGCGGTCACCTTCGGCCAGGACATGTGGAACTGGGGCCCCAAGCTGGTCGGCCACGAGACGGCGCACACCTTCGGCCTGCCCGACCTGTACGCCTTCGACGCCGGCGGCGACGCACACCGGTTCGTCGGCGGCTGGGACGTCATGGGCCTGATAGGCGGGAAGGCGTCGCAGTACTTCGGGTGGGAGTCGTGGAAGCTCGGCTGGACCGACGACGGCCAGGTCGCCTGCCAGGCGTCGAGCGGCACCCGCACGGTGGACCTCACCGCCGTCGAGTACGGCAGCGGGACCAAGATCGCCGTGGTGCCGACCGGGCCGACGACCGCGTACGTCGTCGAATCGCGCCGCGCGGTCCAGGCGGACACGGCGGCCTGCTCGACCGGCGCGCTCATCTACAAGGTCGACACGTCCGTGCCGACCGGATACGGGCCGATCCGCGTCGTGGACGCCAAGCCCGCCGCCACTCCGGCCGGCGGCTGCCGTCCGCTGGACGACGCGCCGTACTGGTCCGGCGAGTCGTTCGCGGACCCCGCGGCCGGGGTGCGGATCGACGTGCTGAGCGCCGACGGGTACGGGGAGCGGGTCCGTATCACCAAGTCATAGGCCGAATCGGGGAAGGCGCGTCCGGACCACGCAGGTGTGCCCCGGAACCGTTCGCGGTTCCGGGGCACACCCGCGGTCAGGCCGCCTCGGGGAAGTGGCAGGCGACCTGGCGTGCCTCGCCCGGTGCGGCGATCCGCAGTACGGGCGCCTCGCTGCGGCAGCGGGCCTGCGCCTTGGGGCAGCGGGGGTGGAAGGAGCAGCCCGGCGGGGGTGCGGCCGGGCTCGGCGGGTCGCCCAGGAGCGTGATGCGCTCGCGGGCCCGTTCGGCGGCCGGGTCGGGCAGCGGGACGGCGGAGAGCAGTGCGCGGGTGTAGGGGTGGGCCGGGGCCGCGTACACCCGCTCCTTCGCGCCGATCTCGACGATCCGGCCCAGGTACATGACGGCGACCCGGTCGCAGACCCGTTTGACCACCGACAGGTCGTGGGCGATGAAGAGGTAGGCCAGCCCGAGTTCCCGCTGCAGGCGTTCCATCAGGTTGACGATCTGGGCCTGGACGGAGACGTCGAGGGCCGAGACGGGCTCGTCCGCGATGACGAGCCGCGGCCGGGTGGCCAGCGCGCGGGCGATGCCGATGCGCTGGGCCTGGCCGCCGGAGAACTCGTGCGGGAAGCGGTCGATCTGCTCGGGGATGAGCCCCACCAGCTCCATCAGCTCGGCGGCCCGCCGGCGCGCGTCCGCCGCCGAACTCCCTTGCACCAGCAGGGGGTCGGAGATGATCCGTGCGACGGTCTGGCGCGGGTTGAGGGAGGAGTGCGGGTCCTGGAAGACCATCTGGATCTCGCGGCGCAGCGGCTTGAGGTCGCGCTGGGAGAGATGGCTGATGTCGTGGCCGTCGTAGGCGATCGATCCGCTTGAGGGTTCCAGCAGGCGCACGATCGTGCGGCCGGTGGTGGACTTGCCGCAGCCGGACTCGCCGACGAGGCCGAGCGTTTCGCCGGGTGCCACGTCGAAGCTGATGCCGTCGACCGCCCGTACGGGAGCCGAGCCGCGCCGCCGGGCCGGGTACACCTTCGTCATGTCCCGTACGGACAGCAGGGGTTGGGTCGCTGTGGTCATGAAGGGGCGCCTTCGTGCGTGGTGAGGTGACAGGCGGACGCGTGGCCGGCGGGCCCGGACAGCAGGGGCGGTTCGGTCTCGCAGCGCAGCCGCTCGCTCGCGGCGGCCGACGCGGCCCGCGAGCAGCGGGGAGCGAACGCGCAGCCGGGAGCCGGGGTGAGCAGGGACGGCGGGCTGCCGGGGATGGCCCGCAGCGGTGCGTCGTCGGGGTCGTCGAGGCGGGGCAGCGAGTCGAGCAGGCCGCGGGTGTAGGGGTGGGCCGGGGCCGCGAACAGGGTGTCCACGGGGGCCTGTTCGACCGCCCGGCCGCCGTACATCACCAGGACCTCGTGGGCGACGCGCGCCACCACCCCCAGATCGTGGGTGATCATGACGACGGCGAGCCCCCGCTCCTGCTGCAAGCGGGCGATCAGTTCCAGGATCTGGGCCTGCACGGTGACGTCGAGCGCGGTGGTCGGCTCGTCCGCGATCAGCAGCTCGGGCTCGCAGGCCAGCGCCATCGCTATCATCACGCGCTGGCGCATGCCGCCCGAGAACTGGTGCGGGTACTCGCCGACCCGGCGCCGCGGCTCCGGGATGCCGACCTCGGCGAGCATCTCCACCGCACGCCGGCGGGCCACCGCGCGGCCGGAGCGGAAGTGGACGCGGTGGTGTTCGGCGATCTGCTCGCCGACCGTGTAGTAGGGGTGGAGGCTGGAGAGCGGGTCCTGGAAGATCATCGCCATCCGGCGGCCGCGCAGCCGGTTCAGCTCACGCTCCGTCAGGCCCACCAGCTCCTGGCCGTCGAGTGCGATGGAGCCGGTGACCTCGGCGCCGGTGTGCAGGCCGAGGACGGCCATGGAGGTGACGGACTTGCCGGAGCCGGACTCTCCCACGATGCCCAGGGTGCGGCCCCGGTGGACGTCGAAGTCGAGGGAGTCGACGGCCCGTACGGGACCGTGCTGCGTCGGGAAGGTGACGCTCAGGTTCCGCACGGTCAGCAGGGGCTCGCGCGCGTCCCGCAGGTGCGCGGCTCGGGGTGGGAGTGCGGGCGAGGTGGGGCGGGGCGCGTCCATCAGTACCTCACTCGCGGGTCGACGACGGCGTAGAGCAGGTCGACGGCCAGGTTGGCGACGACGATGAAGGCGGCGGCGAGCAGGGTCACGCCGAGGATGACGGGCTGGTCGCCGCTGGACAGGGCGCCGTAGAAGAGCCGTCCGATGCCCGGCAGCCCGAAGATGGACTCGGTGATCACCGCGCCCGCGAGCAGGCCGCCCAGGTCCATGCCGAAGATGGTGAGGATCGGTGTCATCCCCGCCCGCAGCCCGTGCTTGACCACGACCGTGCGGCGGGGCAGTCCCTTGGCGCGGGCGGTGCGGATGTACGGCTCCGCCATGGTCTCGATCATCGAACTGCGGCTCTGGCGTGCGTACATGGCCGCGTACAGGACGGCGAGCGCGAGCCAGGGCAGGAGCAGGTTGGACGCCCAGTGGACCGGGTCCGAGCCGAGGGGCACGTACTGCGGATAGGGCAGCAGCCCGGCGGTTCTGATCAGGCCGTAGATCAGCATGATGGAGGTGAAGTAGACGGGCAGCGAGGCGGCGGCGACCGCGCCGACCATCAGGACCTTGTCGGTGAGGGTGTCCTTGCGCAGCGCCGCGGTGACCCCGGCGGACAGACCGAGCACCAGCCACAGGACCGCCGAGCCGAGGGCGAGCGAGGCGGAGACGGGAAGGCGGTCCATGAGCAGGCCCCACACCGACTCGCTGTTCTCGTACGAGTAGCCCAGGCACGGGAAGTCGCAGTGCAGCGCGTACTGGCCGCTGCCCATGGTGCGGCCGGTGAAGATGCCGGAGGCGAACTCCCAGAACTGCTTCCACACCGGCTGGTCCAGGCCCATGTGGGTGCGGATCGCCGCCAGACGTTCGACGCTGCACGACTTGCCGCACGCGGCGGCGGCCGGGTCGGACGGCAGGACGTAGAAGATGGTGAAGGTGACGGCGGCGATCGCGATCAGGACGCCGGTCACCCCGAGCAGCCGACGGCCGATGTAGAGGATCATGAGCGGCTTCCCCTCGGGTCGAGGATGTCCCGCAGCGCGTCGCCGAGCAGGGTGAAGGCGAGCACCGTGAGGAAGAGGCAGGTGCTCGGGATGACGAAGTACATGGGGTCCGTGTCGTAGAAGGCGACGCTCTCGGCGATCATCTGGCCCCAGGAGGGGGTGGGCGGGCGGACGCCGACGCCGAGATAGCTCAGGGCCGCCTCGGTGGCGATCATGCCGGGGATGATCAGGGTGGTGTACGCGATGACGGGCCCCGCGACGCCCGGCAGGATGTCGCGGGTGAGGATCCGCCAGGAGCCCGAGCCGTTGACCCGCGCCGCGTCGACGTACTCGCGGTGCTTGAGCGAGAGGGTCTGGCCGCGGACGACACGGGCGATGCCGGGCCAGCCGAACAGGCCGATCACGGCGGTCATCAGGGCGATGCGGTTGACGTCCTTGGCCACCGACATCATCGCGATCATGAAGATGAGGGAGGGGAAGGACATGGTGAGGTCCATGAGCCTGCTGAGGACCGCGTCGGTGCGCCCGCCGAAGTAGCCGGCCGCGATCCCGGCGGCCGTACCCGCGACCACGACGATCGCGGTCGCGGTGAAGGCGATCAGGAGGGAGACCTGGGCGCCGTGCACGACCCGGGCGAACAGGTCGCGCCCGGTGACGGGCTCCACGCCCAGCCAGTGGTCGGCGGAGACACCGCCGAGGGTCCCGAGCGGCTGACCGCCCAGGTACGGGTCGACGGCGGTCTTGTCGAACTCCTCGGGCGACCAGCCGCCGAGCCTGCTCAGCAGGGGGGCGGCGGCCGCCATGACGACGAAGAGCGCCACGACGGCGAGGGAGATCTTGACGGAGGTGCGGCGGCGCAGTTCCGCGCGGGCCAGCTGCCAGGGGCCGCGGCCCGCCGGCGCGGCCGCCGGTGCGAGGGTGGTGGTCATGATCCGGCAGACCCTCAGCCCTGGCTCTTCGAGGGGTCCTTGAGGCCGGCCGTGGCGTAGTCGAGCTGACCGCCGAAGGAGGTCTGGCCGTAGGCGCCCGCGATGTTGGTGCCGAGCACCAGCGGCCAGCGGCGCACCAGGACCGGTACGGCCGGGGCCTTGGCGAGGATCTCGCCGTCCAGCTGCTGCCATGCGGCGTTGGCCTGCTTGGCGTCCGTCATGGCGGCGATCTCGTCCATCTTCTTCATGGTGGTGTCGTCGCGGAAGAGCGAGTGGTTGCCGGAGTTGCCCTTCTCCTTGATGTAGCGGCCGTCGAAGACGAACGGCAGGAAGGTGGATCCCGACGGGTAGTCGGGACACCAGCCCGTGTAGACCATGTCGGTCCGGTTCTTGGTGTCACCGATCGTCGCGTAGAACGCGGACGGGTCGACGGTCTCGATGGTGACCTTGATCCCGGCCTTGCCGAGCGCCTGCTGGATCGCCTCGGCGCGCCCCTTGTCGCCGGTCGAGACGGTCATCTTGGTCGTGAACCCGTCCGGCTTGCCCGCGTCCTTGAGGAGCTGCTTGGCCTTGGCCACGTCGCCGGCCACCGGCACCTTCACGGTGTCCGGCTGCTTGCCGCCGAACAGGGAGGCGGGCATGTACGCGGTGGAGGGGTCGTTGAAGGCGGGGCCGCCGGACGCGGTGAGGACCGCGTCCTTGTCGAGGGCGTACTGCACGGCCTGACGGACCTTCACGTTGTCGAACGGGGCGCGCCCGGTGTTCATCTGGACCATGTCGGTGCAGTTGGTGGACTCGGCGATCAGCCGCTTGCGGACCTCGGCGCTGGGCAGCACCTTGGCCGCGCTCTCCGGCCGCAGGGCGCCCCAGGAGACGGCGGAGGCGTCGGCGCCCTGGGAGGCGATGAGCCGGTCGTCGATCTGGTTGGCCTTGAGTCCCATCACCATCACGAGCTTGTCCGGGTACGCCTTGCGCACCTGGTCGGTGGCGGCGTCCCAGTGGGTGTTGCGGACCAGCACCAGCTTCTTGCCCCGCTGGTACGACTCGATCTTGTACGGTCCCGAGGAGAACGGCCGGTTGTCGTACTGGGGGCCCTTGTCCTGAGCCTGGGGGACCGGCGCGAAGGTCGGCATCACGGTGGCGTTGGGGAACTCCGCGAAGGGCTTGCGCAGCTCGAAGACGATCGTGTGGTCGTCCGGCGTCTTGACGGAGTCCAGGTGCTTGCCCTGGGCCGGGCCCTGGTAGCCGTCGGCGCCGGCGAGGTAGCGGGCCGCGTAGTCGGCGCCGCCCGGCAGGTCGGGCGAGAAGGAGCGCTCCACGTTGTACTTGACGTCCTGGGCGGTGACGGGGCTGCCGTCCTCGTACTTGACCCCCGGCTTGAGGTGGAAGGTCCAGGTCTTCGCGCCGTTGGAGGAGGTGCCCAGATCGGTGGCCAGGTCGGGTACGAGCTCGCCGCCGCCGGTGCCGGGGGTCGCCTTGTAGGTGACCAGGGTGCGGTAGAGCAGCCGGGTGCCGAAGTCCATGTCGTTCATGACCCAGTTGCGGGCCGGGTCGAGATGGGTGAAGTCCTGGTTGGACAGGACGGTCAGGGTGCCGCCCTTCTGGGGAGTGCCGCCCACGACGGTGCCGGCGTTGGCGGTCGCCGGATTCTTGCCCCCGGCGTCCGGGCCCGCGTCCGAGTGCTTGGTCTTCGAACAGCCGGTCGCCCCGAGGGCGAGGGACGCCGCCAGGGCGGTGGCGAGGGCGGTGAGGGTGCGCTTGTTCATCAGTGGTCACTCCGGAGCGCGAGAGCAGTCTGACAGCCAGAGCTGGCTGGAATGTGACCTGTAACATAGTAATGTGAAATTGTACTGACAACCCATTGGCCGCTCCTTTACCTACTCGTGTCCCAATGGGCCGTCGAGGCGCACCCCTTGGCCAACGCAGTGCAATGTGAAATATTACTGCTGTGCCCACGAGAACATCCTCGGACGTCATCGTCATCGGTGCGGGCGTGGTCGGCGCGGCCTGCGCCTACTACGCCGCACGCGCCGGCCTCACCGTCACCGTCGTCGACCGCGGCCCCGTAGCGGGCGGCACCACCGGCGCCGGTGAGGGAAACCTCCTGCTCTCCGACAAGGAACCCGGCCCCGAACTCTCCCTCGCCCTCGCCTCCGCCGAGTTGTGGCGCGAGCTGGCCGAACTGCTCCCGCCGCAGATCGAGTACGAACCCAAGGGCGGCCTGGTCGTCGCCTCCGGCGAGGCCGGGATGGCGGCACTGCGCGGCTTCGCTGCCGGACAGGAGAGCGCCGGTGTACGGGTCAAGGAGATCCCGGCGGACCGCTTGAACGACCTGGAGCCCCACTTGGCCCCAGGCCTGGCGGGCGGCTACCACTACCCGCAGGACGCCCAGGTCATGCCCGCCCTCGCCGCGGCCCATCTGCTGCGCGCGGGCGGCGACCGGATCCGGCTGCGGCTCGGTGAGGAGGTCATGGCTCTGCTCACCGGGGAGGGCGGCGAGGTGAGGGGGGTCCACACGGCGAGCGGCGCGCGGATCCACGCCCCGTACGTGGTGAACGCGGCGGGCACCTGGGGCGGCCAGGTCGCCCGGCTCGCGGGTGTGGAGCTGCCCGTCCTGCCGCGCCGCGGCTTCGTCCTGGTCACCGAGCCGCTGCCGCGCGTGGTGCGGCACAAGGTGTACGCGGCGGACTACGTCGCCGATGTCGCCAGCGACTCCGCGGCGCTCCAGACCTCGGCTGTGGTCGAGGGCACCGCGGCGGGCCCGGTCCTGATCGGTGCCAGCCGGGAGCGGGTCGGCTTCGACCGCACCCTGTCCACCGAGGCGCTGTGCCGTCTCGCCGCCCAGGCCGTCGCCCTCTTCCCGGTCCTGGGCACCGTGCGGGCGCTCCGTACGTACGCGGGCTTCCGCCCCTATCTGCCCGACCATCTGCCCGCCATCGGCCCCGACCCCGAGGTCCCCGGCCTCCTGCACGCCTGCGGCCACGAAGGAGCGGGGGTCGGGCTCGCCCCCGTCACCGGGCTGATCGTGGCGGCGTGCGTGACGGGCGGCCAACTGTCGCTGGACATCGCCCCGTTCGCTCCCGGCCGGTTCGCGGCGAAGGGCTGAGACGAGCCCGGCTCGCCGTCCGCGCGGGCCTCCTCCCGGACTTCCCGGAAGGGCACCCCTGTCATCCCCCCTCGTCCGTCCGCTCCGTACTCCTGTGGATGGACCGACCCCGCCCGCTGCACAAGGAGGCTTCCCGTGGCCCGAACCCCCGCCGACCTGGTCGGGACGCGCACCGGCCCATCGTTCGAGATCACCTTCGAGGACCGGCCCGTGCCCGCGCTGCCCGGGCAGTCCGTCGCCGCCGCGCTCTGGGCCTCGGGCATCCTCGCCTGGCGGACCACCCGCACCACCGGCCGCCCGCGCGGTGCGTTCTGCGGCATCGGGCAGTGCTACGACTGCCTCGCCACCATCAACGGGCAGCCCAACCGCAGGGCCTGTCTGGTGCCAGCCCGCCCCGGAGACACCGTGGTCACCCAGGAAGGACACGGCCATGCGTCCCTCGGCTGAGACGCCCGCGGCGCCGGAGGAGCGCGACCCCTACGATCTCGCGGTGATCGGCGCGGGCTGCGCCGGGCTCGCCGGTGCCGTCGCCGCCGCCGAACTCGGCTTGTCTGTCGTTTTGTTGGATGCCTCGCCGCAGATCGGCGGGCAGTTCTTCCGGCACCCCGCACCGGCCACCGGGGCGGCCCGCCCCGAGGCCCTGCACCACGACTGGTCCCTTTTCGCCGGGCTCCGCCGTCGCCTGGAGGCGAGTGCGGTGGACCGTCTCGGCGGCCACCACGTGTGGACCGTCACGCGCGACGGCGACGGAGGCCCCTGGGTGGTGCACGCCGTCACCGGGGCCGACGGAGGCGAGGAGCGGTCGGTGCGGATCCGGGCCCGGGCGGTGCTGCTCGCGACCGGCGCGTACGAGCGCCAACTTCCCTTTCCCGGCTGGACGATCCCCGGTGTCGTGGGGGCCGGAGGGGCTCAGGCCATGCTCAAGTCCGGCCTCGTGCTCCCCGGCCGGCGCGTCGTCGTGGCGGGCAGCGGACCGCTGCTGCTCGCGGTCGCCTCCTCGCTGGCCGCCGCCGGGGCGCAGGTGCCCGCCGTCATCGAGGCGTCCGGCTACCTCGGCTACGCCCGCCACCCGTACGCGCTCGCGGCCAACCCGCGCAAGATCGCCGAGGCGGCCGTGCACGGCGGTGCGCTGCTGCGCCACCGGGTACGGCTGCGCACCCGCAGCGCCGTCACCGAGGTGCACGGCACCGACCGCGTGGAGGCGGTCACCGTGTCCCGGCTCGACCGCGACTGGCGGCCAGCACCCGGCAGCGGTCGCCGGATCGAGTGCGACGCAGTGGCCGTGGGCCACGGCTTGGCACCGCAGATCGAACTCGCCACGACCCTGGGGTGCGCCACCCGCAGCACCCCCGACCGGACCACGGCCCTGGTCCTGGACGCCTCCCAGGAGACCTCGGTACGAGACCTGTGGGCGGCGGGGGAGACCGGCGGCGTCGGCGGGGCCCGACTGGCGGGCGTGGAAGGCGAGTTGGCCGGTCTCGCGATCGCCGCCCGGCTGCGCGGGCGCCCCGACCGTCGCGGCCGCGTCCGGGAACTGGAGCGCCGCCGGGACCGGATGCGCGCCTTCGCCGACGCCATGGCCGCCGAGCACGCACCGGGTACCGGCTGGCCGCAGTGGCTCGCCGACGACACCGAGGTGTGCCGGTGCGAGGAGGTGACCGCGCAGAGCGTCCGCGCGGCGGTCACCGACCTCGGGGCGCGCGACGCGCGCACCGTCAAGCTGTTCACCCGGGCCGGGATGGGCTGGTGCCAGGGCCGGATGTGCGGTGCGGCCGTGGCCTGTCTGGCCGCGCGGGGAGGGGGAACGGAAACGCCCGCGGGTCCTCCCCCCCCACGGCGGGACCTCTCCGTTTCTGTACCCCTCCGCACACTTTGCTCCTTCCA